>NZ_SJUU01000001.1:0-349817 GCF_004337115.1 Exiguobacterium sp. SH3S3
GATCCATCATGCGCAGCGCGCTCAGTTTTTGTTCGATCGTATGTCGACTTCTCGTCATAAAAAAACACTCCCCAATCAGATAAACAGATTTGTTATTTCATCTGTCTACTTATTGGGGAGCATATCAGTATATGGTCAGGCGTTTTTTCGTGCGGGTAATAGGCGAGGAATGATACGACGAGCTCCTTCTTGCCCGCCGTAAATGGCACGAGCGAACGGGCCGACGATCAAGTCGGCGTAAGCGCCAGTCATGTAGAAGTTGTCTGTCCAAGCGAGTGAGGCATCGAGTACCGGTGTGCCGCATGGGGTGAGCGGTAAGTCGAGCTGCTCCATGAGCGGCCGTAAAAACGTCTCTTTCGGATGGAGCGGGCGGATCCCCGTGCAGCAAACGATCTCGTCAGACGGCAACGCAATCCCGTCGACGAATAACTGGTCACCGTCACGGACCGCTTCTCCAATGATGTGTCGGATTTCACCAAGTTGCACGAGCCGCTTCACTTTTAAGACGAGGTCGTTCGGGGACGTCCCAGGCTTTCGTTCTTGTTTGACGAAGTCACGTTTCTCGATCCAGTTTTCTTCCAACTGATGAAAAGCGCGTAACCCCTTTGGACCCATGAAACTGCGGTCGGCGTCGAACTGGCTCACCTCGAGCGGGCGCTTCGTGACGAGCGTGACGTCATGGCCTTTACTATGACGCGATACCGTATAATGTAACGCCGTGATCCCGCCGCCGACGACGGTAACGTTCGATTGTTCCGGTTGATCGTTAACTGAAAAGACGTGTCGGCATGTCGGGATGTCCGCAAAGCCCGGTAGATGCATCGAGCTCGATTGACCGGTCGAAACGATGACTGTCTCGGCGGTAATCCGTCGAGTCGATGTCGTCACTTCGTAGACGTTGCCGGACCGTTTAATCGAGGAGACGGGTTGATTGCCTAAAAAACGAGAACGAAGATTAAAGTCCGCAATCACTTGATTACAGTGATCGTTGAACAACGCTAAAGACGGTCGGCCGAACGTATCCTTGAAATGATAAGAGCCATAGTCGTTCGCCGCCGCGAACTGTTTCAACGCGTATGGATTAGACGATATATGATGGACGCGCGTCGAGCGCAAATGTGACATTTCAATATGAGCGGTTTGGGACTTCCAGTTCTTGAGTAGTTGATCGTGAGCGTCAATTAGCAGAAGCTCTTCTAACGCACCGCCTTGTTCTAAATAAGATACAGCGAGGGTCATACCGTGAACGCCGGCGCCGATGATTAATACCCGTGTTGACAGATCAGTCATGCTTCCACCTCTTAAATAGTAATAGTTACGATTTGTATCATAGAGTAAATGTCTGCTTTTTGTCAAACTTCATCAATCCGTCGAATCATCGACCTCATTTCCAAAAATCAAATTGATTAGTGAAAACGTTTGCATTAATGTCAAGTTGAGAAGAAATTGGAAATGAGGAAACGGACATGGACGTTAAACGATTATTACAACCAATCAAAAATTGGCAAGGTTGGGCTCGCGTCAAACAAACGAAAGGCCGTTCATCGATGCGACGGAAGATGGCGATCGCGCTCGTGCCGACAATCATTGCCTTGCTCCTCGTCGGTGCGCTCGGTTCTTATCAATTGCAAAAGGCCACTGCTGAGTACGATCGGGTGTTGAACGAAGGTCTCCGTGACATGTTGATCGCCGAAGATTTGGCGTTGACCGTCACTGATGCCGAGCGCTACTTGAATTATTATTTACTCGTCTCGAACCCGAAGACGCTGATCAGTTTAGAAGCGTCGCAACAAAAGCGCGACGAATTGATGGATGCGCTTAAAAAGTCTTCATCTGACGACAAAGTGCTCAGCTGGCTTGGGAATCTAGAGAAGTTTAATCAACTGCTCGACACCGAGATGGCACGTGCCATCGAACTGCGCCAACAACAAGATGAGATCGGGTACAAGACGGTACTCAACACGAGCGTGACCCCGACGACCGATCGGGTCCGGATGACGGTCACCGATCTCGTCGCTCATCAAGCGGAGATGTTGGACGAAGAGACGGCGGCGGTACAAGCAAACGCTGGCACCTCGATCGTCTGGATGATTATCATCAGTATCATCGGTGTCGCCATCGGGCTATTGTCGCTCTATGCGCTCCAAAAACTGTTCTTAACACCGATCAACCGTCTCGTCCGTGAAGCACGAGTCGTCGCGGAAGGAGATTTGACCGGGGAAGACATCGTCGCCAAATCGAATGATGAGCTTGGTGATCTCGTGACGGCTTTTAACGAGATGAAACGCAACCTCGTCGGGTTGATCCGCCAGGTCGGCGCGGCCTCGGATAAAGTGACGGCGTATTCGGAAGAGCTATACGCGAGCACGGACCACGTCGCGACGACGACCCAAGGCGTGGCTGGACTGTTCGAAGACATGAATATCGCGGCCCAAGTGTCGGCCAAGCGCGCCGAGGAAGGGACGTCTGGCGTCAATCAGGCCGTCACCGGCTTGAATCAAATCGCTGCCGCCTCCCAAGGTGTGAATGAACAGACGATTCATACACTTGAGGCTGCGAGCGGCGGACTTGAGACGATTCAGTTGGCCGAGAGTCAGATGCAAGAAATTCAACGGGCCAACGATTTGACCCAACAGATGGTCGAACGTCTTTCGAACCAATCGCTTGAGATTGAAAAGATTACCCGGTCGATCACGGCCATCACCGAACAGACGAACTTGCTCGCTTTGAACGCCGCCATCGAGGCAGCACGGGCTGGCGAGCATGGAAAAGGATTCGCGGTCGTCGCCGCCGAAGTCCGAAAACTCGCCGAAGAGTCGAAACAATCGGCTAAGCAGATTCAAGCGGTCGTTGTCGATATCCAACGGGACACGAAACAAGTTGAGGCGGCGTTTGACGTGACGAGCGGGCATGTGACGAACGGCGTCGCCCAAATGGGTGAAGTCGCCGGGGCGTTCCGTGAAATCGTGTCGGTCATTCAAGAGACATCGCGTCAGATGAGTGAAATTGCCGCAGCGACAGAGGAAGTCAGTGCGAATACGACCGAAGTCGCGGTCTCGGTCGAGGACATGTCGACGAACGCGGTTTCGACGCAACGCAGTGTCGAAGAAGCGGGGGCGAACGTGGAAGAACAGCTCGCCGCGATTCAAGAAATCAATGGCATCGCCGAGACGATGAGCCATATGTCGGTTGAGTTGAAAGATCTCGTCCATTTGTTCAAGACTTCTACACCGCATTGAAAAGGGGTTTAAGTGTGGACAATACGAGCGATTTAATCGGGATATTAGTAGACAAGACAGCAAGTGATGCAGAAAGAGACGATGCTGCTATCGATTTGGGTTTTATTTCAAAAAACGAAGCAGTAGAGATTGCATTGTTGACCGTCGCAAATGATGAAGGCACGGATGAGATGATTCGAGCAAGTTGTGGAGAATCTTTAGCGCAAATTTGGATTGAAAATAATGTATTAAACCTTAAAAACATTTCATTGCTGACAGGAATCGCTTTTTTTGAAGCGCTAGAAATTTTTAAGAAGAAAAACTCTGAATGATGAGTAGAGAACAAAATCATCTTAAGTGAACTACTATCTATGAAATGAAAAGAGGTCATTGAGACGGATAATCCGTTTCAACGACCTCTTTATTGATAGGTGCATAGATTGACACATGTCTTCGTTACATTAAAAGGACGAGGCTCGCTGCCATGACCATCATTCCGGCGACCATGCCGTAAATCGAGTGATGGGCCCGGCCGTATTCACGGGCGGCCGGTAACAGTTCGTCGAGCGAGATGAATACCATGATTCCGCCGACGGCTGCGAACAACAAACCGAAGATCGTATCGTTCAAGAATGGCATCAAAATCAAGAAGCCGACGATGGCACCGACCGGTTCCGCTAGACCTGACAGGAACGAGAGTTTTAACGCTTTCTTCCGCGAGCCGGTCGCGTAGTAAATCGGCACCGACACGGCAATCCCTTCCGGAATATTGTGCAAGGCGATGGCAATCGCGATGGCGATACCGACGGCCGGATCATCGAGCGCGGAGATGAACGTGGCCAGTCCTTCAGGGAAGTTATGAATCGTGATGGCGAGCGCCATGAACAGACCCATTTTGTGAAGCCGTTGCTTCGTCTCCTGATTTAGCGGAGCGGGCTCATCCTTAGTTGCGGTCGTGGCTAGTTCTTGAGACGATGGGTCGTTTTGCATCGTCTCGACGAACTTGACTTCATGCGGGTTTTCAGGGGAAGGGATCAACTTATCGATTAACGCGATCAGGAGCATCCCCCCAAAAAATGCGAGCACGGTATAAATTGTGCCGGCCTTTTCCCCGTGGGCACCGACGAGTTCGACAAGCGCTTTCGGGAAGATCTCAATGAACGAGACGTAAATCATGACCCCAGCCGAGAAGCCGAGCGAGATTGACAGAAAGGCTGTGTTGGTCCGCTTCGCGAAGAAGGCGATCATGCTTCCAATCCCGGTCGCGAGCCCAGCGAATAGTGTCAACAAAAAGGCGAAAATAATTGTACTATCCATTGTAGAGGACTCCTTTGCAAACGTAATATATTTTCGATAATCATAGCATAACGTAAGTTTTGCCCTAACGCAACTTTTAGTCGTTCGGGCAAAAAAACCAGAAAATATCGAGGGTGGTGTTACAATTTTAGGAAAATGATTGATAAATGTTTAGAATATTTGTAATGTTAACGGGAGAAGTTTTATATAGAACACGTATCTAGAAAGGAAATAGCCGTATGTACAAAAAAGGGAATATCGCGATTTTTGCGGTCATCATGATCGCGACGATCTTGCTCGCCGTCTTCACGACGCCATGGGTCGTCAAGAACACGAACCTTGGACTCGACTTAAAAGGCGGGTTTGAAGTGCTGTACGAAGTCCAGCCGCTCGAGGACGGCGATGTCATCGACCAATCAGCGATGAATGCAACGGTTCGCGCTATCAACAACCGCGTCAACGTCTTAGGTGTCTCTGAACCGGATATCCGGATTGAAGACGAGAATCGCATCCGCGTCCAACTCGCAGGCGTATCGAACCAGAACGATGCGCGGGAAGTGCTGTCATCGACAGCACAACTCACGTTCCGTGACATCGATGACAACGTCCTCCTCGACGGGAAAGACCTCGCACCGCGAGGCGCTGCCATCAGTTATGACCAACAAGGAAACCCGGTCGTCGAGTTGACGCTCCAGTCAGCCGATAAGTTCGGCGAAGTGACGTCGCAAATCGCACAGCGTCCGGCGCCGGAGAACCGTCTCGTCATCTGGTTAGACTTTGAAGAAGGCGATTCATATGAAGAAGAGATTCAAAAAGAGAACTCGAAAATCGTCTCAGATGCTTCGGTCACTGGACCAATTCTATCTGACAAAGCGATCATCTCGGGCGGTGACATCGATGCCGAGAGCGGACAACGCTTAGCCGACATTTTGAACGCCGGGGCGCTTCCAGTCAAGCTTGAAGAGATTTACTCGACGTCGGTATCGGCCCAGTTCGGACAAGACGCGCTTGATAAGACCGTCTTTGCTTCGCTCATCGGGATTGCAGCTGTCTTATTGTTCATGCTGTTCTTCTATCGTTTACCTGGACTTGTCTCGATCATTACGCTCGTCTTGTATATCAATTTGATCATGTTATTCTTTAATGGAATCAACGCCGTCTTGACGTTGCCAGGGATTGCCGCTCTCGTCCTCGGGGTTGGTATGGCAGTTGACGCGAACATCATCACGGCCGAGCGGATTAAAGACGAGCTTCGTTCAGGCAAGTCGGTACTGTCGGCGTTCCGCGCCGGTAACCGCCGTTCGCTCAGTACGATCATCGATGCCAACTTGACGACGCTCATCTCAGCCGCTGTGTTGTTCTACTTCGGGACAAGCTCGGTCCGAGGGTTCGCCATCATGCTCATGATCTCAATTGCGATGACGTTCATCTCGAACGTCTTCATCTCACGTTATTTGATGCACCTCCTCGTCGCTAGTCGCTTGTTCGACAAACGTAAAGGCTGGTTTGGTGTGAAGGAGAGTGAAATCCGTGAACTTTAAGCTCACTGAATTAAACTATGTGAAACATATGCGCACGCTGTTCATCATCTCGTGTGCCGTCGTTATCATCGGTCTCGGTATTTTGTTCTTCCGAGGGTTAAACCTTGGAATCGACTTCGCGTCAGGGACGCGTGTCGAAGTGCAGACGGAGACACAAGTGTCACAACAAGAACTTGAAGCCGCCTTTACCGAAGCGGGCGTCGACGAGTCGATTTCTTCGATTCAGTACGCCGATGGAGGGGCGCTCGCGAACGTGACGTTCGTCGGTCAGCTCGGCCAGGATGAAGTCGCTTCAGTCAAGACTGTATTCACGGAAACGTTTGGAAGTGATCCGAATATTAGTACCGTTTCAGCCGAAGTCGGCCGCGACATCGCCCGTAACGCCATCTATGCGGTCGCTCTCGCGTCGCTCGGGATCATTCTCTACATCACGTTCCGGTTCCAATTCTCGTATGCGGTCGCGACCGTCGTCGCGATGTTGCATGATGCGTTCTTCATGATCGTCGCGTTCTCGATTTTTGGGATCGAAGTCAACTTGTACTTCGTCGCTGCGATCTTGACGATCATCGGGTACTCGGTCAACGATACGATCGTCACGTTCGACCGATTGCGCGAGAATATTCAAGCGTACGAAAAAGAGCGGAAGATCAAGTCGATGGACGTATACCGCGACATCGTCAACACGTCGATTCAAGAGACGATCGTCCGTTCGGTCAACACCGTCATCACCGTGCTCGTGACGGCGCTCGCTTTGTACATCTTCGGAGCCGAATCGATTCGCGGCTTCGCGGTCGCACTTCTCATCGGACTTGTCATGGGGATGTACTCGTCGCTCTTCATCGCGTCATACCTCTGGCTCATGCTCAAAAAATTAACGATCAATAAAAAGAAACAAGCCACACCCGCCCCTGAGGCGTGATGACAAGGTCTTCCGATTCGTTCGGAGGACCTTTTTCATATGTCAAGACGGCAAAACACGTCTCTGTTCTGATATAATCAACAGTTGATTGGAGTGAAGGATATGTATCATGCAAAGAAACGGTGGGTGTATCCGGAGACGGATGCGACCGCGATCGAACAACTACAGACAGAACTAAATATATCGGAACAACTCGCGATGTTGCTCACGCAACGGGGCCATCGAGAGCCTGACGCAGCGAAGGCGTTCCTCCAGATCGAGGACGAACTCGAGTTCCACGACCCGAACTTGTTCGAGCAGATGCCGAAAGTCGTCGAACGCCTGAAGCGAGCGGCTGACGAAGGCGAGATGGTGCTCATCTACGGGGATTACGACGTCGATGGGGTCAGTGCCTCGGCCGTCATGTGGCATGCGTTGACTGAGATCGGGGTCATGGCCGAGTGCTATATCCCGAACCGGTTCACGGAAGGATACGGGCCGAACAAAGAAGCGTTCAGTTGGGCGGCAAGTGAAGGGTTCACGCTCGTCATCACGGTCGACTGCGGGATCTCGGGGATCGAAGAAGCGACGTTGTTGAAAGAACTGAACGTCGACTTGATCATCACCGACCACCACGAGCCGAAAGCGACGCTACCTGACGCGTTTGCGATCATTCATCCACACATCGATCCGTCGTATCCATACGACAAGCTCGCCGGAGCCGGAGTCGCCCTTAAAGTGGCACACGCCGTGCTCGGGCGGATGCCTGACGAGCTGCTCGACTTGGCTGTCCTCGGGACAATCGCCGATCTCGTCCCGCTCGACGGAGAAAACCGTCTGCTCGCGAAGCTTGGTCTAAAGGCGCTCGATGAATCGAAGCGGCCCGGGATTTTAGCGCTGCGCGAAGTGTGTGCCTTGACGGACAGCACGCTCAACGAAGAGTCGGTCGGGTTCGCGTTCGGTCCCCGCATCAATGCGGCCGGACGACTTGACTCGGCGATGCCAGCCCTCCAGATGCTGCTCGCCGAAAGTGTCGAAGAAGCACTCGTCTTAGCGAATCAACTCGATAAACAAAACAAAGAGCGTCAAGACATCGTCAAGACGATCGCGAAAGAAGCGACCGAACTCGTCGAAGCATCGATGACGGACGACCGTGTCCTCGTCGTCGCGAGCGAACGTTGGAATCCGGGCGTCGTCGGAATCGTCGCCTCACGTCTCGTCGAGGCGTACTATCGACCGGTCATCCTGCTCTGCCACGATCCGAAGACGGGGAAAGCTAAGGGTTCGGGCCGCTCGATCGATGGTTTTGACTTATTTAAAGAGCTTTCTAAAAACGAAGATATTCTCCCGCACTTCGGAGGACACCCGGCAGCGGCCGGGATGACGCTCATGTCAGAGAATGTGGCTGAGCTGAGACGACGCTTGAACGAGCAAGCGGAATCGATTCCGGACGAGACGTTCGTCGCCCGCGTGAACGTCGATTTGAAGCTCGACGTCAGTGACGTATCGCTCGACTTGATCGCAGAAATCGGCAAGCTCGCCCCGTTTGGGATGGGCAACCCGTCACCGCGGGTCGTCGTCGCGGACGCGAAACTGCGCGATATCCGTCAAATCGGGCGCGACAACACGCACCTTAAAGTCCAGCTTGCTGGAGACAAGCGCGAACTCGACGGCATCGGCTTCGGGTTCGGTCACGTCGTCTCGGAAATCTCGAAGATGGCACACATCTCGGTCATGGGGAGTCTCCAAGTGAACGAATGGAACGGGATGCGCAAGCCGCAACTCATGATTCAAGACATCCGTGTCGATGGGTTCCAAGTGTTCGATTATCGAGGCAAGAAAAACTCGATTGATGAATTGAGACAGCTTCCGAGTGACGCGACATCGTACGTGTCGTTCAGAGGCGAGTCGAACGAGTTTTCCCTCCACGATTTCAAAACGCCGGTCAAACGGTTCGTCGTCTTGCTCGATTTACCGGACGACGAGACGGCGCTGTCCGACCTGCTCAACGAAGACGTCGAGCGCGTCTATTGCGCGTTCGGCCAAGCGGGTAATTCGTTTTTCGAGAAATTGCCGAGCCGGGAAGATTTCCGAACGTATTACGTCCATATGGCCACGTGCGAACGGAAACACCTGCGTGAAAACTTGATTCGTTTGTCAATCGAACGAAAATGGACAAAAAATACGATTCAATTTATGCATCAAGTATTCTCTGAACTCGAATTTCTTGTTACAATGGAAGACGGACTGCCTGGAGTGAATCCAGAAGCACCGAAACGTGATTTGACCGAAGCGCCTTGTTACAAACGTCGCGTCGGACGAGAACAACTCGAAGAACGTTTCGTCTATGCGTCGTTGGCAGAGCTGAAAGAGCGGTTACAATCATTGCGATCGAACAAGATGCAGGAGGCTTACACATAAAATGGATTTCAAACAGCATATTAAAGAAGTAGCGGATTACCCGAAAGAAGGGATCAGCTTTAAAGACATCACGTCGCTTATGCAAGACGGACCTGCCTATAAGAAAGCGGTCGACGAATTGATCGTCTACGCGCAGGAACGTGGCGCTGAACTCATCGCCGGACCAGAAGCACGCGGATTCGTCGTCGGATGCCCGGCGGCTTACGCCCTCGAACTCGGCTTCGTCCCGGTACGTAAAGAAGGCAAGTTACCGCGCGAGACGGTTCGCGTATCGTACGGTCTTGAATACGGCACGGACATTTTGACGATGCACAAAGATTCAATCAAGCCAGGTCAGCAAGTCGTCATCCTCGACGATTTACTGGCGACGGGTGGCACGATCGAAGCGACGATCAAAATGATCGAACAACTCGGTGGTGTCGTTGCTGGAATCGGGTTCTTAATCGAACTCGACGGCCTCGGTGGACGCGAACGTCTCGAAGGATACGACGTGTTCTCACTCATCCGCTACGAAGACTGAGGAAACGGGAAGCTCATGCTTCCCGTTTTTTGAATAGTTTTTGAGGAAAACAACCTACAACCTTTGACAGGTCGTCAGATTTTTTTGATAATGGTAATAAAAAATAGAACAACTTGAACGCAAACTACTACCATGCTGCGACGAATCCGAGACGTTGGGAGCGGTAAGAAAAAGGGTGTCGAATGTTATGACCAAAAAACAAATCGTAAGTATTGAGGATCTTCTCGACGCGCTCGGGAAGTATATGGATGAGCATGATGTTGCCGAAGTGAAACGCGCTTACGAATACGCAAAACTTCATCATACCGGTCAGTTCAGACGTTCAGGTGAACCCTACATCCTGCACCCGGTACAAGTGGCCGGTATTCTCGTCGACATCGGCTTAGATGCGACGACGATTGTCGGTGCCTTGTTGCACGACGTTGTCGAGGACACGGATGTCACGCTCAAAGAACTGACTGACGAATTTGGGGTTGAAGTCGCCATGCTTGTCGATGGTGTGACGAAGCTCGGGAAGATCAAATATAAGTCGAAGAAAGAAGAACTCGCGGAGAATCACCGTAAGATGATTATCGCGATGGCTGAAGACGTGCGTGTCATCTTGATCAAACTCGCCGACCGCTTGCACAACATGCGGACGTTGCAGCATATGCCGAAAGAGAAGCAAGTCCAAAAAGCCGAGGAGACGCTTGAAATCTTTGCGCCGCTCGCGCACCGGATGGGGATCTCGACGATCAAGTGGGAGCTCGAAGATATTTCGTTACGCTATATCAACCCGCAGCAATACTATAAGATCGTCTCGATGATGAAACAGAAACGGACAGAGCGTGAAGCGCTCGTCTCATCGGTCATCACCGAAGTGAACGCCGTTCTCGATGAAGTGAGTATCGAAGCCGATGTCAACGGTCGACCGAAACATATTTACTCGATTTACAATAAGATCGTGAAGCATAATAAAGAGTTCAATGAAATTTACGACTTGATGGCGGTCCGGATCATCGTTGATTCGATCCGTGATTGCTACGCTGTCCTCGGGATCATTCATACGCAGTACAAGCCGATGCCGGGTCGTTTCAAGGACTATATCGCCATGCCGAAACCGAACATGTATCAATCGCTTCACACGACGGTGATCGGACCGAAGGGTGAGCCGCTCGAGGTGCAGATCCGGACGAAGGACATGCACTTCATCGCCGAGTTCGGGATTGCCGCGCACTGGGCTTATAAAGAAGGCAAAAACGTCGCGACGAACGGGTTCGATGAAAAGATTGCCCATCTTCGTGAAATTTTAGAGTTGCAAAAAGATACGACCGACGCCGAAGAGTTCATGGAGTCGCTCAAAGTCGACTTCTTCAGCGACATGTTGTACGTCTTTACGCCGAAAGGTGACGTGTTTGAGTTGCCGAAAGGCTCGGTCCCGATCGACTATGCGTACCGCATCCATACCGAGATCGGTCATCGGATGACCGGTGCGAAAGTGAACGGACGCATGGTGCCGCTCGACCATAAACTCGAGACGGGTGACATCATCGAGATCATCACGTCGAAACATAGTTATGGACCGAGCAAGGACTGGCTCAAACTCGCCGTCTCGAGTCAGGCGAAGAATAAGATCCGCCAATGGTTCAAACGCCAACAACGTGAAGAGAACGTCGAGAAAGGCAAAGAACTCGTCGATGTCGAGATCAAGAAGCTCGGCTTCGAACCGAAAGAAGTCATCGATGACCAGTCGATCAGCATCGTCGTCGAGAAGTTCAACTTCGGGAACGAAGAAGAGATGTACGCCGCCGTCGGCTATCACGGCATCACCGCGGCCCAAGTCGCGCACAAGTTGACGGAGAAGCAACGGAAAGAGCCGAAACTCGAACTGTCTGACGCGATCAACGAACTAAAAGTCAGCCAGTCACCGAAGAAGAAGACGGCCGAGGCCGGCGTCTCGGTCAAAGGGATCGACAATATGCTCATCCGGATGAGCCGGTGCTGTAACCCGGTGCCGGGCGACGAAATCGTCGGATATATCACCCGCGGTCGCGGCGTCTCGATCCACCGGAAAGACTGCTTGAACATCATCAACGAGCAACACCCGGAACGCCTCTTGACCGTCGAGTGGGAAGCGGGCCAGGCGAAAGAGAAGAACTACAACGTCGATATCGAGATCACCGGTTATGACCGGTCGGGACTGTTGAACGACGTGCTCCAAGCCGTCTCAGCGACGAACACGAACATCATCGCCGTCAGCGGGCGTGGGGACCAAAACAAACAAGCCCGCATCTCGATGACGATCTCGATTCCGAACGTGAACCATTTGCAAAAAGTCGTCGACCGGATCAAACAGATCTCGGACGTATACTCGGTCAGCCGAGTCATGATGACGTGACGAAAGGAAGATTTTAAGTGCGTGTATTGTTGCAACGAGTGAAGGAAGCATCTGTCAAAGTCGATGAACAGACGGTCGGACAAATCGACGCCGGCTATCTGCTCCTCGTCGGGGTGACCCATGAGGATACCGAGCAGGAAGTGAACTGGCTCGCCGATAAAGTGGCGGGGCTCCGTGTGTTCGAAGACGCGGACGAGAAGATGAACTTGTCGATTCAAGACGTCGCCGGCAAAGTGTTGTCAGTGTCGCAGTTCACGCTGTACGGCGATACGTCGAAAGGCCGCCGTCCCGCGTTCACGCAGGCTGCGAAACCCGACATCGCCGAACGTCTTTACGAACAGTTCAACGACCGTTTGCGGACGCACGGACTCGTCGTCGAGACCGGAAAGTTCGGGGCGATGATGGACGTCGGGCTCGTCAACGACGGTCCGGTCACGCTCATGCTCGAAAAAAACGCTTGACAGAAGGCGCCAAAATTCGGCATCATGAACCATATAACCTAACACCTATGATAAAGAGAAGTACGGTCACCCCACCAGCAAAGAGAGCGATGCCGAGGCTGAAAGCATCGACTGGATGATGACCCGAACGACACTTTGGAGGTGCTTCCTTGAACGTTTAGTAGGGGAAGCCGTTTCATCGGGCGTTAACCGATTTCGAGTGGCAGAGTATCGATTTTGGCTCTGCAACGAGGGTGGTACCACGGGAAACTTTAACAGGCTCTCGTCCCTTTGCGGACGAGGGCCTTTTTGTATTCTAAGGAGGGAATTTTGATGAAAGCACCACGCGGTACACAAGACCTGCTCCCAGGCACGGTCGAGACGTGGCAGTATGTCGAAGACAAGTTACGCGACATTAGTGCCCGCTACAACTATAAAGAGATTCGCACACCGATTTTTGAAACGACGGACCTGTTCACACGCAGCGTCGGCGAGACGACGGACATCGTCCAAAAAGAGATGTTCACGCTCGTCAAAAAAGGCAAGGACGAGTACACGCTCCGTCCGGAAGGGACGGCCTCGGTCGTTCGCGCTTTCGTCACGAACAAACTGTTCGGCAGTCCCGATCAACCGACAAAGCTGTACTACATGGGACCGATGTTCCGTTACGAGCGTCCGCAAAAAGGCCGTTTCCGCCAATTGCACCAGTACGGTGTCGAGGCGATCGGCAGCAGTGACCCGGCCGTCGACGCCGAAGTAATCAGCCTCGCCTACACGATCTACAAATCGTTCGGCTTACAAAAAATCAAAGTCGTCGTCAACTCGCTCGGTGACGCGGAAAGCCGCAACGCCCACCGCGAAGCGCTCATCCGTCACTTCGAGCCGGTCCAAGACGAACTATGCCAAGACTGTCAGACGCGCCTGCACCAAAACCCGCTCCGCGTCCTCGACTGTAAAGTCGATCGCGATCACCCGGCGATGAAGTCGGCACCGTCGATCCTCGACTTTTTGAACGAAGAGTCGAAAGCGTATTTCGACAAAGTGCTCGAGCACTTGGACGCGCTCGGTGTCGCCTACGAGGTCGACCCGACACTCGTCCGTGGCCTCGATTACTACACGCACACGGCGTTTGAGATCATGTCGGAAGCAGAAGGTTTCGGCGCTATCACGACGCTTTGCGGCGGTGGACGCTACAACGGTCTCGTCCAAGATATCGGCGGTCCGGATATGCCAGGTATCGGCTTCGGGATCGGGCTTGAACGGCTCATCCTCGCGCTCGAGAACGAGAACGTGCTCCCTGAGCTTGCGACCGGGCTTGATGTCTTCGTCGTCGCCCAAGGCGGAAAAGACGTCGAGACGACGGCGACGCGCCTGTTGCAACTCCTCCGCATGGAAGGGTTCAAAGCCGACCGCGATTACCTCGGACGTAAGTTCAAAGGACAATTCAAACAAGCCGACCGCTTAAATGCGGCATTCACCGTCATCCTCGGAGACGATGAAGTCGAACGCGGCTCGGCCTCGCTCAAAGTCATGGCAACTGGAGAACAAGTCGACGTGCCGCTCTCGGCCGTCGCAGACAAAATTCGTGAACTATCGGAAGGAGCAGGACAATGATCGGACGCACACATATGAACGGCCGCGTGACAGAGTCACTGATCGGCCAAGAAGTACAATTGAAAGGTTGGGTTCAAAAACGACGCGACCTCGGAGGACTCATCTTCATCGACCTTCGTGACCGCACAGGCATCGTCCAAGTCGTCGTGCGCCCTGAGAACGAAGCGGTGCACAAGCTCGCGGAATCAATCCGTAGCGAGTACGTCTTAGACATCAAAGGGACCGTCCTCGAACGTGAAAACAAAAACCCGAACATGCCGACAGGGAACATCGAAGTCATCGCTTCAGAGATCAACATCTTGAACGCGGCGAAGATGACACCGATCCCGATCGGCGACGAAGCGGAAAACGTCTCAGAAGACCTTCGCCTCAAATACCGTTACCTCGACCTGCGTCGTCCGGCACTCCAAGAGACGTTCCGTCTCCGCTCGAAGGCGTCGAACACGATCCGTAACTTCTTGACAGAAGAAGAGTTCCTCGAAGTCGAGACGCCGATCTTGACGAAGTCGACACCGGAAGGCGCCCGTGACTATCTCGTCCCGAGCCGTGTCCACGGTGGCGAGTTCTACGCGCTCCCACAATCACCGCAGCTGTTCAAGCAACTCCTCATGGTGGCTGGGTTCGACCGTTACTTCCAAATCGCCCGCTGTTTCCGTGACGAAGACCTCCGGGCCGACCGTCAACCGGAATTCACACAAGTCGACATCGAGACGAGCTTCATGGACGTCGAAGACTTGATGGCGATGATGGAAGCGATGATGGGGCAAGTGATGGAAGCGACGCTCGGTCGCACCGACACACCGGCCAAGTTCGAGCGGATGACGCACGAGGAAGCGATGCGTCGCTTCGGTTCGGATAAGCCGGACACACGTTTCGGTCTCGAACTCATCGACGTCGCCGACGCCGTCACAGGCGCAGGCTTCAAAGTGTTCGATATGGCGCTCGAGTCGAACGGACACGTCAAAGCGATCAACGTCAAAGGCGAGGCCGACAAGTTCTCGCGTAAAGACATCGACAAGCTTCAAGAGTTCACGGCCGTCTACGGCGCGAAAGGCCTCGCTTGGCTTAAAGTGACGGCTGAAGGCTTGAACGGACCGATCGCGAAGTTCTTCGACGAGACGTACGCACAGAAGTTGATTGAAGCGACGAACGCGGAAGCGGGCGACCTGCTCTTGTTCGTGGCGGCAAAACCGACTGTCGTCGCCGACAGCCTCGGCGCGCTTCGCGTCAAACTCGGTCATGAGCTCGGTCTCATCGATGAGTCGAAGTTCAACTTCCTCTGGGTGACGGACTTCCCGCTCGTCACGTTCGAAGAAGAAGACGGACGTTTCTACGCCAACCACCACCCGTTCACGATGCCAAACCGTGACGACCTCCATCTTCTCGAGACGGACCCAGCAAGCGTGCGCGCGCTCGCCTATGACCTCGTCTTGAACGGTTATGAGCTCGGTGGCGGATCGCAGCGGATTTATGAACGTGACATTCAAGAGCGCATGTTCAAACTGCTCGGCTTCACAGAAGAAGAAGCGGTCGACCAGTTCGGCTTCTTGCTCGAAGCGTTCGAATACGGCACACCGCCGCACGCGGGTATCGCGCTCGGTCTCGACCGCCTCGTCATGATCCTCGCGGGTCGTTCGAACCTCCGTGACACGATCGCCTTCCCGAAAACGGCGTCGGCGAGCTGTCTATTGACGCAAGCACCAAGCCCGGTCGCGGACGCGCAACTCGAAGAGTTGTCAATCCGGACAGCGGTGAAAGAGAAGAAACAAGGATAAACAAAAGGAGGTTCGCCGCGGCGAACCTCCTTTTTAGTCATGCTGCTGTTCCATCTTCTTTGCAGTCCGTTGAAGCGCGAATCCGAACGCGAACAGCGATGCGATCACGGCCGTCATCGTATAGACGGAGTCCGTGAAAGCGAGATAGATGCCGAACAAACCGAGGCCGAAGCTGAGGAGGAACCAAAGCATCAACTTCGGGTGCTCCTGGAGCGCTTGTTTCATGCGCTCGGCACGTTCAGCTGGCAACCGGTCCCATCGGTCACGAGCAGGTTCGAGTTGAACACTTGGCCGTTGCTCTTCAAGACGAGCGACCGTTTGTCGTCGCGAAAGTCGATGATCATGTCCTCATCGAGAAACACTTTCGTCCAGTTCTTGATGAGGATTGGCCCGACGTTCGAGTCGATCTCGACGTCTTCCGGTGTCGTCTCGGTCACGTAACGGATCTCGAAGATGCCGCTATTGCCGCAACCGCAGCCTTCCGTCTCATAAAACAAATGCATCTGTCCGTCACGGTCGCCTTTTAAGGCGTTAATGCGCTCGTTCGCGCGGTCTGTAATCTGTACGTTCATTGTTATCACTCCTTACGTCCATTATACATCGTCTGAAAAAAGATTGAAAAAGACGTGCTTCCCATTTTCCACTTCCTGCAAAAAAGCGTAAACTATTTGTTTAGAAGGGGGAAAGGAAATGATCTCACGTTTTTTTAGTTATTACCGTCCACATAAGAAGTTATTCATCCTTGATTTCACGTTCGCCATCCTCGTCGGCCTGCTCGAGCTTGGCTTCCCGCTCGCTGTGAAATGGTTCATCGACGTTCTGTTACCGGGCGGCGAATGGAATTGGATCATTATCATCAGTATCGGTTTGCTTATTCTGTACATACTCGCCATGATGATGCAGTACGTCGTCAACTATTGGGGACATAAGCTCGGGATCAATATCGAGACCGATATGCGCGAAGAATTGTTCACGCACATCCATAAGCAATCGTTCCGCTTCTTCGACAACCATAAGACCGGTCACTTGATGAGCCGGGTCACGAACGACTTGTTCGACATCGGCGAAGTGGCACACCACGGCCCGGAAGACTTCTTCATCGCCATCATGACATTGCTCGGCGCGTTCGGGATCATGTTCTCGATCAATCCGCAACTTGCGCTCGTGACGGTCATCGCCGTGCCATTCCTCGTCATCATGATCACGTACGCCAATAAAAACATGAACAAGGCGTGGCAGAAGATGTACGGCAACATCAGTGAAGTGAACGCCCGCGTCGAAGATAGCGTCTCTGGCGCGCGTGTCGTCCAGTCGTTCACGAACGAGACGTTCGAGATCAACCGGTTCCAACAAGACAACAACTTCTATCGCGGTTCGAAGATCGAAGCGTATCGGGTCATGAGTAAGTCGCTCGCCGGGATCTATATCACGACACGGCTCATGACATTGCTCGTCCTCGTCTACGGGGCGTACTTGACGTATGAAAACGAATTGACATACGGTGAGCTCGTCGGTTTCATCTTGTATATGAACTTGCTCATCAAACCGGTCGAGAAGATCACGGCGCTCCTCGAGATGTATCCGAAAGGGATGGCCGGCTTCAAACGGTTCACAGAACTGATCGATGAGGCACCGGACATCGAGAACCGTCCGGATGCGGTCGAGGTCAGTTCACTGAAAGGGAACATCGCTTTCCACGATGTCTCGTTCGGCTACTCGGACTACCGAGAAGTGTTGACGCATATCGACCTCGACATCACGACCGGGTCGACGGTCGCCCTCGTCGGGACGAGCGGTGCCGGCAAGACGACGATCTGCTCGCTCATCCCACGCTTTTATGACGTGACGGCTGGGGCCATCACGATCGACGGGATCGACATCCGTGACATGACGAAAGAGAGTCTGCGTCGCCAGATCGGGATCGTGCAGCAGGACGTGTTCTTGTTCGCCGGGACACTTCGCGAGAACATCGCCTACGGCAAGCTCGAGGCGAGCGACGCGGAAGTCATGCACGCGGTCGAGAAGGCACATTTGAATTCGCTCGTCGACGAACTCGAGCACGGGCTCGACACGCAGATCGGAGAGCGGGGACTGAAACTGTCGGGCGGACAGAAACAACGGATCGCCATCGCCCGCATGTTCTTGAAAAACCCGCCGGTCTTGATCTTAGATGAAGCGACGTCCGCCCTCGACACCGAGACGGAAGCGATCATCCAAGAGTCGCTTACGGAACTCGCGGCCGACCGGACGACGCTCATCATCGCGCACCGTCTTGCGACCGTGAAGAATGCCGACCGCATCCTCGTCGTCACCGCCGACGGCATCGTCGAGGACGGCACGCACGACGAGTTGAGTGCCAAAGGCGGCGTCTTCGCCGGGCTGCTCAGACGGCAGCAGCTCTAACTAGTCGGGCAGCCACCAGTGATTCAAGTCTTGGTGGCTGTTTTGCGTAAAATGGGTATAAACAAGCATCAGTGTATGTGTGAGGAGGAAATGAATTGATGAAAGCAGTTCAAGTTATCGGATACGGTGACGTCGATCAATTACAGGTCGTCGACGTTCCGGTCCCGACACCGAAAGACGATGAGGTGCTCGTTCGCGTACAGGCGTGCGGCATCAACAATACGGAGATATGGATGCGAGAAGGGGCGTACGGGACGGATCAGGAGTCGGGCTGGCGTCCGGAGGGAGTCCAGTTTCCCCGGATTCCAGGATCAGATATTACCGGAGAAATTGTCGGGGTCGGGAATCAAGTGGATGAAGGGATGATCGGCCGGCGTGTCGTCTTGTTCCCGTTCACGTCGAGTGGGGCGGACGGTGCGGAGCATATCGCTCCCGACATGTCGTTCATCGGCTCGGAATATGACGGTGGTTATGCGGAATATGTCGTCTGGCCGGCCGAGCTTTGTTATGACATGCCGCTCGACAGTTTCGTCGATAGCGCCGTCTTCTCGGTGAGCGGGTTGACGGCGTGGCACATGAACGAGCAAATTCAAATCCGTCCTGGTGAGACGGTCGTCGTCACCGGTGCGAGCGGCGGTGTCGGCTCGTTGAACGTGCAGATTGCAGCGCACGTGTTCGGAGCGAACGTCATCGCCATCATCGGCGATTTGAAAGACGCGCCGAAACTGAAAGCGCTCGGGGCGAGCCACGTCGTTTCCTATCGGTCGGAGACGCTCGCGGACGAGATTTTAGCAGCGAACGGTGGACCGGTCGATGCCGTGCTCGACGTCGTCGGGGATGCGTTGTTCGCAACGTCGCTCGATGTATTGAAGAATGGCGGTAAGTTTTGCATATCCGGATCGGCCGGGGGACAACGGGCCGATCTCGATTTCCGGACGCTCTACTTGAAGCACATTACGATGTACGGATCGGTGCTCGGGACGCGAGCGGAATTCAAAGCGATGCTCCAAGCGATTTCGAGTGGTCAGATCAAGCCGGTCGTCGACCGGACGTTCTCGTTAGAAGAGGCCCGGGCGGCGCAAACGTATTTTAAACAGCAAGGCAAGGTCGGTAAGATCGTCCTCGTCCCG
This sequence comes from Exiguobacterium sp. SH3S3, assembly GCF_004337115.1. NCBI lineage: Bacteria > Bacillati > Bacillota > Bacilli > Caryophanales > Exiguobacterium > Exiguobacterium sp. SH3S3. The sequence continues at coordinate 19,634 of NZ_SJUU01000001.1, forward strand.
TAACAGTAAAGAGAGGAAATCAGACCCCTTGAGTCCGATTTCCTCTCTTAAATTCAGGCGATATCGGCTTTCGTCCGGTCGATGACTGAGACGAGTCGACGGAACTGTTCGAGCCAAAACTGGAAGAACGGACCGATTAAGAAAATCGACAGCACCGTCCCGAAAAAGACGGGACCGCCGAGCACCCAGCCGATCAAGCAGGCCGAGAGCTCCATCCACGTCCGCATCATGCGGACCGACGTATTGAAACGGTCGGCCAAGGCGAGCGTCAGTCCGTCACGCGGGCCGGCGCCGTAACCGATGGCAACATAAAGACCGGCGCCCATGCCGATGACGAAGATGCCGAGGACGAGCCAGGCGATGTTGAGTGCGGTGCCATCGAGCGTCGGCAGCAAGTGGTGGTCGAGGATCAAGTTCATGAACACGCCGACGAAGACGGCGTTGACGAGCGTCCCGAACTGGGGTCGGATGCGGTCCAATATGTATTTGCATAAGACGAGCAACAGGCCGACGAGGAGGATGATCGTCCCGACCGAGAGCGGCGTGTGTCGGGCGAGCCCGAGATGGAGCACGTCCCACGTCGAGACGCCGAGGTCGGCCGTGATCATCATCGACGATCCGAGGGCGAGCAGGAACAAACCGCCCATGAACAACGCCCACTTCAAACTGATTCGTAAAGATTGTATCCATACCGCCTGCATATTGGTCGCCTCGATCCCCTAAAATGTTCCATCATCATATCATAATTGGTTTCAAGGCAAGAAAAAAACGCCTCAGCTTGGCTGAGACGCCATTGATTATTTTTTAGGTGTTTCTGCTTTTTTTGCTTTGTTCTTTTTATAATAATTGTAGACGAACGGAGCGACCGCCGTCGCGACTTTGATGAGTGTACCGAATTTTCCTTTTCTAGCCATGTTGTTGCACCCCTTTCTCTTCTCTAAAGAGTTATATTCCACACGTTGCGGAAATGAAAACATATTTCGAACAGGTTCGACACGATTGATGGCAGATGCATCACGCATAATAGAGCCAGGAGGCGAAGAATATGAAGACGATTATTTGGTATCAGAACGATTTACGGATCGATGACCATCGGCCACTCGAAGAGGCGCAAAAACATGATGAAGCGATCGAGGGGCATTACTTTATAAGGGAGGACGAGCTGAACGAAAATCGTTTCGGCGTCATCCCGCTCGGGGACAGACGGCTTCAATTTTTAAAAGAGTCGCTAGAAGACTTGGCCGGATCGCTCGACGCGCTCGGGATCCCGCTCCATGTCCATGTCGGTCATCCGCTCGACATCCTCGACCCGACAGACCGGCTGTTGTTTCAACGGTCGATCGGATTGAACGAACGATTGCTTGAAAAAGACGTCATCGCGCGTTGGCAAGGGGAGTGGCAATCGTTCGACGGGTTCACACTGTACCCACGCACCGAAATCCCGTTTAAAAAGATGCCGTTTTTGTTCACCGAGTTCCGAAAAGCGGTCGAGGACGATGCCCGTCCTGAACAGCTGATCGAGCGGACGAGCTCAGGTCAGTCGCGTCCGCTCCCGTTTCCTGTCCCGTTCGAGCGTCCGATGCTTGACGCCCGGTCCGCATTCCCGTTTCAAGGCGGCGAGACGTCGGGGCGGAAACGTCTGAGCGACTATTTGGCAGGTCCCGTCCGCACGTATAAAGAGACACGGAACGGCTTTGGGGTCGACGACTCATCCAAGTTGTCGGCTTTTCTTGCCAATGGTTCGCTCTCGCCGCGGCGTGTGCTCCATGAACTAGAGCTTCATGAACGACAGCACGGGGCGAACGAGTCGACATATTGGCTCTATTTTGAACTGTTGTGGCGCGAGTTTTTCCAATGGGTCGCGCTCGAGCAAGGGAAGCGGTTGTTCCGTCGCCAAGGGATACGTTCGAAGGACAAGGCGTGGAAAATGGACGAGGACGTGATTCATCGGTGGCAGCAAGGCGAGACGGGCGTCGCGTTCGTCGACGCGTTCATGCGCGAATTGAACACGACGGGATGGATGTCGAACCGGGGCCGGCAAATCGTCGCGAGCTATTTCGCCAAAGAGCTCGGACAAGATTGGCGCTATGGTGCGGCCTACTTCGAAGCGATGCTCATCGACTATGACGTCGCCAGCAATTATGGCAATTGGGCGTATCAGGCCGGTGTCGGCAACGATTCACGCGACCGGCGTTTCAACGTCTCACGCCAACAAGATACGTATGACCCGACGCGTGCGTTTCGTGACACGTGGATGTGACGAAACCGTCACTAGAAATCGTGGTTTCTGATTGACTTCTTTTTACAGGTAGTGCTATAGTAAGGACAACAGATGGGATACCTGAGGTGTACGAGAGCCGCCTTCGTTATTTTGAGCCAACACTTTGAATACGGGAGATCGAACTGCCAGCCGGATCAACTGCCTCATCACGTGCAGGAGGACTTGTGAAGGGGACGCTAGATCACCCACCTGCTTAAGCAGGTTCAAAAGCAGGGCATCGTCACGGCACTCCGGGCCCCATCGATTTTATTGTAAAAACGTCGCTAGACGTCTTTTTTTTGATTATAATTCCGAGTAAAATAGTGTGAAAAAATAGTATTAATTTGGAGGAAGATTATGTTACACCAGTTTTCACGTAATGAGTTGGCTATCGGTCAAGAAGGTATTGAAACGTTGAAAGGGAAGACGGTCGCCATTCTTGGCGTCGGCGGTGTCGGCTCGTTCGCGGCCGAAGCGCTTGCCCGGAGCGGGGTCGGTCGAATCGTGCTCGTCGATAAGGACGATATTGACATCACGAACGTCAATCGTCAAATCCACGCGCTCTTGTCGACAGTCGGACAACCGAAAGTCGAGGCGATGGGGGCGCGTCTGCTCGACATCAATCCGGACGTCGAACTCGTCCAGTTGAAGATGTTTTATACCGAAGAGACGTTCGAAGAGTTCTTCGCTCAAAACGTCGATTTCGTCATCGACGCGTCAGATACGATCATCTATAAGATCCATTTGATCGTCGAGTGTAAACGTCGCGGTATCCCGGTCATCTCGAGCATGGGGATGGCCAACAAGATGGACCCGACCCGGATTCAAGTCATCGACATTAAAGACACGTCATACGATCCGATCGCGAAGATGGTGCGGACGCGTTTGCGTAAACATAATATCTATAAAGGCGTGCCGGTCGTGTTCTCGGACGAGTCACCGATCGTGACGCGCGAGGACGTGAACGAGGTCGTCGGTAAGAAAGACGCCCCGATCCGTAAAGCGAAGATGCCACCGAGCTCGAACGCGTTCGTGCCGTCGGTCGCAGGACTCGTCGCCGCCGGGTACGTCATCAATCAAATGCTCGAGACGGCTGGTGTCGAGATCAATCGCATCCAGAACTAAGAAAACGACGCCGACTCGAATGAGTCAGCGTCGTTTTTCCCAATAGTCGAGCCGTTTTTGGAGTTGTTGCTCGAAGCCACGGCTCGTCGGTGTATAATATTTAGGACGTTTCCGGGCCAAGTTTTCCGGCCAGTAGTTTTGCGGGACGTACCCGTCTTTCTCGTCATGTGGATATTTGTAGCCGGCGCCATTACCGAGCTCGCGTGCCCCAGGGCTATGCGCGTCACGGAGATGGACCGGGACGGGACCACCTTCGACCGTCCGGACGTGATGGATCGCCTTGTCGATCGCGGTGATGACGGCGTTCGACTTCGGTGCCGTCGCCAGATAGAGGACGGCCTCGGCCATCGGGATGCGTGCCTCCGGGAACCCGATATGTTCGCTCGCCCGTGCGGCCGCGTCGACGATGACGAGCGCGTTCGGGTCGCTGAGACCGATATCTTCGGCCGCGTGAACGTACAGGCGACGCATGATAAAGCGCGGCGATTCGCCCGCCTCGATCATGACGGCGAGCCAGTACAGGGCGGCGTCCGGGTCCGAGCCGCGGATCGACTTGATGAACGCCGAGATGACGTCATAGTGTCGGTCGCCCGTCTTATCGTATTTGATGGCTTTTTGTTGGATCGACTCTTCGGCGACGTCGAGCGTGATTTGGATCTTGCCGTCGACTTCCGGCGTCGTCAAGACGGCCAGTTCGAGCGCGTTCAACAAGACACGGTAGTCACCGTCCGCCATTTTGATATAATGGTCAACGGCCGCGTCTTCGATTTCAACCGGGTAGTTGCCGAGCCCTTTCTTGTCGGCGAGCGCACGCTCAAGCACGACCCGGAGCTCGTCTTGTCCAGGCGGCTCGAGCCGAAACACGGTCGCGCGCGACAATAGCGCCGCATTGACCTCGAAACTTGGATTTTCGGTCGTCGCCCCGATCAAGACGAGCTTGCCGGCCTCTAGCGCCGGGAGCAACGCATCTTGTTGCAGTTTATTGAAACGATGGATCTCGTCTAAAAATAAAATCGTCCGCTCTTGCTCGAAATCAAAACGAGATTCGGCTGCACGGATGACGCTCCGCAGCTCATCTAGTTTTGCCGTGACGGCGTTCAATTGAACAAACGTCGCTTTCGTATAGTTTGAAATGACGCGAGCGAGCGTCGTCTTGCCAGTGCCGGGCGGACCATAAAGAATAATGGTGCCGAGCCGGTCGGCCTCGATGGCGCGGCGCAACAGCTTGCCTTCACCGATGATGTGGCGTTGACCGATGACTTCGTCTAATGTCTCCGGGCGCATCCGGTTGGCGAGCGGCCCGCTATTCGATTGTTGAAATAAATCACTCATACGGACACGTTCCTTTCGACAAACGTTTGTTCGAACAGTATAACAGAAGGAGAAACCAATATGAAAATATCTACTAAAGGCCGTTATGGTTTAACGATCATGATCGCGCTTGCCCGTGAGACGGACAGCAAACCGCTCAGTTTGAAGAAAATCGCGGCGCGCCATGAACTGCCAGAACATTACTTGGAACAATTGATCGGCCCGCTCCGTAACGGCGGTCTCGTCAAAAGTGTCCGCGGTGCCTACGGCGGTTATCAGCTCGTCAAATCACCGCGCGACATCACGGCCGGTGAGATCATTCGATTGCTCGAAGGCCCGCTGACGATCGTCGAAGACTCGGAGACGGACGACGCCGTGAAGCGAAAACTTTGGGACAAGATCAAAGCGGCGATCGAGACGGTGTTAGAAGAAACGACACTCGCCGATCTCGCGGAAGAAGATTCAGAAGGCTACATGTTCTATATTTAATGATGAGGTGAACGGATATGAACTATTTTGACCACGCGGCCACGACGCCGATGCGTCCTGAGGTGCTCGAGACGATGACTCCCTATTTTTTAGAGCAGTACGGCAATCCGTCGAGCATACATGGTGTCGGCCGGAAAGCTCGGGCGGCACTCGACGCGTCACGCCGGACGCTCGCGACATGGATCGGTGCGACGCCAAACGAGATCGTCTTCACGTCGGGCGGGACCGAGTCAGACAATTACGCCTTGTTCGGCGCGGCTTATGCGAACCAACACAAAGGGAAGCATGTGATCACGACGAAAGTCGAGCACCACGCCGTCTTGCATGCGATGGAGCAACTCGAGCGTGAAGGGTTCGACGTGACGTACTTAGACGTCGACGAGTCCGGTGCCGTATCGGTCGCTGCGCTCAAAGACGCGCTCCGTGACGATACGATCCTCGTCTCGGTCATGTACGGCAATAACGAGGTCGGGACAATCCAACCGATTGCTGACATCGGGGGCTTGCTAGCCGACCGGGATACGTTGTTCCATACGGACGCGGTCCAGGCGCTCGGCACAGAAACGATCGACGTGCACGCGCTCGGCGTCGACTTGTTGTCGGCGTCGGCACATAAAGTGAACGGTCCGAAAGGTATCGGTTTTCTTTTTATAAAAACAGGTGTAAAATTAGCGACGCGTTCTTTTGGAGGACAACAAGAACGGAAACGTCGAGCCGGCACGGAAAACGTTCCGGGTGCCGTCGGATTTAGCCGAGCGGCCGAACTGGTCATGGCCGAACGGAACGAGCGGGTGACAGCTTACCGAGAGATGGCTGACACGTTGCTACACACGCTTGATGAACTTGGCGTCGAGTACGAAGTGAACGGGGCGAACCGCTTGCCGCACATCGTCAACTTGTACCTGCCGGGCATCGAGCTTGAGCCGTTCCTGATCATGATGGATATACGTGGTTATGCCATTTCGAGCGGCAGTGCCTGCACGGCTGGAACGATTGAGCCGTCGCACGTGCTGACGGCCATGTACGGTCAATCTGACCGGACGAAACAATCGGTCCGCATCAGTTTTGGACTGGGCAACACGGTCGATGACGTGACACGGCTCGCCGAACGACTACATGAGGTCGTCTCGACATTTATGAACGGAGTGAGATAGATGAACTTACGAACAAAAGCCCCTGGAGACACGACGGTCGTCGTCGGGATGTCAGGCGGCGTCGATTCTTCGGTGACGGCCCATCTGTTAAAAGAGCAAGGGTATAACGTCATCGGGATCTTTATGAAAAACTGGGATGATACGGATGAGTCTGGATTCTGCACGGCGACAGAAGACTATGAGGACGTCATCGCGGTCGCCAACCAAATCGGGATCCCGTACTACGCGGTCAACTTCGAGAAAGAATATTGGGACCGCGTCTTTGAATATTTCTTAGCCGAGTATCGCCTCGGGCGGACACCGAACCCGGACGTCATGTGTAACAAAGAGATCAAGTTTAAGGCGTTCCTTGATCATGCGCTCCGACTCGGGGCCGACTTCGTCGCGACAGGGCATTACGCCCGCGTCGAGTTCGTCGACGGCGAGCACCGCCTGTTGCGTGGGAAAGATGACAACAAGGATCAAACGTACTTCTTGAACCAATTGTCGCAAGACCAACTCGCGCGGACGATGTTCCCGATCGGGCACATGGACAAAAAAGACGTCCGTGTCATCGCCGAGACTGCTGGACTCGCGACGGCGAAGAAGAAAGATTCGACCGGCATCTGCTTCATCGGTGAACGGAACTTCAAAGAGTTCCTCGGTCAATATTTGCCGTCACAACCAGGTGAGATGCAGACGCTCGACGGGGTTGTGAAAGGACGCCACGACGGGCTCATGTATTACACGCTCGGTCAGCGGCATGGTCTCGGCATCGGTGGAGACGGAGAGCCTTGGTTTGTCGTCGGGAAAGACGTCGAGAAGAACATCCTCTACGTCGGCCAAGGCTTCCACCACGACGCGCTCTATTCAGACGCGCTCTTCGCGTCACAATTGTCGTGGACCGGCTCGGCTCCTGAGGCGGAATTCCGGGCGACGGCGAAGTTCCGCTATCGTCAACAAGACGTGCCGGTAACGATCGCGCCGCTCGAAGGTGGCGAAGTACTCGTCAAATTTGATGAGCCACAACGTGCCATCACGCCAGGACAAGCCGTCGTCTTTTATGACGGGGATATCTGTCTAGGCGGGGCGACGATCGACAAAGCGTATATTAACGGGAAACAACTCGACTATATCGGATGAGGTGATGACAGTGAACGCAAACGAACAAGGCATCCAAGCGATGCAGCAAGGTGAATTTGAACAAGCGGCCAAACATTTCAACGACGCCATCGAGGCGAACCCGACGGACCCGACCGGTTACGTCAACATGGGCACACTGCTTCAAGCGATCGGTGACCATGAACGGGCGGTCGTCTTTTACGACAAGGCGCTCGAACTCGACAATGCGTTCGGTGCGGCCCATTACGCGAAAGGCGCGCTCGCCTATGAGCTCGAACAAGTCGACTTGGCCGAAGCGTCGCTTCGACAAGCGCTCCTTTCCGGCATGAATGATGCAGACTTGCACTTTATGCTCGGCTTGACGTACAAGGCGATGGGCGACTTCGTCCGCGCGTTGCCGCGACTTCGTGAAGCGAAAGCGCAAGCGCCGGAAGACGTCGAGATCACGTTCCAATACGGTCTCGCGCTCGCGCAAAACGAGCAGCTCGACATGGCGGTCGAAGCACTCGAAGACACGCTCGACTTGGATGCGTCGCATACCGACGCCCGCTACAACTTGGCGATCGCCTATGCGTTCCTCGGAGAGCAGGACAAGACGTACGCCGAACTTGAACGCGTACTCGAACTGCAACCGGACCATGAGCTCGCGCGTGACGCGAAAGCGAAGATGGATGCGTTGCTCGGGAATTGAATCGACACTAAACAAAAGTGCCTTCGCGACATGCGAAGGCACTTTTTTGACGTACGAATTGTCTAGATGGCCAATCGTCCGATGAACCAGATGAAAAGATTCCCAGCCGCGAGCAGGAGTGTGCAGGCGAGAGCGATATAGCTCCACATGACCGGGCCACCCGATTTAGACTTACGCACACCGTCGATCAAGATCACGAATATCGCCACGAATGATAACAAGGTAAGTGTGAAAAAAGAGGTCGGTCGATCGAGCGTGGGAAACGCATCAATCACAAAGTAAAGCAAATACGTCAACAAGCCGAGGCAAGCCGCAGTAAGAAGCGAGACAGCTTTCATAAGTCACGTCCTTTTCCAGTTTCTCTCATCTTATCACGTGGTTTACTTCAACTTAATTTGAATCATAGCTGTTTCGTCGTGATCTTCACCGGCTCGCCGGCAAACTCGCCGTACGCCTCGTCCATATTTTTCGTATACAATTCGATGACGTTCTTGCTCGGGTCTTTAAAGTAGGCCGAGCGCTCTTTGCCGTTGACCGTCTCGTCCTCGTCCCACGTCCGCAGCTTCGTCGGGATCGCTGACGCCTCGAGCACCTCGAGCGCTTGATCGAACGAGTTCATCGGCACGAAAAAGGCGCAATGGACGTGGGTGCCGCCTTCGTCATACAGTGTGTCCCATTCGGTCACTTGCTGCTGGCGATTTTCTTCCTCGTCTGTCGTAAAGTCACGCTTCAGCCATAGACCGAGCCGCGTATTGCCGCCGACGTACAGCCATGTCGCCCATGGTTCGTTCGCCCCTTCTTGCGACGCACTCGGTTCGGCGTCATCGCCGACCCATTGCTCGACGACCGGCAGACCGAGCTTTCCGTGCCAAAAATCGACGGCCTCCGTCATGTCGGTCACTTCTAAGACGAGTTCACATAGTCCACTGATTGGTAGCCGTTTCGTCATCATTGTTTCCTCCTTCATGGTTTCACTTCGACAGTTCCCGCTTTGATTCACCGAAAAACGTGCATAGCTTGTTTCAGGTTCGGGGAAAAGAAGGGGAACGCTAGAAAGGGGAGACATTATGCGCATACTTAGTTTATTTAGTGTCGTCGTATTTTTCATTGTCGAATGGTTCATGCTCGGACGTTTATTTACAGCGGTCGATGAACGGCTTGCCACGGGAGAATGGACGAACAATCTGTTGTACCGGGTCGTCGTCGAGTCAGAGCGGGCGACGTCGACGCTCTTGTTATTATTTGTGACGTTCCTCGTCATCGGGATCCTCATGCATTGGCTGTTGTCATCAAACCGGTCGTGGACCAAGACGCTCGGGACGGTCGGTGTGGCGTGGGTCGTCCCAGCACTGCTCGCGCTCACCGCCTGGTTCATCCCGAACCCGTATGTTCAACTCGTCATCATCGTCTTGCAACTCTCGTTCATCCCGCTCATCCCGTTCGTCGGACAGACGGTACGGCTCGGTCACGTCGTTCTCAACTGGGGTGTCCACGTAGCGGCCGCCGGGCTCGTCTTCTTCATTCAACGGCCGTCACTCGAGCAGCTGTTCCGCATCGAGCGGACCGAGCTATTCGACCGGCTTGAAGGATACGTCAACTCAGGTGAACTCGAACGGTTCGAGCGGTTGCTAGAGACCGTCGACTTGGAGCAACTCGAACGCATCTTAAATCGGGTCGATATCGACCAATTGATTAGGCTGCTCGAGCGGCTCAATCTCGATCAACTCGAGCAAATCTTGAATCTATTCAGTTAGTCGATTTGTTCTACCGTTCGAACTCGGGCTATAATGGGGAATGGAAAACTAGCTGGAGGTGGCTCGAATGATAGCAGCACCTTACGAGTTGACAGGAAAAGTCATCCGCGTCCTGTTTCAATCGGAAGAAGAAGCGCATACCATTGCGCTCGTACGTATAAAAGAGAAAAATTTTGAGACAGACGAGACCGAAATGGTCATCGCCGGCGTCGGTGTCGGCATTGAGAAAGGCGAGACGTACAAAGCGCACGGCCGTCTCGTCGACCATCCACGGTTTGGCAAACAGATGAAAGCGGATTGGATCCGCCGCGTCGTCCCGATGACGAAGCGAGCTGCTGTCCGTTTTTTGACGAACGGATCGTTTCCGGGGATCGGCCAAAAGACGGCACAAAAAATCGCGGACACGCTCGGTGACGATTGTATCGACCAGATCGTCAAGCATCCCGATGTCTTATCGAAAGTCGAAGGGTTGAAAGAAAAACAAGCCCGCGTCATCACCGAGCGGTTGAACGTCTTATATGGGGTCGACCAGCTGTTGCTGTTTTTAGCCCCGTTCGACGTGACACCGCGACTCGCCTCGAAGATTCATAAAGAGTATGAAGGTCGGGCCATGGAGACGATTGAAAAGAATCCATACGCGCTCATGTATGACGTGCAAGGCATCGGCTTCAAGACGGCAGACGCCATCGCCGCCCACTTCGGGATTCAAGGCATCCATCCGGAGCGGATCGCGGCGGCGGTATTGTATGTGCTCGAACTCGAGCAAGGGAACGGACACTTGTTCGTCACGGCCGATCAACTCGCGAACGAGATGCCGCGCATCATCGGCGGCGACCCGGGCGAGGCGCTCAACGGCGCGCTCGAGACGCTCGTCAAGGACGAACGGATCATCGTCGAGGACGGCGTCGTCTATCATCCGCGCATCTACCGGGCTGAACGCAAAGCAGCCGAAGAACTGGCCCGGATCATGTCGACATCGACGACGGAAGACGTCGATATGACGACGATCTTTGATGCGGTCGGCCGGGTCGAGGAGATGTTCTCGATCGAGTACGCCAAACAACAGCGCGAAGCGATCGAGCTCGCCTTGAAGTCCCCGCTCATGGTGCTCACCGGCGGACCGGGAACAGGGAAGACGACCGTCGTCCGCGGCATCATCCACGCGCTCAGCGACGTGTTCGATTGGAAACTCGAGCCGGTACCGAACCAACCGTTCCCGTTCGTCCTCGCCGCACCGACCGGACGCGCTGCCAAGCGGCTCAGTGAATCGACCGGGCTGCCGGCCTCGACGATTCATCGGTTGCTCAAGTTTGACGGTAGCTCGTTCCAAGTCGATGACACGAACCCGCTCGTCGGCAAAGTGTTGATCGTCGACGAGGCGTCGATGATCGATATCTTCTTGTTCCGCAGCCTATTGCGGGCCGTGCCGAACGGGATGAAAATCTTGTTCGTCGGTGACCGTGATCAACTCCCGTCGGTCGGACCGGGCCAAGTGCTCGCCGACTTGATGGCGACCGGCGGCATCCCTGTCGTCCGGCTCGACGTCGTCCATCGCCAGGCGTCCGAATCGAGCATCCTGCGCCTGGCGCACGCGCTCAACGCGAAACAAATGCCGGACGACTTGCTCGCGGCGTTGCCGGACCGCCGCTTCTATACAGCGAACCAAGAGACGGCGCTGCAGGCGATCTGTCAGATGGCCGGCGCCGCACTGCGAAAAGGCTATTCGCCGTTCGATATCCAAGTGCTCGCCCCGACGTATCGGGGGGTGTGCGGCATCGATGGGTTGAACGAGGCGCTCCAAAACGTGTTCAATCCGAAGTCGGCGGCAAGGGAAGTAAAACACGGCAATCGGACGTACCGGAGCGGCGACAAAGTGCTCCAACTCGTCAACAACGCCGAAGAGAACGTCTATAACGGTGACATCGGCGAGATCACGAACATCTTCTTCGCCAAAGAGAACGTCGACAAAGTCGATAAGATTTACATCCGCTTCGACCAGACCGAGGTCGAATACAACCGCAGCGAATGGGACCAGTTCACCCACGCCTATGCGATTACGATCCATAAGTCGCAAGGCTCCGAGTTTCCGATCGTACTCATGCCCGTCTTCTTCAACGGCGGGTTCCGCTCGTCGCGCAACTTGATCTATACGGCCGTCACGCGGGCGAAGAAGAGTTTGCTCTTGTTCGGCGACGTCCGGGCGCTCGAGGCGGCGACGCGGGAAGAAGAGCCGGTGCGGCGGACAAAACTCGTCGAACGGCTTGGCGGCAAGTCTTGACGTCTGGTTTCTGACATGTGATAATGACCAATAGAAAACTGAAACGATTAAAGACGATGAAGGAAATGAGTACGTCGTAACCGCCTCACCAGAGACATCTTCCTAGGCTGTGAGAAGATGGGGGTCGGTCGACCGAAGCTAGTCTGGAGTCCCCACTCACCCTGGGCGTCTCATCCGCGTTATCGGATGTTTCGAGGCACGGTAAATCCGTGCGAACGAGGGTGGTACCACGAAGCGATGCTTTCGTCCCTTTCCACAGGGATGGGCATCGCTTTTTTTTCGTTTCGTTCAGAATAAGGAGGAATTGTTGATGAAACCGCTCAAACCATTAACTGGCGCCGAGATTCGCCAAATGTATTTAGATTTCTTTAAGTCAAAAGGACACGCGGTCGAGCCGAGTGCCTCACTCGTACCGGTCGAGGACCCGACACTTCTTTGGATCAACTCAGGCGTCGCGACGCTTAAAAAATATTTTGACGGCCGCGTCATTCCGGCAAACCCGCGTATCGTCAACGCCCAGAAGTCGATTCGGACGAACGATATCGAGAACGTCGGGAAGACGGCGCGTCACCATACGTTCTTCGAGATGCTCGGGAACTTCTCGGTCGGTGAATATTTCCGCGAAGACGCCATCAAATGGGGTTGGGAACTACTCACGAGCGACGACTGGTACGGGCTTGACCCGGACTTTTTGTCGGTAACGATTCACCCGGACGACGAGGAAGCGAAACAAATTTGGCTCGAGTTAGGTGTTCCTGCTGACCGGATCATCCCGCTCAAAGAAAACTTCTGGGAGATCGGCGAAGGCCCGTCTGGCCCGAATACGGAGATCTTCTTCGACCGCGGCCCGGCGTTCGGTGACGACCCGACCGACCCGGAACTTTATCCAGGCGGCGAAAACGAGCGTTACCTTGAAATTTGGAACATCGTCTTCAGCCAGTTCAACCATGACGGTCACGGTAACTATACCGAGCTCCCGCGTAAAAACATTGATACAGGGATGGGACTCGAGCGAATGGCGAGTGTGCTTCAAGACGTGCCGACGAACTTCGACACCGACTTGTTCATGCCGATCATTCGCGAGACAGAAAAAATCAGCGGTGAGACGTACCGGGCTAACAACAGTAAAGACGTGGCGTTCAAAGTCATCGCCGACCACATCCGGACCGTATCGTTCGCGATCGGGGACGGGGCACTCCCGTCAAACGAAGGCCGCGGCTACGTGTTGCGCCGTCTGCTCCGTCGTGCCGTCCGTTATGCGAAGATGCTTGGGATCGAACGTCCGTTCATGTTTGAACTCGTCGACGTCGTCGGCGACATCATGGTCGACTTCTATCCAGAAGTGAGTGAGAAAAAGGACTTCATCAAAAAAGTCATCAAGAACGAAGAGGAGCGCTTCCACGAGACGCTTCACGACGGCCTTGCGATCTTGAACGAAGTCGCGAAAGCACAAAAAGCAACTGGATCGAACGTGATCAGTGGAGAAGACGCGTTCCGTCTATACGACACGTACGGCTTCCCGCTCGAGTTGACGATCGAATACGCAGAAGATCACAAGTTGACGGTCGATGAGGATGGATTTAAGCAAGCGATGAACGCACAACGTGAACGGGCCCGTACGGCGCGTGCTGACGTCGAGTCGATGCAAATTCAATCCGGTGTCCTCGCTGACATCAAGCTCCCGTCATCATTCGTCGGGTACACGGACCTTGAGTCTGAAGCGAAAATCGTCAGCTTGATTCATAACGGCGAGCTTGCGGACGTCGTCGCGGCAGGAGAAGAGGCGCAAGTCATCCTTGACCACACCCCGTTCTACGCCGAGAGCGGCGGTCAAGTCGGTGACAAAGGCCGAATCGTCGGGACGGACTTCGTCTTGCGCGTCACGGGTGTATCAAAAGCACCGAACGGTCAAAACTTGCATGCGGTCGTCGTCGATTCAGGAATCGCCAAGGCTGAGGTCGCGGTGACAGCTACGGTCGATAAAGACGAGCGCCAAGCGATCATCAAGAACCATACGGCGACGCACTTGTTGCACCGCGCTTTGAAAGACACGCTCGGTGAGCACGTCAATCAAGCCGGATCCCTCGTGACACCGGACCGTCTCCGCTTCGACTTCTCGCACTTCGGTCAAGTGACAGCGGAAGAACTCCAGTCGATCGAACGTCAAGTGAACGAGAAGATTTGGGCATCGATCAGTGTCGATATCGAAGAGATGAACATCGCCGACGCAAAAGCGAAGGGAGCGATGGCGCTGTTCGGAGAGAAGTACGGGGACGTCGTCCGCGTCGTCGCGGCCGGTGATTACTCGGTCGAGCTATGCGGAGGTTGCCACGTCGCCAACACGGCTGAAATCGGGTTGTTCAAAATTTTGTCTGAGTCAGGTATCGGGGCCGGGACTCGCCGGATCGAGGCAGTCACAGGCGCTGGCGCGTATGAAGTCATGAACCAACATATCGAGACGCTTGAAGCGGCTGCGAAACTGTTGAAGACGAAACCGTTCGAAGTGCCTACTCGCGTCCAAGCGCTTCAAGTTGAAATGAAAGAGACGGAACGGGCGACCGAGTCGTTGAAAGCCAAACTTGCGAACATCGAGGCGTCAACGCTCACAGATTCGATCGAGACGTACGGCGACGTCCAATTGATCGCTAAACGTGTCGACGGACAAGATATGGATGCGCTCCGGGGCATGGTCGACGAGTTGAAAGGAAAACTTGGATCAGCCGTCATTATTCTCGGATCAGCGAACGGCGACAAGGTCAACCTCGTCGCAGGTGTGACAAAAGACTTGAACGACCGCGGTTTCCACGCCGGGAAATTGATTAAAGAAGTCGCGACTCGTTGCGGTGGAGGCGGCGGCGGCCGTCCTGATATGGCGCAAGCCGGAGGTCGTGATGCGACAAAACTGGACGAAGCATTGAAGTTTGCTTCACATTACGTTCAATCACTGGCATAATAGAATGTGAAGTGCAAACGGAAAGAGGTGGATTCTTGTGAGCCAAATGGATCGCACGATGCAATTCAATTTTCCAGAAGATGATAATCGAGCCAATACTCGGGAGACACTGATCACGGTGTATCAAGCACTCGAGGAAAAAGGCTACCAACCGATCAATCAAATCGTCGGATACTTGTTGTCAGGTGACCCTGCCTACATTCCGCGTCATAACGATGCGCGAAACTTGATTCGCAAAATTGAGCGAGATGAACTGCTCGAAGAGTTGGTCAAATCGTATTTGAACGATCGGAAAGAGGACTAATATGAAGCGAGTTATGGGGCTTGATGTCGGTTCGAAGACGATTGGGGTCGCAGTGAGCGATCTCATGGGTTGGACGGCGCAAGGTGTGGAGACGGTCTATTGGACGGAACCCGACTTTGAACAGGCTGTTCGTTTGCTTCGACCGATTATCGAGCAGTACGATGTGAAAGAAGTCGTCGTTGGTCTTCCGAAGAATATGAACGCAACGATCGGTCCTCGGGGTGAGGCGTCACAGGCGTTTGCCGCCGCCCTCACCGAGGCGACTGGTTTGCCGACAGTTCTCGTCGACGAACGTTTAACGACGATGCAAGCGGAGCGGATGCTCATTTCAGCAGACGTCAGCCGTAAAAAGAGAAAGGCCGTCATCGATAAGATGGCAGCCGTCATGATTTTACAAAATTACCTGGATCGTCCAGGGAAATAAGGAGGAACTACGCATGGCAGAAATCCGTCGTGAAGAAGAAATGTACCGTATTCCAGATGAAAATGGAGACGAGCATTTATTTGCAGAAATTTTCCGTATGACGAGCGACCGTTCGAAAAAGACGTTTGTCGTCCTCGAACCAGTCGGTAACCCGGAATCGGAAGATGAAGATACAATCGAAGTTTACGCGTTTGAAATCGAAGAACTTGAAGATGGTGAGTTCATCTTGAAACTCGTCGAAGATGATGACGACTTTGAAGAAGTGATGGAAGCGTTCGACATCGTCAACGACGAAGTCGGATTAGACTAATAAGTGGACGGGCGGCTAGGGTGAACCCTCGTCGCCCATCTTCATACAGAAGAACAGGGGAGAACACGCATGAACCATCCATCGATGCCTGATGAGAAGCGTGCACGTAGCCGGATCGTTCGCCGCATCACGGTTATTATTCTTGCTGTCTTTCTTCTTGTCATCGCCACGGGCGCCGCTGTCTCGTATGCATTCGTAAAGCGGTCACTTGAGCCGATCGATCCCGCTTCGTCCGAAACAGTCGAAGTCGAGGTTCCGCTCGGTGCAGGCTCAGGTTATATTGGCGAACTGCTCGAAGAGAATGGACTTGTGAGGAGTAGCACGATTTTCCGTTTATACACACGGTTTAAAAATGAGTCATCGTTCCAAGCGGGGACGTATACGCTGTCTCCGTCACAGTCACTTGACGAGTTGATCGCCACGCTGAAGACGGGTAAAGTGATCGTCGTACCTGACATCAAACTCGTCATTCCAGAAGGATTCACAATCGATCAAGTCATCGCGCGGCTCGCCAACGTGGCTGAAATTCCGAAAGAAGAGATTTCGGCACAGCTGAGCGATCAGGAATATATCCGTTCACTCGTCGCCGAACACGAGATGTTGACCGAAGAAGTGTTAGCAGAAGGGATTTATCACCCGCTCGAAGGCTACTTGTTCCCGGCCACGTATGAGTTCGACAAAGGTGTCACGCTCACACAAATCATCGATGAGATGCTCAAGCCGACCGAACAGCTTTATCTCGAGTATGCTGATACTGTCGAGGCGTCAGGACGTACGTTCCACGAGACGCTCGCCCTCGCTTCCGTCATCGAAAAAGAAGCAGTATCGACAGAAGACCGTCAAGAGATTGCCGGCGTATTTGAGAACCGGCTTGCGGACGGGATGAAGTTGCAATCCGACCCGACCGTTTGGTACGGAACGGGCGAGACGTCAATTTTCACGTCGTTCAATGATTTGCAAAACGATTCACTGTATAACACATACCGTTACCCTGGGATCCCGATTGGTCCGATCGCCTCGGTCAGTCGTGATGCGTTCGTAGCGACGCTCAACCCGAACGATACAGACAACGTTTATTTCTACGCACGGCCGCCTCGCGAAGGTTTCCCGAGCGGAGAAGTTCTGTTTGAAGTGACATATGAGGCACATCAACAGAACGTCAACAAATATCGCCCCGAATGGGAAGCGTTCGAAGAAGCAAACAACTGATAGATATGCGACCGGAGGCCTTGGCTTCCGGTCGTTTGAATGAATAGAGAGTAAGAGGTGTAAGACGTGGAACATTCATCCTATGAAGGATACGTGGAGGACTTGATTTTAAACCGGTCACCGCTCTTAGCGGAGATGGAAGAGTTCGCGCGCGTTCATCACGTGCCGATCATGGACTTGACCGGCTCAGAGGTGTTATTATCGTTGCTCGCGATGCAACGGCCGCAGCGTATACTTGAAGTCGGGACGGCGATCGGATACAGTGCGATCCGCATGGCTGAGCTGTTGCCAGAGGCCGAGATCGTTACAATCGAACGCAACGCACGTCGTTACGAGGAAGCGCTCGGCTTTATCGGACGGTCGGGCGTCTCGGACCGGATCACCGTCATTCACGGCGATGCGGTCGAACTGATTGGATCGATTGAAGGATCGTTTGATGCGGTTTTCATCGATGCAGCCAAAGGCCAATATCAAAAATTCTTTGATGGGTATGGCGCTTTAGTACCAATTGGTGGTACTATTTACAGCGATAATTTGTTTTTGAGAGGAGACGTCCTGCTCGAAGACGTGTCAGTTCTTGACCGTCGGAGACGCCGGCTCGTCCGTCTCGTAAAACAGTTTACTGAGCAATTGATGGCACGGACCGATTATCACACCGCGATTTTGCCTCTCGGTGATGGCCTAGCAATCAGTCGTAAATTACGATGAGGAGGATTTAACTTTGATGCAACATAAACCCGTCATTATCGGCGTGGCCGGTGGGACTGGATCTGGAAAGACGACCGTCGCCCGTGCACTCGTGGATGCGTTCAAAGGACAATCGGTCGTCATGATCGAGCAAGACGCCTACTATAAAGACCAGTCAGAAATGACGATGGAAGAGCGGTATAAGACGAACTATGACCACCCGTTCGCATTCGACAACGATTTGTTGATTGAACAGATCAAGCAGTTGCAAAATCATCAAGCGATCGAGAAGCCGGTTTACGATTATGCCGCCCATACACGTTCGGACGAGACGATTTCGATCCAACCGGTCGACGTCGTCATCGTCGAAGGGATTTTAGCACTCGAGGACGACCGTCTTCGTGAGTTGATGGATATTAAAGTGTTCGTCGACACAGACGCCGACGTCCGGATTTTACGCCGGATGCAACGCGATCTTAACGAGCGGGGACGCTCGATTGATTCGGTCGTCGCCCAATATACGAACGTTGTCCGTCCGATGCACTTGCAATTTTGCGAGCCGACGAAGCGTTACGCAGACATCATCGTCCCTGAAGGCGGCGAGAATTTTGTCGCCATCGATCTGCTCGTGACGAAGATCCGCTGGGTGCTTACGGAACGCAATCGGGCCTACTAAAATAAATCGTTTTCAATTCTGATTTGCTGTAATATACTAGGAGACAATGAAGGAGTGACGGATATGGCTGAAAAGCAACATTACATGACGTTAGAAGGACAAGAAAAGATTGAACATGAATTGAATGAACTGAAGACGGTACGCCGTAAAGAAGTCGTTGAAAGCATTAAGATTGCCCGTGACTTCGGAGACTTGTCTGAGAACGCTGAGTACGATGCAGCGAAAGAAGAGCAGGCTATGGTCGAAGGACGTATCGCACAACTTGAAGAGATGCTTCGTAACGCCGTCATCATCAAAGGTGATGTCGCGGACAATTCAATGGTCGCAATCGGGAAGACGGTGACGTTCTTCATTCAAGCAGACAATGAAGACGAAACATATACAATCGTCGGTAGTGCCGAGGCTGACCCGTTCACAGGGAAAATCTCGAACGAATCACCGATCGCGAAAGCGCTTCTCGGTCGTACCGTCGGAGACATCGTGAACGTGCAAACACCTGGTGGCGACATGGTCGTCGAAATTAAAGAAATCAAATAATGACTAAAAGAGCGGCATCCAATTGGAGGTCGCTCTCTTTCTGAGGAGGCTATCACATGAAAATCGGAATCATCGGGGCGATGGAAGAAGAAGTGAACTTGCTTCGTAACGAATTGACAGAACGGACGGATACAGAGATTGCGAACTATCACTTCTATGAAGGATACCTTGGCAACGTCCAGGTCGTCATCTTAAAGTCAGGGATTGGAAAAGTGAACGCGGCCATCGGGACGACGCTCTTGCTCGACAAGTTCAAACCAGATGTCGTTATCAACACCGGTTCTGCCGGTGGCTTCAAGAAAGGGATGAAAGTCGGCGACGTCGTCGTCTCGACGGAAGTCCGCCACCACGATGTCGACGTGACAGCGTTCGGCTATGAGTACGGCCAAGTTCCGGGCATGCCTGCTGCCTATAAAGCGGACGCGCACTTGATGGACGTCTGTAAGGAAGTCATTGAGAGCTTGCACGATGTGAACGTCCACACCGGGCTGATCGTCACAGGTGACTCATTCATCAACGATTCAAAACGAGTCGCGGAAATTTTAGGACATTTTGATGGTGTCGCAGCCGTTGAAATGGAAGCGGCCCCGATCGCCCAGACGTGCCACCAGTTCGGAGTACCGTTCGTCGTCACACGTTCAATCTCAGACAGCGCCGACGAAGAGGCGAACTTGTCGTTCGATGAATTTTTAGAGACGGCATCGATCAACTCGGCGAAAATGGTCATGGCGGTCACGAAACGGCTCGGACAAAGTGAATAATTCGAGAGGGATGCGTTGACATCCCTTTTTCATTCCCTTATATTAGTACCAGATACTAAGAATAGGGGTTATAGCTATGAACATTGGAATCATCGGCATCGGTTCATTCCTTCCGGATAACCGGGTCACGAACGTCGATTTGGAAAAACGTATGGATACGAGCGACGAATGGATTCGGACCCGGACCGGGATCGAGGCGCGTCATTTGGCCGATGCGGACATGTCGGTAGCAGACATGGCGACTCGGGCCGCTAAACGGGCGCTTGCGAGCGCAGGGGTTGTGATCGAGGACATCGACGCGATCGTCTGCGCGACGGCGACGGCACCATCATTCCCGGCGACAGCTTGTCTCGTCCAAGCGAACTTAGGCGCGAAACGTGCCGTCGCATTTGACGTCAGCGCCGCCTGTAGCGGCTTCATCTTCGCGATGGATACGGCGAAGAGCTTGATGCAGTCGAAAGGCTTTAAACGTACACTCGTCATCGGAGCCGAAAAGATGGGTAATTTGATCGATTGGGACGACCGCTCGACTGCCGTCTTGTTCGGTGATGGCGCAGGTGCAGTCGTATTGGGGGAAGATGACGTCGCGGCAATCGATTCAATCGTTCTTGGGAGCGATGGTACGGGTGGGAAGTTTTTATATGAGAATGCAGATGGTAAAATCGTCATGAACGGGCGTGAAGTGTTCAAGTTCGCGGTCCGGAAAATGCCGGACATCGTGTTAGAGGCGCTTCATCAAGCCGGTAAAGACATTGCCGACATGGACGTCTTAGTCCCGCACCAAGCGAACCGCCGCATCATTGACGCGGCGATAGAGCGGTTAGGGCTCGCTGAAGACAAAGTAGTCGTCACGATTCAAGACCATGCGAACACATCGGCTGCCTCGATTCCGCTCGCGCTTGCTGAAGCAGTTAAAATTGGGAAGGTCACGGCCGGGCAAACGGTCGTCATTGCCGGCTTTGGTGCCGGGCTCACTTGGGGAGCGAGCTGTCTCACATGGAATAACGCTAAAATCACGGAGGAGATTTGTTCATGAAACGAGTAGTCATTACAGGGTTAGGTGTCGTATCACCGTTAGGCAATGATGTCACAGAAATGTGGGGTCGGCTATTGAACGGGGACAATGCGGTCGATACGTTGACGAAGATTGATATTAGCCAGTACCCGGCAAAAGTCGGCGCTGAAGTCAAAGAATGGAATATCGAGCATTTGGTTGAGCCAAAAGAAGCTCGGAAGATGGACTCGTTCATCCAATACTCAATTTTAGCAGCGGACGCCGCACATCGGGATAGCGGTCTAGATGTGACAGCGATGGCGGACAAAGTCGGGACGTGGATTGGGAGCGGCATCGGTGGCGTCGAGACGATCGATAAACAAGCGAGCATCTTGCATGAACGCGGACCGCGCCGGGTCAGCCCGTTCTTCATTCCGATGATGATCCCGAACATGGCGAGCGGCCAAGTCTCGATCTACCTTGGGGCGAAAGGACCGAGCAACTGCTCGGTGACGGCTTGTGCGTCGGGCACGAACTCGATCGGCGAAGCGTTCCGTGTCATTCAACGCGGTGATGCGCTCGCGATGTTCGCAGGCGGGGCCGAGGCACCAATCACACCGTTATCGTTTTCAGGGTTCTGTGCCAATAAGGCGCTATCGACGAACCCGGATCCGGCGACGGCCTGCCGTCCGTTCGATGCAAATCGTGACGGGTTCATCATGGGCGAAGGCGCAGGTGTCCTCGTTCTCGAAGAATATGAGCACGCTAAAGCGCGCGGTGCCAAAATGTATGCCGAAGTCGTCGGATACGGGATGAGTTCGGACGCCTACCATATCACGGCACCGTCACCTGAAGCTGAAGGTGGGTCGAAAGCGATGAGTGAAGCGATGCGTGACGCCGGAATCGCACCGGAAGACGTCCAGTACATTAACGCCCACGGGACGAGCACACCACTCAACGATATGTTAGAAACGAAAGCGATCCGCAACGTGTTCGGGGAATATGCTGATCAGCTCGCCGTCAATTCGTCGAAATCGATGATCGGGCATTTGCTCGGTGCTGCGGGCGGCGTCGAAGCGGTCATCACGGCGTTGTCGATTCATGAGGGTCAGATTCATCCGACGATCAACTGTGACGAACCGGCAGAAAACTGTGACCTTGATTATGTTCGAGAAGGAAAGCGGGAACTTGATATTCAGTACGCACTGAGCAATTCACTCGGCTTCGGGGGCCATAATGCGACACTCGCATTCGCAAAAGTGACAGACTGATTGTAGAAAAATAGGTTAAAAACGGGTAGGGTATAAGGGTTGGTCTAACAGAAGGGAGAATGCCGAATGAAACGTTTTATCATCGGTGCCGCCTTGTTGGGTTCAGTCCTTATACTTTTTTTGATCATTTGGAACGGACAACGCGAGCAGGCACGTGAACTAGTACCGCAAGAAGAACAAGTCGTGACGATCCACGGGGAGACGTTACCGGAGCAGCCGAACACGTTACTCGCCATCGATCCGAGTTCCCAGACGATATTGTCTCATGTCTATGAGGGATTGTATCGCTTCGGGGCGGACGGTGAGATCGAGCCAGGTCTCGTCGAGAACTTGACCCGGTCAGAGGACGGTGCGACGTACACGTTCTCGCTAAAGCCGAGTCAGACGGTGGGCGGCAAGGCGGTAACCGCCGAGACGTTCGTCGACCATTTTAGAAAACTCGCGGACGACGATACGAACTCACCGTTTAGTTTTTTACTTGAAGATGTTAAAAATGGAAAAGCAATCAGTCTCGGAACAGCCGAGCCGGAGACGCTCGGTGTCAAGGCGGTCGATGCGCAGACACTCGAATTGACGCTCGAGCGACCGATGGAAGGGTTCGAGGAGATTTTGGCAATGCCGGCGTTTCTTCCACAAACAGCCATCGGGGCTTGGCCAGAACTCGATGCGAACGGACCGTTTCAAATCGAATCGATTGACGCAGCCCAAGTGACACTGACGAAAAACGAATCTTACCATGACTCGGGTAACGTTACGCTCGAGCGCATCATCATTTGGGCGGACGCCGCGCTCGGGACGGAAGCGACGGGCATTCACCCGGTTCCTTATGGGACGGATGAAAGTGTGTTCGATTCACTTGAAAGTGAAGTGATTGACGTGCCTCGGAGCGGTGTCTTCTATTTGAAATCGAACGTCGATGAGTATCCGTTCGATGACCCTGACTTCCGCCGGTCGCTCGCGATTGCGCTCGATCGAGAGGCGTTCACCGATGCACTCGCCCGCGCCGAACAAACGACGGACCGCTTGCTCGTCACAGACGAGAGTGCGCAAGACGTCTCGTTTGAAGAAGATGCGTCTAGTTTGTTCGAGTCGGTCAAAGAGCGCTACGAAGAAGAAACGATTGACATCGAATTACTCAGCTTTGTCGATGAAGAAGCGAGACAAATCGCCGAGACGATTGAAACCGAACTTGAAAAACTTCCGGGGCTGTCTGTTTCCATCACGGAACTGCCGCTCGGTGACAAAGTTAGGAAAGAAGTCGCAGGTGACTATGCGCTGTCGCTGTCTGGTTGGCAACCGGATTATCCGGCGTACAGTGCTTATTTGACTCAATTTGAAACAGGAAATTATTTGAATTCGAGTGGTTATAAAGACGAGACGTTCGATCGGTTGATGGAGGAGGCACGCTCGACTGAGGTACTCGAGGCGCGGAACGAAGCGTATCGTCAAGCCGAAAAACGCTTGTTGGAAGAGGCAGTCGTTATTCCAATCTACCAAGCTGGAAGAACTTACGCGGTCGATTCCACCTATGCGGAAATTGGATTTCCGGTCATCGGTCCTTCGTACGTCCTAACTTTTTCAAAAGTTTATAAAAAATGAGCTAAAAGCCCGTCTCCCTAGGCGGGCTTTTAGCCTATGATAAAAATTTTTTAGAAAAATCAAAATAAATACTTTGCAAAATTATCAGAATATTGTATTATTGCATCAACGGGATTGTGGTAGCAAATTTTGTAAAGTTAACTTTCAGAATTTTCTACCATCGTTCATTTCGTTAAAACGAAAAAAATCAGGGGGTCATCGTATTGAATAAGAAAAAAGGTTTTGCATTAGCAACGTCGGTAACGCTTCTATCTAGCGCGTTCCTAGCAGCTTGCTCGGGTGGGGAAGAAGAAACAACGACAACAAACGGAGATGGAGGTTCAGAAGGTAGTGCAGATGAAGCGCAAGTCCTCAACTTGCTCGACAGTGCAGACATTCCTTCACTTAACCCAACTCTCGCGACTGACGCAGTATCGTTCAACGTCTTGAACAACGTTAACGAAGGTCTCTACCGTATGGACGAAGAAGACAACCCAACACCAGGGATGGCTGAATCACACGAAGTTTCTGAAGACGGTAAAACGTACACGTTCAAAATCCGTGAAGGCGCAACTTGGTCTAACGGTGAGCCTGTAACGGCAAACGACTTCGAATACGCTTGGAAAGAAGTACTTAATCCGGACAACGGATCACAATATGCTTACGTCATGTCTGTCATCGAAGGCGCTGAAGCTTACAACACTGGCGAAGGCGAGCGTGACGCGGTCGGCGTTACAGCAACTGACGATCAGACACTTGAAGTTAAATTGACAGCACCAGCTGATTACTTCCTTGGTCTCACAAGCTTCGGCGTATTTATGCCTAAACTTGAAGCGTTCGACGCGGAACAAGGCGAGAACTTCGGTACGTCTGCAGAGACGACGCTCTACAACGGACCGTTCAAACTCGAAAGCTGGGAGCGCGAGCAAGGCTGGAAAATGGTCAAAAACGACGACTATTGGGATGCTGAAGCCGTCAAACTTGACGAAATCGACGTTAAAGTCGTTAAAGAAGTTTCAACAGGCGTCAACTTGTACGAAAACGGCGACGTTGACCGTACTGGTTTGACTTCTGAACTCGTTGCTCAATACCAAGACAGCGAAGATTTCTCGACTGTCGTTGAGCCGACACTCTTCTACCTCCAGTTCAACACTGAAGTTGAAGCGTTCGACAACCAAAACATCCGTAACGCGATCGATGCGGCCTACGATAAAGCAGCAATCTCTGAAACGCTCCTCGCGAACGGTTCAGTACCTGCGAACTATCTCGTACCGAAAGACTTCGTAACAGGTCCAGACGGTAAAGACTTCCGTGAAGCGAACGGCGACATCGGCGGCTACGACGTTGATAAAGCGAAAGAACTTTGGGAAAAAGGGCTTGAAGAGCTCGGGACAGATTCTGTCGAAATCGAACTCCTCAACTACGACTCAGAGTCTGCGAAGCAAATCGGTGAGTTCATCAAAGGTGAACTTGAGAAGAACCTTCCAGGCATGACGCTTACGATCAAGCAACAACCGTTCAACAACAAACTTGACCTCGAGAACAAAGGTGACTTTGAGCTTACATTCGCAGGCTGGGGACCTGACTACCAGGATCCAATGACGTTCGTTGACCTCTTCGTTACTGACGGACCATACAACCGTGGTAAGTGGTCGAACGATGAATTCGACGCACTCATCGAATCTGCGAAATCGAACACAGATGCTGAAGCACGTTGGAAAGAACTTCAAGATGCAGAGAAAATCGTTCTTGAAGAGAACGCGATCTCGCCAGTTTACCAACGCGGATCAGCTCGTCTCACGAAGCCATACGTTAAAGGAATCGTTGAACACGGATTCGGCGCTGACTACTCGTACAAGTGGGCATTCATCGAAGGCAAAGAGCAATAAGCAACATTCACCAGAAAGAGACAGGGACGCCTGTTTCTTTCTTTTTTTGTGTTCTTCCATAAAGAAGCCGCCCAACGCATGCGTTGGGCGGCTCTGTCTTATTTTTTCACTTTGGCACGTTTCCGGCTTAAGCCCATCGCTTTCTCGATCTTGGCGAGGTTTTTGTTCGCGACCGCTTCGGCTTTCTCGCGTCCCGAGTCAAGGATCGCATCGAGCTCTGACGAGTCGACGAGTTCGTGATAGCGCGCTTGAATCGGTTCGAGCATGGCGACGACCGCTTCGGCGACGTCTTGCTTGAACGTTCCGTAGTTCGAGTCTTCGTATTGAGTCACGAGATCTGTTATCGAAGTACCCGTCGATAACGAGTAAATCTCGAGCAAGTTCGAGATGCCCGGCTTATTCTCCCGGTCGAAGCTGATGACGCCGCTCGAGTCCGTGACGGCGCTCTTGATTTTTTTACGGATGACGTTCGGTTCGTCAAGCATCGAGATGAAGCCTTTGACGTTCGCGTCCGACTTCGACATCTTCTTCTCGGGGTTCGTCAAACTCATGATCCGAGCCCCTTCTTTTTGAATGAGCGGCTCAGGAATCTTGAACGTCTCATAATAGCGTTTGTTGAACCGTTCGGCCAAGTCGCGCGTCAGTTCGATATGTTGTTTTTGATCGTCACCGACCGGCACGAGCTCTGTCCCGTAAAGTAGAATGTCCGCCGCCATGAGTGTCGGATAGATGAACAGCCCGGCCCCGACGTTATCGCTGCCTTGCGATTTGTCTTTGTACTGCGTCATCCGACCGAGTTCGCCCATCCCGGCGATACACGTCAACATCCATCCGAGTTGAGCGTGCGCTTTTACTTCTGACTGGACGAAGATCGTTGCCTTCTCAGGGTCAAGTCCACAAGCGAGATAGAGCGCCGCCAGCTTGCGGGTGTTGTCCATCAGTTCGACACGGTCGAGTTGGACCGTGATCGAGTGAAGATCGACGATACAATAGTACGCGTCATGTTCTTCTTGAAGATCGACGAATTGTTTCATCGCCCCTAAGTAGTTACCGAGCGTCACGACGCCGGTCGGTTTAATGCCTGAAAATATCGTTGCCATGCCTACACCTCCATAAAATATAAAAAACCGCAGTTCTCCGCCCGAAAAATCGGGACGAATAACCGCGGTGCCACCCAAATTTGCATGAAGTCATGCCACTTGATCGCGTTAACGGGCGTAACCGTCTCACCGTACTACCATTCAGGTGAGCCACTCTGAAGTCCATTCGCTTGAACGCTCTCCGTCTACTCGCAGCAACGTAGACTCTCTGGGGGAGAGGGGGTTCGAGGTACTTGTCTTCTTCCTCGTGTTTCTTATATTCTGCATTTAGTTTAGCATATTGGCGGAAAAACAAAAAGGTCAAACGAGGGTGATGACGTATGACAGGATCACACTGCCAATCCCGACGTATACCCAACGCCAAGCCGACTGTTTACGGACGGAACGTTCTTCTTTCATCTCGTCGTCGTCTTTTTCGTCTTCCTCATAATCGGAATCAATTTCTTTTAGTTTGGCGCGGCGGTTCCGCTTAAACCCATACATAATCCCGTCGAACAATCCTGAAGCGCTCATCTGTGAGAACATCCCGAACGCGAAGGCGATCATGCCGGCGACGAACAAGCCACCGCTCAAATGAAACGCGAACGATTCCGCGCGGTAATACGATACGTACGACCAAACCGTATAGGCAATTGTGACAATTCCCCAAACGATTAATATACTTCTAAAATTTTTCAATGTGACAAACTCCTTTCAACGTGACGACGTCAAATTGTCACGTTTGCTTATGGTTCTATGATACGCGTAGTCCCGCTATTATGGCGAGAAGGAAGTTTTTAAGATGATAGCGGTTTATTCCACAGTTGACAGTTTGATTAAAAATTTTTTACAATAGCCCTAACGTTCTTTCGTCGGATACTTTATGTAATATTCAGAAAATTAAAGAAAAAGAGTAAGATGTTAGTCCGACGGAATGCTAAGCTTCACGAGATTAGAAAGGGGACATCGCAATGAAGAAAAAATCGATTTTGCTAATGATGACACTCATCTTAGCGCTCGGTTCAGTGCTCGCCGCTTGCTCGACTGGCGGAGACTCTGACGGCGGTTCGTCTTCGAACGGAGAGAAAGTACTTCGTTTGACGGACACGTCTGACATTACTACAGCCGACCCGGCGCTCGCAACGGACGCAGTCGCGTTCAACTTGATCGCCAACACAATGGAAGGCCTTTACCGTCTTGATCAAGAAGGGCAAGCCGTTCCAGCCATCGCCGAAGGAGAACCGGAATTGAACGAAGACGAGACCGTCTACACGTTCACGCTTCGTGACGCCGAATGGTCGAATGGTGAGCCGGTTACAGCGAACGACTTCGTTTACGCTTGGCAACGTGCCGTGGACCCAGAAACTGGTTCACAGTATGCGTATATCATGAACACGGTAAAAAATGCCGAAGCCATCAACACGGGTGACCTTCCTAAAGAAGAACTCGGCGTGAAAGCAATCGATGAGAAAACGCTAGAAGTTACACTCGAGCGTCCGGACCCATCGTTCGTCTCACTCACATCGTTCGGTACGTTCACACCGATCAATGAAGCATTCGCAACTGAGCAAGGAGCGGACTTCGCAACAAACACAGAGAACCTTCTCTACAACGGTCCGTTCGTATGGTCAGAGTGGGACCGTGAACAAGGTTATGTCTTGACGAAAAACGATGCGTACTGGGATGCTGACAACGTCGCCCTCAACAAAGTCGACGTTCGCGTCGTCAAAGATACGTCAACGGTCGTCAACTTGTATGAAGCAGGCGATGTTGATTACGCAGGCCTCGCGTCTGAGCAAGTCGCTGCTTTCCAAGAAGACGAAGACTACAACACAGGACTTCGTTCAGCGGTCGGTTACTTCAAGTTCAATCATGAAGATGAAGTATTCGCTGATGTGAACGCACGTAAAGCAATCGCTCGTGCCGTTGACCCAGCCGGTATTGTCGACCAACTGTTGAACAACGGTTCGATTGCAACGACTTCGTTCATCCCGAAAGAATTCATCAAGTATGAAGACGGAACGGATTACACAGAAGGCGTACAACACTTCGAGACGAACACTGATGAAGCAGCAACGCTTTGGGAAGAAGCAACTGGCGGCGAAGCGATCACAATCGAATTGCTTTCATTCGACAGTGAAGTTTCAAAACAAATCTCAGAGTATATGAAAGGCCAAATCGAATCGAACTTGCCGAACGTGACGGTTAACATCTCGCAACAACCGTTCAACAACAAGCTCGAACGCGAAGCGAACGGGGACTACCAGATGTCATTCGCCCTTTGGGGACCTGACTATCAAGACCCGCTCACAAACCTTGGCATCTTCACGTCAGACAACGGTCAAAATGACATCAAGTACAAGTCGGCAGCATATGACAAGTTGATTGATGAAGCTTCGGCTGAAACAGAGATCGATGCCCGTTACGACAAATTCAAAGAAGCGGAAACGCTCTTGATCGAACAAGACCAAGCGATCATGCCGATCTATCAGGCCGGTGTCGCTTACTTGATCCGTCCGAACATCGAGAACTTCAACCGTCAACTTTTCGGTGCTGATTACCAGTACAAATACGTTGATATCAACTAAATAGGCGAGGGGACATGCGCAAGCATGTCCCCACTTTTCTAAAAAAAAAAGCGAATTGAGAGAAAATACTATTCAAATGTTTTGTTGGTAAAGTATAATGGAGTAACAGTGAAAATTCAGAATACTTCAGAAACTGAGAGTTTTTTGATTTTCATATGCTGTGCTAAGAGCCTTGAGATGACGTTTGACCTATTCTTTCAGAAAATTCCTTTCATTTTGTGAATTCAAGAAAAGGGAAATATGTCATAGTGACGCTGTTGGTGCAAGCATAGACACAATTAGAAAAACAGGGGGTTTTTATTATGGGACGTTATATTCTTCAGCGGCTGGTTTACGGCCTCATCACGTTCTTCTTGATTGCGACGTTCACATTTTTCCTGATGGACCTGCTTCCAGGTTCGCCGTATCAGAACCAGGAAAAATTGACGGACACGCAAATTCAGATCTTGAACGATCGTTACGGACTCAATGATCCGCTTCCAGTTCGTTACGCGACTTACTTAGGGAACCTTGTCCAAGGCGACCTCGGCGTATCGTTCCGTACGGCCAACCGGCCAGTGACGGAGTTGATCATGGAACGAATCGGACCATCGGCCCAGTTAGGTATTCAGGCATTAGTGCTTGGTACGCTGACAGGACTATTGCTCGGGATCGTTGCAGCGATTCGCCATAACACGTACATCGATTATGGTTCAATGTTCGTGTCGGTAATCGGGATCTCTGTCCCGTCGTTCGTCTTTGCGGCCCTGCTTCAATACTACGTTGGGGTAAAATGGGGCGTATTGCCTGTCGCGTTCTGGGACTCGCCGGCACATACGATCCTTCCGACCATCTCGTTGTCGCTCGGGGTCACCGCGTCGATCGCCCGTTTCGTACGGACCGAGATGCTAGAAGTGACCGGACAAGACTATGTCACGCTCGCGAAAGCGAAAGGATTAACCGGGAATGCAATCGTGTGGAAACATATGGTGCGTAACGCCATGATTCCAGCGATTACAATCCTTGGACCGATGACGGCTGCGCTACTCACAGGTACGTTCGTTATCGAGAAAATCTTTGCCGTTCCGGGACTTGGTGAATTGTTCGTAACGTCGATTACGTTGAATGACTATTCGGTCATCATGGGCACGACGCTCTTCTTCTCGGCTCTGTTCATTCTAATTATTTTACTTGTTGACTTGCTCTACGGAGTCGTTGACCCACGTATTCGTCTTGGGGGGGATAACTGATGATTGAAAATAAAAAAGATTTCGAGCAGTTCGACCAAGACATGTTCCAACGTGTCGAGATGAACGAACAGCTCGGTGAACGAATTGCTGGGAAAAGTTTGAACTTCTGGCAAGATGCATGGCTTCGTCTCAAGAAAAACAAAGCGGCCATCGTCTCGCTGTCGATCATTTTGATTTTAGTGTTGCTCGCGTTGTTCGGTCCGATGCTTTCAGCTCGTGACGCCTATGAACAAAATATCTCACAAGCGAAACTACCGCCTAAAGTCACAGGACTTGAGTGGGCCGGATTTGACGGCATGGCCAACCTCGGTGGGCGTGACATCAACTTCTATGAACAAAAAAACGTCGAAGAGAATTTCTGGTTTGGTACTGATTACCTCGGGCGTGATCTTTGGTCGCGTGTTTGGGAAGGGACTCGTATCTCGCTCTTCATCGGTTTGATGGCCGCAATCATCGATACGGTCATCGGTGTCGCTTACGGCGGCGTCTCGGCTTACTTCGGTGGCCGCATTGACAACATCATGCAACGGATCGTCGAGATTTTGACTGGTGTTCCTAACTTGATCTTGATCATCTTGTTCATCTTGATCTTTGACCCAGGTGTCTTCACCATTATCTTGGCGATGGCCATCACTGGCTGGATCGGGATGAGTCGACTCGTCCGCGGTCAAATTTTGAAACTGAAAAACCAAGAGTTTGTATTGGCTGCCCGTACGCTCGGTGCGTCAAGTAACCGTTTGATTTTCAAACACTTGATCCCGAACACGCTCGGTGCGATCATCATCACACTCATGTTCACGATTCCATCTGCCATCTTCTTCGAGGCGTTCCTCAGCTTCATCGGGATCGGACTTCAACCGCCACAAGCGTCACTTGGTACGTTGATCAACGACGGATACAAAGAGCTACGGACGTTCCCGTACTTGCTCGTCATCCCGTCAATCATCATCGTCTTGCTCATGGTCAGCTTCAACTTGCTCGCCGATGGCTTGCGTGATGCGTTCGACCCGAAAATGCGTAAATAATTTAAACAGAGGGGGACTCGTGCATGGAAACGATTTTATCTGTCCGAGACTTAGCAGTCTCGTTCCATACGTATGCCGGAACGGTACAAGCCGTCCGCAACGTATCGTTTGATTTGAAAAAAGGCGAGACACTCGCAATCGTTGGTGAATCGGGTTCTGGTAAATCCGTCACATCGAAAGCGATCATGCGTCTCATTCCGAACCCGCCAGGTGAGATCACGAACGGAGAAATTTTGTTCGAAGGAAAAGACTTGGCGAAGTTGTCAGAAAAAGAAATGTTGAAAATCCGCGGCCGCGACATCGCGATGATCTTCCAAGATCCGATGACGTCACTCAACCCGACGATGACAATCTTCAAACAGATTGCCGAAGGATTGAAGCAACACCAGGGATTGACAGGTGAAGATGCGAAGAAGCGTACGCTCGAATTGCTCACGCTCGTCGGGATCCCGAACCCAGAGGCACGTCTTAAACAATATCCGCACCAACTTTCAGGCGGGATGCGCCAACGGATCGTCATCGCGATCGCGCTCGCATGTAACCCGAAAGTGTTGATTGCCGATGAGCCGACGACAGCACTCGACGTGACGATCCAAGCTCAGATTTTAGAATTGTTGAAAGACATTCAGCAAAAAACGGGTACGGCTATCATCTTCATCACGCACGACCTCGGTGTCGTCGCGAACATGGCTGACCGTGTCGCCGTCATGTACGCCGGTAAAATCGTCGAAAGAGGAACGGTTGATGAAATCTTCTATGAGCCGCGTCACCCGTACGCTTGGGGACTGCTCGGATCGATGCCGCGTCCGACCGACGATCCGAACGAAGCGCTCCCGGCCATCCCAGGCACTCCGCCTAACTTGCTTGACCCACCGAAAGGCGACGCGTTCGCACCGCGTAATCCGTATGCGATGAAGATTGATTTCGAGAAAGAACCACCGATGTTCCAAATTAGCGATACACACTATGCAGCGAGCTGGCTCTTACATCCACAAGCACCGCAAGTGACGCCGCCGCGAGCGATTCGTGAGCTCGCGCTCAAGTATCGTCCTGACAGCGCGTTCGCAAAATCGATTTTGAAAGGTGGTGCTGAATAATGGAACGTGAGAAATTACTAGAAGTACGAGACCTGAAGCAGCACTTTAACATTGGTCGAGGCCGCGTCGTTAAAGCGGTCGACGGCATCTCGTTCGATATTTACAAAGGTGAAGTGCTCGGCCTCGTTGGAGAGTCGGGTTGCGGTAAATCGACGACAGGCCGTACGATCATCGGCCTTTACGATGCAACAGACGGGGATGTTCTTTTCAAAGGTGAGAACGTCCACGGGAAAAAGAATAAGGCTGAGAAGTTGAAATTCAACCGGGCTATGCAGATGATCTTCCAAGATCCGTACGCGTCGCTCAACCCGAGGATGACGGTCGCTGACATCATCGCCGAAGGCATCGATATCCACAGCCTTGCCAAGACGAATGAAGAACGGATGAACCGTGTGTACGACCTCCTCGAGACGGTCGGCCTCACGAAAGAGCACGCGAGCCGTTATCCACACGAATTCTCAGGCGGACAGCGTCAGCGGATCGGGATTGCCCGGGCACTCGCTGTTGAACCGGAGTTCATCATCGCCGACGAGCCGATCTCGGCACTCGACGTGTCGATCCAAGCTCAAGTCGTCAACTTGATGAAAGAGTTGCAACGGGACCGCGATCTCACGTACTTGTTCATCGCCCATGATTTGTCGATGGTCAAGTATATCTCAGACCGGATCGGCGTTATGTACCAAGGTCATCTCGTCGAGCTTGCATCGGCAGAGCGCCTGTACGAGAACCCGATTCACGCCTATACGAAATCGCTCTTGTCTGCGATCCCGCTTCCGGACCCAGAACACGAACGGACACGTAAGCGGATCGTCTACGAGTCTGGCTCACTTGGTGCTGTCGGACGATCGGATGAAGATTCGAGTATCCCTGCGCTTCGTGAAGTCGAACCAGGTCACTATGTTTCGCTCACAGACGCAGAATATGAGGCGTATAAAGCCCAGCTCGTCTAATACGAAAAGCCCCGAATCCAATTGGATTCGGGGCTTTTTTGCTCAAATGAAAACACCGTGGGAGACCCGGACGGTGTTAAGCGTTTGAGATGCGCGGCAAGTTCGAGAGACGCTCGACGACGGCATCGATGGAGCGGACGCGAGCAAGCGCATCTTCAATCTCCATTGTTTCATAATGGTGAAGGCCGCCCGGTTGTTCGACGAACGTGTCGGCATCATGGACGAGTTGTTGGAGCGGGGTCCGTTGGATGCGGCTAGGCGGAAGGTAAGAATCCGTATGAAGCAGGATCATGACGGAAATTTCCTTGGCCCGAGCCGGGTCTTCTCCGAGCCGGATCAACAGTTTATGCGCGCGTTCCGCGCCTTTGATGGCGTGGATATCGTTTTGACGATACAAGTCATAGTTCCACTTGCCTTCGGTGTACCATTCGTAATGACCGATGTCGTGGAGCAGTGCAGCCTTCGTTGCTAGATCGGTGTCGAGTCCTCGTCGTGTCGCCAATTCGAGAGCGCGTTCACAGACGTCGACGGCATGTTTTAATCCAGATCGTGTCAAGTATTTCTGGGTGACGTGATGCTGCATGATCGTTTCTAACGTGATTCTCATTCGTGCTCTCCTCCTTGGTGATTTCAAAGATTATTTCTATTAACTATACGGGAATGGATAAGTAAATGCAAATTTGGAACGTGTGAAATCATGATTTTTTACGAGATTGTTCAACATTTTTCAATAGGATGTGCTATAATTTAACTATAGATTAGTGCAACTTTAAGATTTTCAGATACAGTAATGGTTGGTTTTTCCTTTCGTCCATGGGGGGTGAGAGACCATGAAAGAGCGTGACAAAGTACTGCAACAGAAAAAGAAACTGTTAAAAGAAGTGCTCAAGAAGAAATTGAAAGACTTGCAAGTGAAGCCAGGGAAAGAAACGGTGTCACAACCGGTTTCTCGGATTCCAGCTTCGTAGAACGGTCGATCAAGGTCGCATTCTTCTGAATGCGTCCTCTTTTCTTCCCCGGATGAGAAAGAATATCATTGAAGTTTCAGTAAATAAGAATTATTATAATTACGTGAACGAGATTTTGGGTATACAAGAAGAGTCACGAAAAAATGGACGAACATTTGATCAGGGAGGAACGAAAATGGTCACACTTTATACGTCTCCGAGCTGTACATCGTGCCGAAAAGCACGGGCTTGGCTCGAAGAGCATGATATCCCATTTACAGAACGAAACATATTCTCAGAACCACTCTCACTCAATGAGATTAAACAGATTTTACGCATGACAGAAGACGGCACAGATGAGATCATCTCAACCCGCTCAAAAGTTTTCTCGAAAATTGATGTATCGGTCGACGCACTTTCGCTTCAGCAGTTGTACGATTTGATTCAAGAATATCCGGGCCTCCTTCGCCGTCCGATTTTGATTGATGAAAAACGCCTTCAAGTCGGATATAACGAAGATGAGATTCGTCGGTTCTTGCCTCGTAAAGTTCGTACGTTCCAACTTCAAGAAGCGCAACGACTCGTCAACGAGTGAGGAAGCATACTGTCCAAGCAGTGTGCTTTTTATTATCTCGTTTTTCCGATAAAATAGTGATACACACCCCATCATCAATAGATTGACAGGTGAAAAAAAGGGTACTATGATAACAAGACAATTTCCCCTCTCCTCCTTAAGAAGTAGGAGTGAGGTCAGAAGGGAGTGGACAATCGTGAAAATTGAGCGCATCAATGACAATACCGTCAAGTTTTTCATCACTTATGTCGATATCGAGAAACGCGGATTCGCCCGGGATGAAATTTGGTACAACCGAGAACGTGGTGAGCAGCTGTTCTGGCAGATGATGGACGAAGCGCACGAACGGGAAGATATCTCGTTCGATGGTCCACTATGGATACAAGTACAAGCGTTTGAAAAAGGGCTTGAAGTGACTGTCACGATCGCCAAAAATGTGATCGACACAGAAGACGACGCAGAACTCGGCTCGCTCTTGCGCAACGCAATCGACGAAGCGCGTGATCAACAGTCTGTCCTTGACCAGTTGAGTGAACTCGATGAAGTCGAAACTGAACCGGAGGCGTGGGCTCCGTTAGCCATGGATACGGATGACTTTGAGGCCATTATCGCTCTGAGCAAACGGGCCGGTGATACGTTGGATAACGTCACCCTCAAGTTATTCCATTATGAAAACCGTTACTACTTGTGGATCGACTTCCCGGACGAGATGGAGCCGGAAGAAGAAGAGAACGTCCTCAGTCTTTTAGCCGAATATTTGTCGTTCAGTACGCAAACCCTCGCTATGCTCGAGGAGTACGGTAAACCAATTCTCGACGGCGACGTGTTCTCGAAAGTACGCCACTATTTTTAAACTCGAATCGCCTGTTCAAACGGACAGGCGACTTTTTTACTAATTGATACATATGAAGAGGTGACTTGATGTTCAAGCGTTTACAATTGATGTTGTCAGACAGTACGTGGTTCGTCCCGTTTTTGTATGGGACAGGCGGTATCGTATTAACGTTTCTGACGCAATACTTCGGTAGCTTTTTCCGCGAACTGTTGCCAAAAATCATTTATTTGGATCAGGATTCAGCCGCTTCCGTCCTTTCGTCGTCGTTCACGAGTCTCATGACGATGATGACGTTCAGTTTCTCGACGATTTTAGTCGTGCTGACGACGTATTCATCTCAATTCTCGCCCCGTACAATCAATAACTTTTTAACGAACTCGGCTTCGAAACATACGCTCGGTATTTTCATCATGACGACTGTATACGGGATCACGAATTTATTTCTCATTCGGACATCGGAAGAGGACGCCGTCCTCGCCTCAGGTGTCAGCGTCGTATTAGTCGTCAGTTCGATCTGGGCGTTCGTCAAGTTCATTCAGACGATTAGCGTCTCGATTCAAGCTGAACGCCTGTTATCGTCCTTACATCGAGAAGCATTATCCGTCATCGTAAAACAGAAGCAAGCGGTCGAAGACGGAAAGGTGAGCATCGTGCTGAAACGATCGGTCCATACGTTCGAAACAGGGCAAGCGGTGTACGCCTCGCGGACCGGCTATGTTCAATTGTTCTCGAGCGAGAAACAAGAAGATCACGACATCAGTTTCGAATCGGTCGTCGCGGTCGGCGACTTTGTGGCGGAAGGAGATATTCTCGGATATTGGCTAGGGGATGACGCTCTCGACAAAGATGTGTTTCAAATCGGCGAGGTCCGTTCATCGATCCAAGACCCGGCGTTCGTCATTGAAAAATTGAGTGAGATCGCCCTTAAAGGAGTATCACCGGGGATTAACGACCCGAACACGGCGATTCATGCGATTCACTATATCGGGGATATCTTACGGGAATTGAGCGAACTTCCGGAAGGGGATTTCGTCTTCTCAAACGGTAAGAGTGATTGGCACATCAAACGGAAAGCGATGGAAGCGACGTTATTCGAGGCGCTCGCGCCGATCAAAACGTACGCGAGCCATGACATTTTCGTGATGGCGTCGATTTTCGAGGCGATCCGGATCGGACGCCTGCGCGCTCATCCAACGCATCACGACACGTTTGAAGAATTCGTCGATTACATTGAAGACGTGCTCGCATGGGATGATTTGCATCCGCGCGAAAAGGCGTTCTTGACGACCCAGATGATGCAAGCGAGGAAAATCAAGGCATAATATATAGCTGTTCGCACAAAAGCGAAAGGGGCCGTCTAATTCGTAGACGACCCCTTTTCGCGTTCAAGACAGGCTGTAACCACCATCGATGGTGATGGCTTGGCCGTTAATATAGCTCGACGCATCACTTAGCAAGAACGTGACGACCGGTGCGACTTCTTCCGGTGAAGCGGCGTTCCCGCGGAAATGGTGGCTCATCGCGTCTTTGAATTTTGCCTCGCCGCCGTACAGCTTATGGCTGAGCGGCGTATCGACTGGTCCGAAGCAGACGGCGTTGAAACGAATCTTTCCTTTCATCCGGTGGGCGAACGTCTTCGTCAAGGCGATGACGGCCGCTTTCGAAGCGGCGTATGGACCAAGCATCGGCGGGAATTTGACGTGTCCGACGATCGCTGCGTTGTTGACCACGCTAGAACCGGTCGCGAGGAGCGGGATTGCGCGTTGAATGAGGCGGTTTGTCGCCAACACGTTCAGTTCGAACACTTCGTCAAAAGCAGAGGCTGGCAACCGTTCAGGCGTACCGGGGCGACCGAACGTCGCGGCGTTATTGAATAATCCGTGCAGGACGACTTGATCGGCTGCGAGGCGGTCCATGAGTGCCTCGACCTCGTCAGCTTGAGATAAATCACATTTCAGGAACGTGATGGTGTTATCCGATTCGAGTTCTAGTGCCGCACCTCTCGTCTCATCACGTCCGACGCCTAAGACGTCGTGTCCTTCTTCTGCCAACCGTAAGGAGACCGCACGACCGATGCCGCTCGTCGCCCCCGTTACTAGAAAAGTTCCCATATTTTCTCCACTCCCTCAAAAAGATATCGTTCCGATGTATAATTAATAATAATACATGACAGAAACGGGGTCAGTTTATAATATGTTGCGACGCATACAAGTACTATTATCCCTTCTTTTGCTCGCAGGGCTCATTGCCGTATTATCTTATTACTGGAGCTCGCAAGTGATTGGGCTGTTCTCGATCCTCGTCTTTCTGACGACGTTTAGCATCCTGCTCGTCATCTTGCTCGAGAACCGTAATCCGCAACGAACGCTCATCTGGGCAATCGTCATGCTCGGATTTCCGGTCGTCGGTTTATTCGCATACTTCGTCTTCGGTCAAAACTATCGGCGGAGACGCATGTTCAATGAGAAGGCGATGTTGGATGAAGAAACGTATCTCGCTTATCGGCAAAAAGCGATGACACTCTCGCCATCGCTCGTGTTTCCGCACGATGATTACGAGAAGTTGCTCCACTTAACGTCTTCATTGAATCAATTACCCGTCTCGTCGAATACGTATACACAAATCCTCACAAACGGAAAAGAAAAGTTTTCGAAACTATTGCCAGCCTTGAACGGGGCGACGCGTCACATTCACCTCGAGTACTACATTTTCCGGGAAGATCGTATTTCTCGGGAAATTCAACGGATTTTGATCGAAAAAGCGCGGTCTGGGGTCGAGGTCCGGTTTTTGTATGATGCGGTCGGGTCGATTCATACGAGCAGTTCTTTTTTCGAAGAGATGCGACAAGCTGGTGTCCACGTGCAGGCGTTCTTTCCCGTCGTCTTACCGCTCGTCTCGAGTAAAACGAATTATCGGAACCACCGGAAGATTGTCGTCATCGACGGGACAGAAGCGTTCACGGGCGGTTTGAACGTCGGGGACGAGTATTTAGGAGAGCATACGAAGTTCGGATTTTGGCGTGACACGCATCTATACGTCAGAGGGGAAGGGGTATCGGAACTGCAGCTGATTTTCCTGCAAGACTGGTACTATATGACGGGTGAGCGCTTGTTCACACCGTTCTACCTAGAGCCGCTCGAGACGGTGCGGAGCGCGAGCGGCGGTGTTCAAATCGTCGCCAGCGGACCGGACGAGCCGTATGAGACGATGAAGTCGATTTATTTCGCGCTCATCAACGCCGCAAAAAAATCGGTATACATCTCGTCACCGTACTTAATTCCTGACGAGGATATTATGAGTGCGTTGAAGACGGCTTCTTTGTCGGGGATCGATGTCCGCATCGTCTTACCGAGCTTCCCGGACCATAAAATCGTCTTCTATGCGAGCCGATCTTATTATGAGGATTTGCTCAGCGCTGGCGTAAAGATTTATTTGTACGAGGAAGGATTCATGCACTCGAAAGTCATCGTCATCGATGACGGTCTGGCGACGATCGGGACGGCGAACATGGACTTCCGTAGTTTTCATCTCAATTTTGAAGTGAACGCACTGCTGTACAACACGAACTCGGTTCATCAGCTCAAGCAAGACATCTACAAAGATTTTGAAGGGTCTCACGAGTTGGAGTTGGGCGCGTTCGCAGAACGATCTTATTTCATCAAACTCGTTGAATCTTTGGCACGAATGTTTTCACCATTATTATGAGGGGGAAGCGGGATGCGGTTCGCAATCGATCAGACAGGGGAGTACGTGGATGCCCATACGTTGAGTCGGAGGCAAATCGAACCGGCTGCCCCTTTTTCATGTCCGCAGTGCGGAGAACGGGTCATTGTAAAACGAGGAGCGAAACGGCGGCTCCATTTTTCTCACGTTCAAACGTGTGGGAGCGGAGAGTCGGCTGGTCACCGAACCGATAAATGGGGCGTCAGACAATGGCTGCAGGCGGGCGGATATGATGTCGAGCAAGAAGTGGATCTTAACGGGAGACGGGCTGACTTGGTCGCGACAAAAGCCGGGGCGTCGTTCGTCGTCGAAATACAGTCCTCACCGCTAGCAGTCGATTCTTACGTAGAACGGACGAGACACTATGAGCGAAACGGTCTTGCCGTCATCTGGATCGCGAGCGGATTACGTCTTGAACCGGTGCCGTCCTTCTCACCGTGGATGAGGTGTGAGATCGCGCGGCGGTGTACGCTGATCGTTCCGGTCAAGAACGCGTTGTACCGGTTCGTCGGGTGTCCGATCTCGCTCAGACGGGCACAAGGCGCGTGGGTGCCGGCGACATCTTTTGACGTCTCGCCGTTTGAACCGTTTTATCGATTTGATGCGCACCGATGGATTCAACTCGTACGGCGTAAGCGTATGACGCCGCCTTATCCGACGCCGCTCTTCAGACGGCTGATCTTGAATCGTCTCTATCCGCTCGGCGTGTTACCGTCGCTATTGCCGACGGTCTGTTATTTGCCGCTCCCGGCGCTGTGGGGTGTTCATGTTCATCCGTTCGA
Source organism: Exiguobacterium sp. SH3S3 (assembly GCF_004337115.1). Taxonomy (NCBI): domain Bacteria; kingdom Bacillati; phylum Bacillota; class Bacilli; order Caryophanales; genus Exiguobacterium; species Exiguobacterium sp. SH3S3. Next base: position 60,219 of record NZ_SJUU01000001.1, read on the forward strand.
ATTTCAAACGGTCTTGTATTTAAATCGACGGGAAGCTCCTGAGGATTCGCTCGCTTGGAGCATCGAGAAGACATGCCGCCAGTTCAACGCGACCCCGACAAGCGACTTTGTTTCTTCGTTTCAGTTACAATGGAGACAACTCTTGAACGTATTCGGCTTGTCAGACTATGTCATCGACTGGCAAGTCCCGGTCACGCTCGAAGCAGCACTTCGTGACGATATTCGTTTGTTTCAAGGGTTTCAGCGATTCATGGCGAAATCGTATATAAACTGAGAAAAGGAAGTGGACATATGTCAGAAGTACTAACACGACAACAAGTACCCGTCGAGGAGACGTGGAACTTAGAAACCATCTATGCAGACGACAAAGCGTGGGAGCAAGACTTTGAGACACTCAAAGCCCGAATCCCTGAACTCGTTGAATTCAAAGGGAAACTCGGGGAATCGGCCGAGACACTTTACGCGGCGCTGCAGCTCCGTGACGAGATCTCGCGTCAACTGCATAAGCTGTATACATACGCCCATATGCGCTATGACGAAGATACGGCCAACAGCCATTATCAGGCGCTGAACGACCGTGCCGGGTCACTCGCCGCTCAAATTTCGGCTCAACTCGCCTTCATGACACCAGAACTGCTCGCCATCGATGAAAGTGAGATCACGGCGTTCATGGACGGCCACGAAGGGTTGACCGTCTACCGTCATGCGTTCGATGAGTTGGCGCAAGAGCGGCCCCACGTCTTGACGGAAGCGGAAGAAGCGATCCTCGCCCAAGCCGGCGACGTGCTCGGACAATCGAGCTCGACGTTCGGCATGCTCAACAACGCCGATTTGAAATTTCCTAAAGTGAAGAATGAGCAAGGAGAAGAAGTCGAACTGACACACGGACGTTACATTACGTTTTTAGAGTCGGCAGACCGCAGCGTGCGTGAGACGGCTTTCAAAGCGATGTATGGGACGTACAAACAATACTTGAACACGTTCGCGTCAACTCTGTCTGGAAGCGTGAAGAAGGACAACTTTTATGCGACGGTTCGCAAGTTTGAGAGCGCGCGTCAATCGGCACTCCACAACAACTCGATTCCTGAATCGGTATACGATGGACTCGTTGAAGCGGTGAATGAACGGCTCGATCTGTTGCACCGTTATGTCGCGCTTCGTAAACGAGCGCTCGGTGTAGACGAAGTGCATATGTATGACCTATACACGCCACTCGTCAAAGACGTCGAGATGAAAGTGCCTTATGAAGAAGCGAAAGAGCTCATGGTCCAAGGTCTGGCTCCACTCGGGGACGAGTACGTCCAAATCGTCAAAGACGGTCTCGATTCACGTTGGGTCGACGTCCGAGAGACACGCGGCAAACGTAGCGGTGCCTATTCGTCTGGCGCGTACGACACGCAACCGTTCATCTTGATGAACTGGCAAGACAACGTGAACAACTTGTTCACGCTTGCCCACGAGTTCGGTCATTCGGTACACAGTCACTACACGCGTGCCACGCAACCGTACCCGTATGGGGACTATTCGATTTTTGTGGCAGAAGTCGCCTCGACGACGAATGAGGCGCTCTTGAACGACTATTTGTTGAAGACACGGACGGACAAAGCCGAGCGCCTTTACTTGCTCAACAATCAACTCGAGACGTTCCGGGGGACGCTGTTCCGTCAGACGATGTTCGCTGAGTTCGAACATAAGATCCATCAAGCGGCCCAAGATGGCATCTCGCTCACACCAGAATACTTGAACGAGACGTATCTTGAGTTGAACAAGCGTTACTTCGGCGACGACATCGTCATCGACGAAGAGATCGCGTTCGAGTGGGCCCGTATCCCGCACTTCTACTACAACTACTATGTATATCAGTATGCGACAGGAATTTCGGCGTCAGCGGCGTTGTCGCAACAAATCATGGACGAAGGCGAGCCTGCCGTTAAACGTTATATCGATAAGTTCTTAAAAGCCGGATCGAGTGATTACCCGATCGAGGTGTTGAAGGCAGCCGGTGTCGACATGACGACGAAAGCACCTGTGTTAGCAGCGCTCGATCAGTTTGAATCCGTCCTCGATGAAATGGAATCACTCCTGTTTTCGTAAGCGTGCACGTGCGTGAACATTATGTGACAATATGAACAAAGTGCTTGTCAACAGGCGAGCCTATGGTTATATTATAAGTGTGAAATCAATCACAAACCCCTTTATTGACCGTAAACTTTCTCCCGTCTTGACACCTTCCCCGGGTGTTAAGATCGGCGTCTCTTGTCCCCGCTTGAGACGTCAAAAACCCACGGCTCCCCGGCCGTGGGTTTCTTTTTGTATCCGTTTATTTTTGTGTGGCCCATGCTTGACCGCTGCAGCCGGGGACAGGGCGGCAACGTTGCTGGAGCGACAGTTTTTTCAGTTCCCGTTCGATGATCGGCTTGTCGAGCTCTAAGATGAACGCGAGCTCAGTGATTGTCGAGGCGTCGTAGTGACGTAACACTTTTTCAACGTTCCAACCGGTTTGCCGATTCGGTACGTATCCGAGCAGTTCACTCATAACGGCTTGGTACACGTCGTAAGGATAGACGCCTTCGATTTTGAGCGCCTCGTCACGGGTGACGAACGTCATGGCAGGAAGTGATTCGATTTCCCAGTCTTTTAATATTTGATGGTCGACAGCGAGGGCGCTCAAGAGTTGATCCGACTGCATATCTGCCGCCAACTCATCGATATCGAGCCCGTATCCGGCGTAAGAGCGCGCAATCTCCCACAGGTCGGCATCGTTAGAAGCGTCCTTCGTAAAGGCGTCGTTAATATGAAGGTGACGCAAAAAACGCATCGCATGGCGTTTTCCTTGTAATTCCATAGCCTTGATCATCGTGAGAAGGCGAACCTCTTCCTGACATCCGCCAACACAACTAGGAACTGTCGAGACCATCCGAAAACGAATCAAGTGTCCGTATTCGAGCTCGAGTTTTTTAATGAGTGTCATCACGTGGAAACCGTCGGGATCAGAGATGTCCATGAAATAGAATAACTCTAATGGCTTATATGTTACTTGGATAGAAGATTCTTCCAGTGAACAGGATGACTCATTACATTGTTCAAGTTCCATTGTGTCGCCTCCTCTCGTAAACAAAATCAACTATATCGTATGCTCATTGTAGCAACGAAAAAAAAAGGTTGGCAACGTATCTGCTCAACCTTCACTCCGTCTCATCTTTTCTTCCATGAATCGGACGATTTTATTTTTGGCCGGACGTAACGGGATACTGTGGCTCGAGAGCAGCTGTTCAAACGCGATTCGGCCTGCCGTTTCGTCCGTCACTTCGAATTCTATTTCGTAATCACAAATCTCCAAATAATGACTTTCATCGAGCACGAGCAGACCGTCTGCCGTCTCGATTTCAGCACGCTTCGTCTCGAGCCGGCCCAAATGCTCGAGCGGTCCGGTCAAATTGAACGTGGCGAGGGCTTGTTTCATCTGTTCGTCGTGGACGATGCCGTACTTGAACAAATTTTCCGCCGCTTCTTCATTGATCGGTGCATGCGTCTCGAGCAGTCCGACATCGTGCGGTTGTTTGAGCGTCAAAACTTGACCGGTCTTCTTCTCACGGATGCGCAAGGCCGCGCCTTGGTTGCGCAGTTCAAACGTGGGTGTATCGAAATAATCGTTGGCTTGCCATTTGACTTGGTCGGATAACTGATACGATTCGAGCAACGTCTCATACTCATCTTTCGTCAGCATCGATTTAAACTCAATTTCCACTTCTTGGGTCATTCGTCATCGCTCCATTCTATGAACAATTGTTCGTTTATGATACCATACAATCGGATACATACGGAAAAATGCAAGGTTTTCCGAAACGAACGAAAGTGGTGACAGCATATGCAATCAGTGGACTGGGATCAATTTTTAGTGCCGTATCAAATTGCGGTCGATGAACTGAAAGTGAAGTTTAAAGCGATCCGTAAGCAATACAACTCGCAAAATGACCATTCTCCAATCGAGTTTGTTACCGGCAGGGTCAAGCCGGTCGGAAGCATCCTCGAGAAAGCGAAACGAAAACAGATCGCCTATGATCACTTGTCGACCGAGATGCAAGACATCGCCGGGCTTCGAATCATGTGTCAATTTGTGGATGATATCGTGCAGGTCCTCGAGCTGTTGCACCACCGGACCGACTTTAAAATCGTAGAGGAACGGAACTACATCACGAATCAAAAAAAATCGGGTTATCGATCGTATCACATCATCATCGAATACCCGGTCCAGACGATCCACGGGGAATTCCCGACGCTCGTCGAAGTCCAAGTCCGGACGCTCGCGATGAACTTTTGGGCGACAATCGAGCACTCGTTGAACTATAAATACGATGGCGACATGCCGCAAGAAGTCCAAGAACGGCTGCGCCGGGCCGCGGAGGCGGCGTTTTTGCTCGATGCTGAGATGAGTCAGCTCCGCGTCGAGATTCAAGATGCGCAGCAAGTGTTTCGTGATAAAGAAATGAACGTCCAAACGGACCAAGACTAGGGGGGTGAGTGTATGCAGTTTGCGATTGTGTCAAGGGGAGATGCGCGTTCCGCGGAAATCGCGCGTGAGTTGACAGACAAGTTGACCGAGGCGGGACATTCCGTCTCGGAACAACCTCGGATCGTCGTTTCGGTCGGTGGGGACGGGACGATGCTACAGGCGTTCCATGAATATGTCGACCGGCTAGACGACACGCTTCTCGTCGGCATCCATACGGGCCATCTCGGTTTTTACGCGGACTGGCAACCGGACGAGCTCGATGAATTGACAGAGATGATCACGAGCGAGTCGTTTGAACCGGTATCTTATCCGCTCGTCGAAGTGTTGATCGACTATGAGGACGGGACGACGGAGCGGCAGTTGGCGATGAACGAGTGTACGATTAAAAATTACAAGCGCACGCTCGTGTGTGACTTGTCGATCCGTGACGATTACTTTGAAACGTTCCGCGGAGACGGGCTTTGCATCTCGACACCGTCCGGCTCGACCGCCTATAATAAAGCGCTCGGCGGTGCGATCGTCCATCCATCGATCGAGGCGATCCAAGTGACCGAGATGGCGTCGATCAATAATCTCGTCTACCGGACGATCGGCTCACCACTGTTGTTGCCGAAGCACCACCAAGTCAAAATCAAACCGCACACGAAAACGGAGTTTGAGCTCGCGTTCGACCATCAGGAAGCACTGTCGTGGTCGAACGTCCAGTCGATCCGTTGCGCGGTCGCGAGAGAAAAAGTGACGTTCGCCCGGTTCCGCCCGTTCCCATTTTGGCGTCGGGTGCGCGAATCGTTCATCGAGGAAGGGAAGTAACATATGTACGGTTTTACATTACGTCGTGTCGCGGAGACGAACGTCCCGCTGCGCGATTTTTTGATGGGGGATTGTGGCATCTCACGCAAGATGTTGACGCAAGTCAAACACGGTGGCCTCATCTTAGTGAACGGGGAGCCGCGGACTGTTCGCTTTGATGTGTCGAGCGGCGATGAAGTGACGGTTCATTTTCCGCTTGAGCAGCCAGCGGAAACGATGGTCCGTTCGCGGCGTCCGCTCACGGTCATCTACGAGGACGACTATTTGCTCGCCGTCGATAAGCCGGCAGGCATCGCGACGATCCCGTCTCGGCTTCATCCTGACGACACGCTTGCGAACGCTGTGCTCGGTTACTATGAACGAATTGGATTGCACTCGGCGATTCATGTGATCAATCGGCTCGACCGGGATACGTCTGGTGTCGTCTTGTTCGCTAAATATGCGTACGTGCACCATCGCTTCAGCGAACTTCAAAAGCGAGGTGGTTTGTCCCGGACGTATATCGCCCTCGTCGTAGGAATGGTCGAACGACAGACGATTGATGCGCCGATCGGTCGGGCCGAACACTCGATCATGGAACGCGTCGTCACAGACGACGGGCAACGAGCCGTCACACACGTCCGTCACGTCGAGTCGCACGGTGACTATGCGGCGTTGACGATCCAACTCGAGACCGGACGGACCCATCAGATACGCGTCCACATGCGCCACATTGGTCATCCGTTACTCGGGGATACGATGTATGGCGGACGTCCCGTGCTCGCCCGTCACGCACTTCACAGCTCGTCTGCCGCGTTCGATCATCCGTTGACAGGGGAGAGTATCGTAATCGAAGCGGCTTATCCCGTCGACTTTCAACTCGAACACGAGTGAACAAAACATAGCCCCGCGCTCAAATGAGCGCGGGGCTGTTTTCAATCGTCGTCAAACATATACGTTTTTGATTTTGAGGCGACGTTCATGACGAGCCCGATGGCAATCATGTTCATGATGATCCCGGTACCCCCGTAACTGATGAACGGCAAGGTTAGGCCGGTGATCGGGAGGACACCGATTGTCATTCCGATATTTTGGAAGATCTGGAACGTGAACATGGCGATGACGGCGGTCACGATGTAACTTCCGAACGGACTGCTCGCTTCGAGCGCGATATGAATCATCCGGTACAAGAACAAGAAGAAGACGATAATCACGATTGCTGCACCGATAAAACCATAATGCTCAGCGATGACGGCGAAAATAAAATCGGTCTGCGACTCTGGTAGATAGACTAAACCTTGACCATAGCCAGTTCCGAACATTTGACCAGAACCGATGGCTTGAAGCGATTTGATCAACTGGAACGCTAAATCGTCAGAGTACTCATATGGGTAAATCCATGCTTGGAAACGATTCAAGGCGTGGCCCGGAACGAAGCTTTGAAGCACCTCGAAATGCGAGAAAAACAAGTACATGAACCCACCGATCGTCACGGCGGCAGCGCTAAATAGGCCGAGCAACCACTTCCAACCGATCCCTGACACGATGATGATGGCACCGAGCATCGTGATTAAAACAAGCCCGGTCCCTAAGTCTGGTTGCGTGACAATCAGCCCAAGAGGTGGGATGGCGAGTAATACTAGTTTCATTAACAGCCACGCATCCTGTTGAGACGAACCGTAACGTTTATTGTGGTCGTAGACGATTGTGGCCATGGAAATAAGTAAAAACAACTTCATGAATTCAGCTGGTTGAAAACTAAAACCAGGCACATTGTACCATCCATACGCCCCATTAATATTTGGAACGAGTGTGGTATCCCGGAGCGGAATTAAGCCAACTAAAAGCAATAAACCAAAGGAATAGAGATACCAATGAATTTTTCGCAACTGCTCGTATTCGATTGTCATGATGGCAAACATGGCAACGAATCCGATGATGTAACGGATTCCTTGATCGAAGGCGAAGTTAATATGTTGTAAACGAGTTGGCAACATCGGTTGTGCCGTGTAGATGGCACCAAGGCTGATGACCATCAAGAAAAAGACGATTGTCAGAAGTGTCGTGTCTAAACTTTTTAAATAAGATTGAATGTGGTTCATGATGAAGTCGTCTCACCCTTTCTATACGTAGTTTATCTTACCGTAACTATAAAAAATCGCAATACGTTACGAGGCGGTTGACAAAACAGACACCATTCTGTAATCTGATAACAGATGTTATAACCAGGTACTAAAAAGGGGAGTTCACAATGTCAATTTATCCAACGTTAACGAACAAGACGTACGTCGTCATGGGGATTGCCAATAAACGCTCGATCGCTTGGGCGATCGCGAAAACGCTCGACGCGGCAGGAGCGAAGCTCGTGCTCACTTATGCGTCTGAACGTTTCAAGTCAGGTCTCGAATCACTCGCTGCTGAATTGAGCCAAGAAGCACTGTTGCTTGAGTGTGATGTCACGAACGATGAAGCGATCGACACGACGTTCCGTTCGATCCATGAGCAAGTCGGTCTGATTCAGGGGATTGCGCATTCAATCGCTTTCGCGGATAAAGAAGCGTTGCGCGGTGAATTCTCGGAGATGACGCGCGGTCAGTTCGCACAAGCGCTCGATATTTCGGCGTACAGTTTGACGGCGGTCGTCAAGGCGGCAAAACCTTACTTCGCAGAGAACGCTTCGGTCATCACGCTCACGTATCTCGGAGGGGAACGGGTCGTACCGAACTATAACTTGATGGGTGTCGCTAAGGCCGCGCTCGATTCGAGCGTCAAATATTTGGCGAACGAATACGGCCCGCAAGGCGTGCAAGTCAACGCGATTTCGGCTGGACCGATTCGGACGTTGTCGGCGAAAGGTGTCGGCGACTTTAACAGCATCTTGTCTGAACTCGAGCAAAAGGCACCACTGCGCCGGAACGTCTCGGCCGAAGAAGTGGCCTCGACCGGTCTGTTCTTGTTATCGGGTATGGGGAGTGGCATCACGGGAGAAGTCATCCACGTCGACAGCGGCTACCATATTTTATAAGTTTGGGAAAGGGCGCGTAAATGCGCTCTTTTTGTATTATAGCGTAACCGTTTGGGGTAAGGACTTGTGAGGGAGGGAAGATCATGGGTCCTTATCAGATTGATTTTACGGTCGTCCAATATGGGAATCGCCAGGTCCAACCGACAGAACGGGCGAACATCGAACCGGTCACTCGCATCCAGCGGGTCCAACGGATTATTCCGCGTCAAGAAGAATGGTTAGAAGCTGAACAAGAAAAAAGCCCCGGTCGTTTCGTCGACCGGAGCGTATAATATTAACCTCGGAACCGGAACGTCTCATAGACGTTCCATGTTTCGTTTTCGAGCTCATACATGACGGCCATACGGTTGATTGTCTCTTCAAAATGGACTTGTTCCATCCGCATCCGTTCGAGCACATCGAACAGCTCGGCGTCGGTCAGATCTTGTCCGATCGTGATATGCGGGAGGAACTCGTACTTCGGAGGCTGATCGAGTGCACCTTCGTGTAAGCGAGTTTGTAGCGCTTCGAGTTCGCGCGTCGGTAACACTTTTAAGTAAAGGACGTTGTTCGTCGGCGCGAACGAGCGGGCACCGTCGATCTTCAACTGAATCGGCTTCGTCGTTTCAGCGATTTGTTGTAAATACTCGAGCACTTTTGGTAACTCGGCTTCGTCGACTTCGGTACGTTCTTTGATCGTCACGTGTGGCGAAATCAAAGCGTACTTCGTATCGTAACGTTTTCGATACGAGTTGGCGAAGTCTTGAACTTGTTTTGATGGAAATAAGACTACCCCAATCTTCATTCCAGTTCCCCCTTTATGAATGGTCTACTAGTTTATGATGACCGATTTATCGAATGAAGTCAAAGTGGGCTTAGTGTTTTTTTTCAAGTTTTCAGTATAATAGAGAATGAGTACTTCGAGACATGCTTTTCTCGAGATGAAGGGATGTGACGCGGGTAATTGCCCGCAACAATTATGAAACAAGTACCACACTCACGAGACGTAACAGAGGCTGCACGGGCCCGTTTGATTGAACGGGGCGTATCGATCGAATCGATCGCAGAGATCGTTTACCAAATGCAGGCGCCCTATTCACCACACTTATCATTAAAAGACTGCATCGAGTCGGTTGAGGCCGTCCTTGAGAAACGCGAACTCCAACACGCGATTCTCGTCGGTTCAGAGCTCGATATGTTAGCCGAAAAAGGGCAGTTGTCAGAACCGCTCCTTTCAATCGTCGCTTCAGATGAAGGTTTATTCGGCGTCGATGAGACGATCGCGATCGGGGCCGTCAACACGTACGGATCGATTGCCGTCACGACGTTCGGTTACTTAGATAAAGCGAAGATCGGGATCATCAAGCAGCTCGATACGAAGATGGACGACGGTCAAGTTCATACGTTCATGGACGACCTTGTCGGTGCGATCGCGGCTAACGCATCGGGCCGTCTCGCGCACCGGTTGCGCGACATGAACGATTTCGGTGAAGACGAGATGCGTGGACGCAAAGGATTATATTGATGCATCGCGCAAAAGCAATGACAATCGCCGGGACGCTTGGCTTCGCCATCGTCTCGGTGATTGTCATTTTAGGTGGGGCGGTTTCGCTCGACGGGTTCGTCTATCGGACTGTCGCGCCGTTGTCTGGCCCGCTGTTTGTCTATGTGACGGAACTCGGCAGCGTGAAGGTGTTGATCGCCCTTGCCTTTGTCGGCATGCTTTATTGGTTATGGCGCGGGGACAAACTTGAAGCGTTCCGGTTACCGCTCGTCGTCATCGGGACGTTAGTTGTGACTCAACTATTGAAGCGAGTGTACGGGATCGACCGGCCGCTCATCGATGCCGCTCTCGATGCGACGACGTATAGTTTTCCGAGCGGGCACGCCTCGGGTTCGCTCGCCTTGTACGGTTTGCTCGCTTTTAGTTTATACCGGCGAAAGTACTCGCCCGTTTGGGTCGCGGTGCTCGTCGTGCTACTCGTAGCCGTCTCGTTCAGTCGGGTCATTTTAAACGTTCACTATTTCAGTGACGTCATGGGCGGATGGCTCGTCGCGTTCACGGTGATTGCCGGATCAGAATGGATTATAGGGAGGAAGAATCGTTGATACTCGTGTCTGAAGTTGAAAGTTGGTTGTTTATGGGAAGGGATCAAGCGGACGCGGCGAGTTCGCCGACGATATTGGTCGAAAAAGATGCGACTGGCGCGAAGTCATTTGCGTCGATGCGGACGTTGTTTCAATTGAAGAAATGGACGGGACAACGCCGTTTCGTTCCGCTCCTATCATGTGATGAAACGGGCTATCGCGCCTATGAGGTGTTTCATGTCGACGCGAAGCCACCGTTCGCGCTGCTCGAGCACGGACGTGTTCTGTTGAAAGATAATGAGATGGACGCGGCCTATGCAGCAGCTCTTGCGAACGAGGGAACAATGTCTGCGGATGAAGTGATCACGTTTGCTTCCGACTACATCGAAGCAGCACTCGGTGAACCGGTCGTGCTCGCAATCAATCGAGAGATTCCGTCGCATGCACACGTGCCGATGGAACTGTTCGTACCGGGCGACGCGATTCAAACGGGTGAGTACTTATTTGCCTGGGCGAACGAAGCACAGAAGGAAAGGAATGAAGCAAAATGAACGAGTGGGAACAAAAGGTCAAAGCGTTACTCGACGGCTCAATCGATGAGTTGCTCGTACCGAAAGACGACTTTTTGACAGTACGGTCACTGTTGATCGAGAAAGAGTGGTTGTTCCAAGTCGTGGGCGCCGCCAAACATGGGGGCGTCACCATCTATCGGAGAAATGAACAAAGCGCGCCCTCCTCATGAGGACGCGCTTTTATTAAGCGTTTGAAGCCAATTTGATTTTTTGTCGTTTTAATTTGTGGAGTAGCCATGCATATAGCACTTCACAAGAATGGTGAGGAAGGGTCAGTTCCACGAGTGGGCGCGACTGACCGAATATAGTGAAGCGCGAATGGTCCTCGTCGAGCATCGAGACTTGAATATCGGTCGCTTCTTGAAGCGAAATCCGCTGCTCGCCGGCAATTGCGTCTTTTAATTTCAGCATGTTTCCATTCGTCGCAAACTTGGTGAACGAAGAGATTCCCTGTACTTTCAGTTGTTCCATTTCGTAGATCTATCCATCGACAGATGAATAGATTTTCACCTCGCTTTCTCTATATTGCCTTCCGTCCCTCCAGAAGGTTATTCCTAGTATACCGTCCTGTCGTTAAAAGAAAAGACTTAATTTAACGAAAAATTAAGACAATTTGTTATCAATTTTTAAAAATAACGATAAAGTCGTTAGACAAAGCGATTTGGAACGAAATAAAGACGAGCGCAATAGCAAAAAAGAGCCTGAATTGTACAGGCTCTTTTGACTTTCATACACGTATGAACTTAAAATCGTTCGATTTCCCATGTTCGGCGGCGATAGGTCAATTGCCCTTTTAAGGCGATCGATTCCTTCTTGGCGTCAAAGTCTTCTTCAAGCACAGACATGTCCTCGTATCGTCCGGCGACGTAAAACGAGATGGCGACTTGTCGATTGAACAGACTGCGTTTCGTGTGGTCGAAATCGATAATCAGCCCTTGTGGGGATAAAGCCACGATTTCATCGATGACAGGCAGCGGGATCGGGACGAAGCTGATATTACGGATGTCACGATCGAGTTTACTTTGAAGCACGCTTTGCAGGAACTGATTGATCGTCGACCAGTCTTTTATGTAGAGGCTACTGTGACGATCGTTCGACTCGTTGAAATAAGCGATCTCATTTTGAATCGAGTTGAGGAACGGCGCTTTCAGCCCTCGTTCCATGTGGCTCAAAAACAATATTTCCGCAATCTCATGGTCTGATAATGACTCGAGTAAATTATAGTCGGGAAAATCGATGGCGGTGAAACTCGTCTGGTTATTCAAATATTTCGTCGAGAACGTTGAGAGTTCGTGTGCCTCGATATAGCGAAACCTCGTCCGGGATGATTGTCTCATCCCTTTAATGTCTGTTCGACAGATGATCATCGGTCGGGCGAGTGATAACGCTTCGACGACATCCGTCAGTGTCACCCCATGAAGGGTAAAACGTTGTAGTTCCCGGTCTTGTTTAATGTAGAACAACTGTTTTGACATATTAATCCCCTCAGTTCGAAGTCACTACAATTTGATTTTAGCAAATCCGTCCCGAGTGTGCCATGTTGGAGCGGTCGAGATGATTGAGATGATGGTTTTTGAGGAAAACTAGGTATAATTAGAGAAAAGGTAGAAGAAAGGCGGGTTCAGCATGTGGGGGTTGAAGAAGAGTTTTCCAGAGCTCGCTACAGATCGCTTTATCCTGAGAGAACTCGAGCCTAGGGACGCACGGGCACTCTACGTGATTCTCTCGACCGAGGAAGTCATGCGCTATTACGGATCGGATCCGTTGCTTGCCGTATATGAGGCGAAGAACGTCATCGCCTATTTTAAAGATCAATTCCAACAAGGGAAAGCGATTCGATGGGCGATTTGTGACCGTGTGACCGATGAACTCGTCGGGACGATCGGCTTTCATAACTGGACGCCTCAATACTTCAGGGCTGAAATCGGATTTGAAGTCGCGCCTAGTTATTGGCGCAGAGGTGTCGCCTTTGAAGCGGCGACAGCCGTCATCGGGTATGGGTTCGACGAGTTCAAGTTTCACCGGATCTCGGCGCTCGTCGCGCCAGAGAACGATGGGTCAAATCGGTTGGTGCGAAAGCTCGGCTTCACCGAGGAAGGCTTGCTACACGACTACGCTTACAGTCACGGCCGTTTTATGGACTTGACGATGTACCGTCTACTAAAAGACGAATGGTCACAGAGAGGGAGATGACGATGAGACAAGTTGTATTGCTTCACGGCCTATGTGGGTCACCGGATTATTTTGACGAGCTCGTCCCGATGCTTGAAGCGGATGTGTACGCGTTGACGCTTCCGGGACATGATGACACCGAATCGGGTCCCGAGACGATCGATCAATTCGCGGATTGGGTGATCAAAGAGATTCGTTTGCGCGAGCTCGATCGTCCGGTCGTACTGGGACATTCGTTCGGCGGATACATCACGACGAACCTTGTTCGACGCTATCCGGATGAATTATCGGGCTTCGGGTTGATTCATTCGACGGCCGGCGCGGATTCGGATCAAGCGAAGGCGAAACGAAACGCCGCGATTGAGAAAGTGATCGAAGAAGGTGTCCATCCGTTCATCGACGAGATGATCCCAGGCGTGTTCGCCCCGGATTCTGATCAGACACTCATCGAACGTGCGAAACGAATCGGCTTCAAGATGTCGAAAGAAGGAATCATTTCAGCTCAAGAAGCGATTCGGGACCGGAATGACGAGACAGGAACGGTGCGCGAGACGAACCTGCCCGGATTGTTTATTTACGGCTCGAAAGACCCGAACATGGACGCGGAACGAGCTTTCATAGGGGCGGAGCGTCATACAAAACAGACGGTGCAAGCCAGTCATATGGGGATGATGGAGGCGCCTGAAACCGAAGCGCAACTCATTAACGCTTGGCTCGACGCGGAAGTGCGCTCGGTGCATAAGTTCAAGCTGATCGCCGTATCAGGAAGTTTGCGTAAAGCATCGTTCAATACGGCGCTACTTCATTCGATCATCGAACTCGGTCGTGATCGGTTTGACGTGGAGGTCGCATCCATCGAATTGCCGCTCTATAATGACGACTTGATCGACCCGGATGAACCGGACGTCGTTGTCGCGTTCAAGCAAGTGGTTAGAGAAGCGGACGGTCTGCTCGTTGTTACCCCCGAATACAATCACAGCATACCCGGCGTCTTAAAGAATGCGATCGACTGGCTATCACTCGAACCGGGAACGCCGCTTCGTGATAAACCGGTCTTGATTGCCGGTGCCTCGCCAGGCATGCTCGGGACGGTAAGATGCCAAGTCCACCTCCGACAAGTATTTGCCACAAATCGGGCAAACGTTTTACCAGGAAACGAAATCTTTATCACGCATTGCAAAGAGAAGATTGGTGCTAAAGGACTTGAACATGAACCGTCAATCCAACAAATTGATAGAGTGTTATCCGAGTATTATAATTGGATTGATTTTTGGAAGCGTAACGCAAAAAAATAACTTGAAGTCACGACCTTTGTCTGATAGAAATGAATTGTGAAAACAAACACAAAGGGAGCGACAACACATGGAAACGTATATCGAACTGTACAACGGCGGCGAGTTAGGGGACCAGGCAGTCATCAATGACGGGATGACGTTCGGCCGGGTCACGATTGTGGAATTATTTTATCAGACGAACCACATCTTCGGTTACGTGAAAGCTGACGGGGAGAAACGCTTCTTCCTAGAACCGATTGCTGGAGATGACACGTTCGACGTCGAAGGAGAGCGCTATTCCCTCCAACAGTTCATCGCCCTATTTTGATGTTCACGACGCAAGCGACTCGCTTGCGTTTTTTTGTTGTTTTCGTCACGATTGGTGTGAGGTGATGAAGATGAAACTTGTGGCAATTGAACCAACGCCAAGTCCGAACAATTTAAAGATCATTGTCGAACCGGCTTTTTCTGGCCGCGGGATCACATATGACAAGGCGAGTCAAGACGTCCCGGAGACGATCCGAGACATCATCGCACTACGAGGCGTCAAATCGGTATACGCCGTCTCTGATTTTTTAGCGGTCGAACGGCATCCGAAACACGATTGGCACGACGTCATGAACGACATCCGTCGTGCGTTCGGCGAAGACGTCGCTGAAGGAGAAGCGAGCCAGTTGACGGCAGACTATGAGCCGGTCCACGTATCAGTCCAGTTCGTATTAGACGTCCCGATGCAGTTGAAACTCGTCAAAGGTGACGAGGAGAAACGGGTCGGTTTGTCTAAACGTTTTGTCGACGCAGCGATGCAAGTGCAGCAGCAAGTGAAAAATGTCATTCAAGATCGCCGCTGGGTCGAACAAGCGCCTCGCTACGGAGAGCTTGAAGACGTGAGCGGCGTCGCCCAAGAAGAACTTGAAGCGGCCTATCCAGAAGATCGCGTTGCTCGGATTGTCGCCCGTGCTTTCGGGCGCGAAGCGGATTACGAGGCCAACGTGTCGCAACTCCAGTCGGAAGACTGGAAAGCGCGGATGGCATTCTTGGATGAACTGCAAATCGAACCGGAGAACATGAATTACTTCCGCCGGGCACTCGAGGACAAGGTGATGGCGATCCGTCGTCAAGCAGTCGTCATGATTGGTATGTTTGAAGAAAATCGGGAGGATTACGTCACCTATATCGAGCAGGCACTCGTCGATCCGTCACCGATTGTGAGACGGACCGCGGGGGACACCGTCTCTGATTGGGCGTTGTCAAAATCTCAGCCATCGATGATCGAGGCGCTCAAAGATAAAAGTAAGCTTGTCCGCTGGCGGGCCGCCCGTTTCCTATTTGACTGTGGGGACGAGCAATCGGTGCCGGCACTTACAATCGCCGAACAAGACCGTGAATTCGAAGTCGCCCTTCAGGCAAGGCTCGCCAAAGAGCGAATTACGAGCGGAGAAACGGCACTCGGAACGGTATGGCAACAAATCTCGAACCGTTCGAAATAAACCATTCGACAAGCCAAGTTTGTTCAAATTTACAGTTATAGGAAGTGAGAGGAGTTCGCTTGGCGAATTGCCTCTCTTTTTCGTTTGTCCTTACATAATTCAACCAATCGGTTAACAATCGGTGCCAGTTATTCGACAGACATGTCGAGCTCGGGGCGGGACTGTCGAACGAAAAGACGTTTTTATTTGAATAACGTTGGTACACTGAATGTATCTTATATGGACAAAGGAGCCACACTCATGATTCTTTTTGCAGAAACAACTGAACTCGTAGCTTACAAAGAAGTGGTCGATGGCACGATCACCGTCACTTTTGAGACGATTCATAGTGAGACGTTCTCAATCTCTGCACAAGTTCGTTCTGACATCGACGTCGCTGACTCGTTGTTCGTGACCGGTTGGCAGCAATACGTGGAAAACCTACAAGTTTCTTAAAAAAGGTAAATAATATAGGGAAATCCATTACAAACGTCTGCACGAACGTATACACTAGTGCTATAGACGTTTTTTTTATTTTGTTGAGGAGAGTGGAATACGTGAAAAAAACTTGGTTGCTAGTCGTGGTCGCTGCGATGATGCTCGTGGTGGCGGCGTGTGGTAAAGAAGAAGCAACTCCGAGCGATGTGGACGGGAACTCGTCGGCAGCTCCAGCTTTATTGACGCTTGAGACGGACGCGAGCTACAATGCCGATTTAAAACAATTATCGGCGACGGTTTCGATGACGAACCCGAATGAAGGACCGGTCAAGGTGACCTTCAATTCATCGCAACGTTTTCAGTTGACGGTCATGAACGGAGAAACGACCGTTTTTGATTATGGCAGCGAATATATGTTCACTGAATCAATTATCGAAGAGACGTGGGAACCGGGTGAGACGAAAGTGTTTGACGAAGTGTTCCCGCTCACACTCGAGAGCGGAGAGTATACGGTTGATTTCGTCAGCCTCGCTCAAGTCGAAGGTGCACCAGAGATGGCGGCCACCGATCAAAAGACGTTATCAGTTGAAGCGGTAGAGGCGCCGCCTGCGGAAGAGTCTTCTGAAGAACCAACGGATGAGTCGAGCGAGCAACCGGCCCAGACGGACGGTGCGTTCAGCGATGTCTCGATTAAGAGAAACGGGAATTTGATTGAAGTGGCTGGGTACACGAACGTCGAGGAGTTCGAATGGAGTGTCTCGGACGGGCACAACGTGTTTGCGCAAGGGGCGTCGCAACCGACGGCCGGCGGCTTCACGTTCGGCGTGTTATTAGACGAGGAACCGACATCAGGGCAGTCGCTCTTCCTAGAGATGACACCGATCGGCGGAGACGTCGCATCGTTCCGCATTCAATAAGCGTTAGACGGAAACTCACGTTTCCGTCTTTTTTTTGGTAATCAAACGTATTGACGACAAAACCAGATTGTCAGACAATAAGGCAAACCGACTTACAAACAAGGAGGAAACGAAAGATGCAACAACACATCATCGAATCGACTCATGTGAAATCGCACATCGATCCAGTTCAAGAAGTCCGCCGACGAATCGACTTTTTAAAAACGTACGTCAAACGTGTGGGGGCGAAAGGACTCGTCCTCGGCATTTCAGGTGGACAAGACTCGACACTCGCGGGCAAGTTATGCCAACATGCGATGGAAGAGTTGCGGGCTGAGACCGGCGGCGACTATACGTTTTATGCGGTCCGCCTCCCATACGGCGAACAACATGATGAAGACGACGCCAAGCGGTCACTCGATTTCATCCGGCCTGACAAGACGTTCACCGTCAACATCAAGCCGGCCGTCGATGCTTCGGTCGAGGCGTTCAAACAAGCGACGACGCTCGAACTCGGCGATTTCCATAAAGGAAACACGAAAGCGCGTGAACGGATGAAAGTCCAATATGACATCGCAGCGACGTTCGGGGCGCTTGTCGTCGGGACTGATCATGCGGCAGAGTATGTAACTGGATTTTATACGAAGCACGGGGACGGGGCAGCCGATTTGACGCCGCTTACGGGACTGAGCAAGCGACAAGGGAAAGCGTTGCTCCATGAGCTCGAAGCGCACGAGAGTCTGATTTATAAAGTGCCGACGGCTGACCTCGAGGACGACAAACCGGGTCTTCCCGATGAAGTCGCACTGGGGATGACGTATGACCAACTCGACGATTATTTAGAAGGGAAAGCCGTCGACCCGGCTATCGCCGAGCGGATCGAGACGATCTTTAAGCGGTCGCGCCATAAGCACCATATGCCGGCGTCGCTCTATGACGAGTGGTGGCAATGAGCTAATTGAACTACCCCCACCTACGCTTTGCTTAGAGGTGAAGGATTCCTGAGTTATCCGACCTATCAGCCGGAACCTAATCAGGCTAACCCCGTCGTCCCGACGGTTGAAAGTTGATCTTGTCCGTTTCTTTAGTGCGGATGCCTACTTTGCTTGGTTTTCGCTAATTCGGTCATCCGCTAGGTGAACGTTGAAGATTTTACGTGACAGACGAACTTCCTGCCACAACCCTATATCTTCAGTTTTCAAGGAACGTGACACTTATTTTTTTACCTGATTTCAGGAAGTTCAAACACGATGTCGAACCATTGATGTATCGAAAGACACGCCTGGTTCGAAGGCGATTCATCTCCCACTTTCACTAGGGCTTCGCCCGCGTCGTTTAGAAGTGGGAGTATTCTCGCCTAATTTTGATAAAGAGGAGACGCGGTCGTATTTCGACCATGTCTCCTCTTTCCATTCAACGAGCAGTACGTTTTGGAACGAATTGAATGACTAAAATCAGCGTGAACGCGATGAAGCTCAAGAGCGGGATCGTGACGAACCCGAAGTAGTTCACCCAACGGATGAGACAGTCGTTGCTGCAAAACGCGTCCCCGTTCGGAATCCGT
Organism: Exiguobacterium sp. SH3S3; assembly: GCF_004337115.1. NCBI lineage: Bacteria > Bacillati > Bacillota > Bacilli > Caryophanales > Exiguobacterium > Exiguobacterium sp. SH3S3. Next base: position 78,998 of record NZ_SJUU01000001.1, read on the forward strand.
TCGAGCACGACGTGGTATAGGCTGATCAGCCAGCCGGAACCGGCCATCAGTCCGATGAAGAGACGGTTGACCTCACGGTTCGTCAACATGATGGTCAAGTAATAAATCGCGAGCGGGTACATGAATATGCGCTGAAACCAGCACAGCTTGCAGGGCAGATAAAGCATGACTTCGGAGAAGTACAAACTTCCGAGCGTCGCGACGGTCGCGACAATAAAGGCAAAATGATGACGTTGCATACGATTTCCTCCTGACGACTCAAAAATTGCGAATGAACATGATATGATACAGGTTAGCAACAATGAATTTAGTATACAGTCTTAGAAACGATATAGAAACAGGTGACGTCATGCAAGTATCAGAAGTGGAAGTGTTGATCGTCCTCGCCGAAGAGTTGAATATGAGAAAAGCCGCCGAGCGGTTGTTCGTCTCCCAACCGGCTTTAAGCCAACGCCTCGTCACGATCGAGCATCAGTGGGGCAAGAAGATTTTCGTCCGCTCGACGCGAGGCCTCGCCCTCACCCCGGACGGTGAGAAAATCATCGACTTCGCGAAAAAGATGTATAGCGAAGAGCAAGAACTTCGGGGAGAGTTGACGGCCAAGCAAGGCGAAGTGTATGGGACGCTCAAAATCGCGGTCGCCTCGATCATGGGACAGTATTGGTTGCCCCGCGTCTTGAAACGATTCATGGAACGGTATCCGTCCGTCCGGGTCAAGCTCGTGACAGGATGGTCGAGCGAGATGATGCGCTATATGCTCGAAGAGAGTTTCCATATCGGAATCATTCGCGGTAATCCGGACTGGCGCGGAGAAAAGATGAAACTGTTCTCAGATTCACTTCACCTCGTTGATATGCGGATGACCGATTTAAAGCAGTTGAAAAATAACGAGCGCTCGTTCATTCAGTTTAAGAGTGACTCGACCTATTATCAAGAAATCCTTGAATGGTGGCAAGAGCGGTTCTCGAGTCCTCCGCTCACAACGCTCGTCGTCGATCAAATCGAGACGTGTAAACAGATGGCGCTGCATGGGATTGGTTTTGCCATCTTGCCGGAGTCGACGATTCGCGATGTCGAGGCGATCAATAAGATCCCGCTCACGTCGTCGAACGGGACACCGCTCGTGCGTGACACGTGGATGTTGTCGACCGACTCGATGCGCGAGCTCGCGCAAGTGAAAGCGTTTTGGGAAATCGTTGAAGAAGTCACAAAGGAGAGTGTGGAATGAGTTGGGCCATAGAAGCTAGAAGACAGTTACATTTGATTCCAGAACCGGGGTACAAAGAGTTTAAAACACAAGCGACGCTTGAGGAGTTGATTCGTTCGTTTAACTCGTCACGGGTCCATATCTCGCATTGGCGCACCGGACTGTTCGTGCGTGTCGACGGTCTTGTCGGCGACAAGACGATCGGGTATCGGGCCGATATGGACGGATTGCCGATCACGGAAGAGACAGGACTTGAGTTCGCATCGGTCCATGAAGGCATGATGCATGCCTGTGGCCATGACGTCCATATGGCGATCGCGCTCGGCTTGATCAAACGCGCGATCGAAGAGCCGCTCGATCATCATCTCGTCGTCTTTTTCCAACCGGCCGAAGAAGGGCCGGGCGGTGCGGAACCGATGGCGATGTCGGAGTTGTTCTATCATTTCCGTCCTGACGCGATGTTCGGTCTCCACGTGGCGCCGGAATACCCGGTCGGCACGATTGCCTCACGGCCGGGCGTCTTGTTCGCGAGTGCACGTGAGCTCCACCTCACGATTCACGGCAAGGGTGGGCACGGCGCTTTCCCGCATGCCGGGATTGACGCTGTCATCGTTCAGGCGGCACTGATCATGCAGCTGCAGACGATCATCTCTCGCAACATCGACCCGATGGGGAGCGCCGTGATCAGTATCGGTAAAGTCGCTGCCGGCACGAAAGAGAACATCATCGCCGAGACGGCCAAGCTCGATGGGACGATCCGGGCCCTGTCGGATAAAGAAATGGTCGTCCTTGAGCGCCGGATCCGTCAAGTCATCGCCGGTGTCGAGATGACGTATAACGTCCATATCGACCTCGAGTTCGGCAACCGGTACCATGAAGTAGTGAACGACGAACGGTATTTGTTCCAGTTCGAGGAAGCGGTCGAAGACGTCGGCTATTCGTATAAGACGTGCGTCCCGGCCATGACCGGTGAGGATTTCGGCTATATGTTGAAACAAGTGCCGGGGTTCATGGTGTGGCTTGGGGTGAACGACATGGGTTCAGGTCTTCATCAAGCGACGCTCAATCCGGATGAGCGGGCGATCGATGTCGCGGTCGAACTGTTCGACCATTTCTTTAGAACGGTCATTGTGAAGTGAACGAAGCGGACGCGTTGCGGTTCGCTTTTTTTATTGGAATGTGTTGAATTGTGCTTCCGATGTGAGGAAAAAGGGAAATTATTATGATTGTAAAGCGTCGATATTGTTAAGCTTGTTCAAATGTGAACATTTTGCGAACTCAAGCATTGAGACATTACAGCGCTATATAAAATCATTATGATAGGGTTATCCAAAGGAAATCATCTGTGATGTTTCGTTTCACGCATCGGTGTGAAGCGCTAGAGAGAGATAGGAGGTAATCAATAGATGTTTCAAGATCCGGTCCTGATGAGTCGGGCGTTAACGGCACTCACGTTAGGCTTTCATGTGATTTTTGCCACAATCGGCGTCGGGGTTCCACTTTTAATTTTATTGGCAGAGTTTTTAGGTATTAAAAAGAAAGATCCGAAATACATCTTGATGGCTCGTCGGTGGTCGCGAGGCTATGTCGTGACCGTCGCGGTCGGTGTCGTCACCGGTACAGCCATCGGGCTGCAGTTATCACTGCTTTGGCCAAACTTGATGCGCGTCGCCGGTCAGACGATCGCGCTGCCGCTGTTCATGGAAACGTTCGCGTTCTTCTTTGAAGCGATCTTCCTCGGCATTTATTTGTATACATGGGATCGGTTTAAAAACCCGTGGCACCATATGCTGATCGGGATTCCAGTCGCCGTTGGTGCACTGTTCTCAGGCTTCTTCATTACGACAGTCAACAGCTTTATGAACCAACCTGTCGGATTTGACATCGTCGATGGGAAACTTGCGAACGTGAGTCCGCTCGAGGCGATGTTCAGCCCGGCGATGCCGACGAAGATGGCGCACGTATTAACGTCGGCCATTTTGACATCGGCGTTCATCTTAGCGGCGATTGCGGCCGTGCAGTTATTGCGCCAACGTCGTAACCAACTCGACAAATTGTCAGTCGAGTATCACAAAAAAGGTCTTCGTCTAACGATGACCGTCGCGCTCATCTTTGCGATTGCGACTGCGCTCGTCGGAGACTTCTCAGGTAAATACTTGGCGAAGTATCAGCCGGATAAGTTGGCAGCGGCAGAGTGGCACTTTGACACCTCCTCCGAAGCCGAACTCATCTTGGGCGGATGGCTCGAAGACGATGGTGAAGGTGGTTACGAAGTACGCGGGGCCATTAAAATCCCTTATGCGTTGTCAATCTTAGCGGGCGGTGTCCCAAACTATGAAGTGACGGGTCTTAATGAATTTGCGAAAGAGGACCAACCGCCACTGTTCATCCACTATCTGTTTGATGCAATGGTCGGAATCGGGATGCTTCTTGCGCTTATCTCATTCCTGTTCGTCCTCGGACGCTATATTAAGCGATTGCCTCAATTCAGCAAACCGATGCTGATCGCGATTGCGGCGGGAGGCCCTCTCGCCATGATGGCAATCGAGTTCGGGTGGTTCTTCGCCGAGTTTGGCCGTCAGCCATGGGCGCTCTATGATTTGATGCGCACGAGTGAGGCAGCGACAACGTCGGCTAACGTAGGTTGGATGCTCATCGCCTTCACGATCCTATATGCGGTTCTTGGCGTGGTCACAGTGCTCGTCTTGACACGTCTGTTCAAGGACAACCCAGTCGGGAAAGAACTAAAACAATCGGAACATCGCGGCGAAGCGATGTTTGCGGATGAAGTGTGATCGGAGGATATGACATGCAAATTCAAGAATTAGGGATTGCCGTATTATGGACGTTTTTATACGGCTATCTCATCGTTGCATCGATTGATTTCGGTGCCGGCTTCTTCGCTTTCTATAGTAAGTACACGAAGCGAGACCAAAAAATCAATCGCCTGATTCAACGGTATTTGTCGCCGACATGGGAAGTGACGAACGTCTTCTTCGTCTTCTTCTTCGTCGGAATCGTCGGGTTCTTCCCGGATACGGCTTACTATTATGGAACGGCCTTGTTAGTACCGGCCTCTGTCGTGTTGATTTTGCTCGCGATTCGCGGAAGTTTTTATGCGTTCGCGAACTACGGTTCGAAAGAGAGTACGTTTTACGTGTTCTTGTATGGTGCGACAGGTCTATTGATTCCGGCAGCGATGTCGACCGTGCTCACGGTCAGTCAAGGCGGATTCATTAACGAGACAGAGTCGGGTGTGTTCTTTAACGGATTGAAGTTGTTCACAAACTTTTACTCGTGGACAGTCGTGATCCTCGCGATCGTGTCGGTGCTCTATATTAGTGCGATGTTCCTCTTGTTCTATGCGGACAAGGCACGTGATGTCGAAGCAGTCGGCCTCGTGCGTAAGTGGGCGCTCTTCTGGAGTGTTCCGACGATCCTCGCTTCGGGACTCGTCTTCTTCGGCTTAAAGTCGCAGGCGGCATGGCATTATGAAAACATTTTGGCGGGTAACTGGTGGTGGTTCGCCGCGAGTTTCGTCTTCTTCATCATTGCCGTATCGTTCGTCTACTTGAAACGCAACTACGGACTCGCTTTCTTAATGGTCATGGGTCAGTTCTTCATGGCGTGGTTCGGATATGGCTATACGCATTTGCCGTATATCCTCTATCCGTATATCGACATTAACGGAAGCGTCGTCAACGAGTCGATGGCGATCGCGCTCGTCATCGTGTTCATTCTAGGATTGCTCTTACTCGTACCGGCGTTGTATTTATTGCTTCGTCTGTTCTTGTTCGACAATGACTATGTGCGTGGAAAACGTTCAAGCGGTAAAGCATAAGACCGGGATTTCCCGGTCTTTTTTTGTATAGTTTTTTTAGGGCGAATCGGTTACACTGTACGAAGAATCGGGAACAGAACCAGCTGTAGGGAAAGGGATGTTTTGAATATGACAGGTGAATTTGCAGTCATCGGCTTAGGTCGGTTTGGTGGGTCGATCGTGCGGGAGCTGTCGTCGAACGGATATGACGTGCTCGCCATCGACGTGGATGAAGAACGCGTCAATGAGTTCATGGGTCTAGCCACGCACGCGGTCATCGCCGACACGACCGATGAGAACGTCTTAAAGAGTCTTGGGATTCGTAACTTCGAACATGTGATCGTGGCAATCGGAGAAAACATTCAAGCCTCGATTTTGACGACGTTGATTTTGAAAGAGCTCGGTGTCCAAATCATCACGGTGAAAGCGACGAACGACTACCACGAAAAAGTCCTACGTCGAATCGGTGCGGATAACATCGTCCACCCGGAACGCGATATGGGCGTCCGGATCGCCAACGGATTGATGAGCCAAAGTATTTTGGATTACCTTGAACTTTCAAATGAACATTCGATTGTCGAGATCAAGGCTTCTGAAAAACTATCGAATAAATCACTGATTGATTTGGACCTTCGTGCCAAATACGGAGTCAACATCGTCGCCATCCGTCGTGGTGACGACGTCTTGATTTCCCCTCAAGCCGACGAGATGATCCTGCCGGAAGATATTTTGATCATCATCGGAAAAGATACCGACCTCGACCGGCTCGAACGCTCGCTTCGGTCAAGATAAAAACGAGAGGCGCGCGCCTCTCGTTGTTTTTAGATTAATTTCATTTTTCTTAGTCCATACTCGATACCGTCTTCAAGAATCGATTTCGTCACAAAGTCGGCCGCTTCTTTTGCCTCGGCTCGTCCGTTGCCCATCGCGATGCCTGTACCGACGTATCGGAGCATCGCCAAGTCGTTCAACGCGTCACCGAAGGCGTATGTGTTCTCGAGGCGATAGCCGTTCGTCTCGATGAAGTGGCGAATGCCGTCCGCCTTGCTCGCCCCGCGATTGATGACGTCCATCGCATGCGGGTGCCAGCGGATAAAATCGAATTCGCTGTAAGCGTCGAGATAACGATGCTCTTCTTCAGGCGTGCAGTAGAGCAACGTCTGATAGACGTCCTGTTCAATGTGGAAGTTTGGCGCGTACGTCGGGATCGGTATATCGAGTTCACCGAGCGACTGTTCGACGACGTGGTCGTTCGGTTTCGTCGCGCCGCCACGGTCTTGTCCGAGATAGACGAGTGTGTGGTCGTTCGTACCCGCATGGTCCGTCAAACGGCTGAGCGCATGAGTCGGTAGCGTGTTCCGATAGACGATTTCCCCACGGTGGACGACGATTTGGCCGTTGTAGCACACCATGCTCTCGATTCCAAGTTGCTGCGGGATGTCTGAGAGCATCGCCGGGCCTCGTCCCGTCGCGATGAACGTCTCGACTCCGTTCGCACGAAGTTGTTCGATCGCCGCAATCGTCGAAGGCGGAATATACGTCCCTTCGTGGAGAAGTGTGCCGTCAATGTCAAAAAAGACTACTTTTTTATCTTCCATTCGAATCACCATGCTTTCTCTGTCTTGTTTAGGGTATGTCTATACAAAAAAGCATACCACGAAATCAAGAAACAGCCCTCAATCTGACGTCATTAGTGAAATTTTGTCACAATATGAGCTATAATGAAGAAAGAATCTTACGGAGACATAACTTTATCACGAGAATCACTTATGTATCACATAGATGAAAATCAACTAACTAGAAGTAAGGAGAGATTAAATGAAGTTTGTAAAGAACCATCAAACCGCTGTGTTCGCATTAGGCGGACTCGGAGAAATCGGGAAGAATACGTACGTCGCTCAATTTCAAGATGAGATCATTGTCATCGACGCCGGGATTATGTTCCCAGAGGATGACTTGCTTGGGATCGACTACGTCATTCCAGATTACTCATACTTGATCAAAAACAAAGAAAAAGTAAAAGGGGTGTTCATCACCCACGGTCACGAAGACCATATCGGTGGAATCCCGTTCTTGTTGAAACAAGTCAAACTGCCGATCTATGCGACAAAGCTCGCCCTTGGGTTGATCAAAGTGAAACTTGAGGAGCATGGCTTGCTTCGCGAGGCCGAATTGCATGAAATCGATGAGGATACGATCGTTAAGTTCAGAAAGACGAGTATCTCGTTCTTCCGGACGACTCACTCGATTCCGAACTCGCTCGGTGTCGTCGTCAAGACGCCACAAGGCAACATCGTCCATACCGGCGACTTCAAGTTCGACTTCACACCGGTCGGCGAGCCGGCTGATATCGCCAAAATGGCTGAGATCGGGAAAGAAGGCGTCCTTTGTCTCTTGTCAGACTCGACGAACGCAGAAATCGAAGGGTTCACGATGAGTGAAAAAGTCGTCGGCGGGACGATCAGTGAGACGTTCCGTAAAGCGGAAGGGCGCATCATCTTCGCGACGTTCGCCTCGAACATCTATCGTCTGCAACAAGTCATCGACTCTTGTGCTGAGACGGGCCGCCACTTGCTCATCTTCGGTCGCTCGATGGAAAAAGTCATGACGATCGGACAAGATCTCGGCTTCATCAACGTACCAAAAGGAATGATTATCGAGACGAACCAGATGCGCAACTTCCAACCACATGAAGTGGCGATTCTCTGTACCGGATCACAAGGTGAACCGATGGCTGCGCTCAGCCGGATTGCGAACGGGACACACCGTCAAGTTTCGATCATCCCTGGCGACACGGTCATCTTCTCATCGTCACCGATTCCAGGTAACGCCGTGTCGGTCGGTAAAACGATCAACCAACTATACAAAGCGGGCGCTGACGTTGTCTACGGTAAACTCACGAACATCCATACGTCAGGTCACGGATCGCAACAAGAGCAACTGCTCATGATCCGGTTGCTCAACCCGAAATTCTTCATGCCGATTCACGGAGAGTACCGCATGTTAGTGAAACATGCCGAGCTCGCGCAGTCGGTCGGGATCCCGAAAGAGAACACGTTCGTAATGGACAACGGCGAAGTGCTCGCCGTCGACGCCGATTCGGCTGCCATCACAGGCAAAATTTCGGCGAACGCCGTCTATGTTGACGGAAACGGCATCGGTGACATCGGCAATATCGTCTTACGTGACCGCCGCATCTTGTCAGAAGATGGACTTGTCGTCGTCGTCATCAGCATCGACGGCAAGACGCGAAAACTCGTCTCCGGACCCGACATCATCTCGCGCGGATTCGTGTACATGCGCGAATCGGGTAGCTTGATTCGTGACGGTGAGCGCTTGCTCAAGAAGACGGTCGAACAAGGATTGTCGAATAAGCAGATGAAGTGGTCAGAGATGAAACAACTCGTCTCGGATACACTCACACCATACTTGGCTCAAAAAACACGAAGACACCCAATGGTTCTTCCGATCATTATGGAAGTATGAACGAACGGGCTGTAGGTGACTACAGCCCGTTTTTTAGGGCATAAAAAAGGGGACGGTGCGTATGGAACGGCAGAAGCGTAAGACAGGATGGCTCAAATGGGGACTTGCCGCATTTGCGCTCTTATTTTTAGTCACGATGATTTATCATCAAGTAAAACCGCTACCAGAAGGGGTGTCTCGAGCATCCGAATCGGTAAACATCTCGGATGACCAAATCGATTTTTTGTCTGATTTGACATACCAAGGGGAAGATACGGAAGTGACCGAGCAAGAAATCTTCCAAGATGTCGAGCGATCGATTCGGGAAGCAAGCGAATATATCGTCATGGACTTTTTCTTATTCAATCCATATTCAAATGAAGATCGACAGTACCCGGACATCACGGCCCGCCTGTCGTCAGCACTCTTAGAACAGATGGAGCTGTATCCGGACTTGAACGTCGTGTTGATCACAGACGAGATCAACACGACGTATAACGGCCACGCGTCTGACCATTTAGACGTGCTCAAGGAAGCGGGCGCTGAAGTCGTCTACACGAACCTCGACGCGTTACGTGACCCGAATATCTTGTACTCGACGTTGTATCGCATCGGCTTCCAATGGTTCGGGGACAGCCAGAACGGTTGGCTTTCGAACCCGATGGCGAAATCGGCACCGGACATCACGATTCGTTCTTATTTACGGTTACTGAACGTGAAAGCGAACCATCGCAAAGTCATGGTGACGGAGAACGACGGGTTCGTCCTCTCGGCGAATCCGCATGACGCGTCCGGTTACCATTCAAATGTCGGTGTCCGACTCGACGGTCCGATCCTAGCTGACATTCTTGAAGGGGAAGAGGCGATCGCCCGGTTCTCGAAAGGGGATGCGAGTCGTTTCCCGAGTGAAGAAAAACTTGCCGCCTTACGTGACGAGGACTCGGACGGACCGATGCAGGTTCGTTACGTCACCGAGTCGAAAATTCAAGAAGCCGTCCTGAAAGCGATGGAAGAGGCGAAAGCGGGCGAGACGATTTGGATCGGCATGTTCTATTTGGCCGACCGGAACATCATCCAGTCGATCCACGACGCCGCCGAGCGCGGCGCGTTCGTCAAGCTCATCCTTGACCCGAACACGAACGCGTTCGGGCGTAATAAGTCGGGTCTCCCGAACTTGCCGGTCACGGCTGAGCTCGTCGAAGTCAATCCGGAACAGATCGAGGTCCGCTGGTACGAAGTCGGGAAAGAACAATATCATCCGAAGATGCTCTACGTCGAAGGCGAGCAGCGTGTTGTCGTGATGGGGTCTGGCAACTATACGACCCGGAATATGAACGACTATAACCTCGAGGCGGACGTCGAAGTGACGACTGCGACCGAGACCGAGTTCATGCGCGAAGTCGATAGCTATTTCAAACGGCTTTGGAACAACGAGGACGGGACGTACACCGTCGCTTATGATGAGATTCAGACCGACTTGCCGATCGGCAAGTACTTGCTCTACTGGTTACAGAAGTTGACGTGGACGATGACCTACTGACCTAAAACAAGCCCGTCCTCATCAGAGGGCGGGCTTCAACTTGTTGACTAACATGATTGCTATCGCTCGTCCTTTCGGCGCCCACGCTTTCCGCAGGCAATCCCGGAGCCGCATCGCGACTCGCGTCGCTGCTGGGTCTCCGTTGGATTGCTATCCTGCAGGGGACGGGGCGCCATCGGACGAGCAACGCACACGGTCCCATCTGGCGGCGGTCACCGCACAAAACATGAAGAAGCTGACTAGTTTATTGGCCTGGAGAGACCGTATACATATCATTTTTTCAATCTTGTGCCGAGCAGAGTGACTCGAGGTCATCGAACATAAAAAAGACGAACCAATTCGCGAAAAGCGAATTGGTTCGTCAACAGCCCAAGCCCGTCCTCATCAGAGGACGGGCTTGTTTTATTGCGTTTCGACTGGATTGAACTCATTTGAATACTCGTATAAGAACTCGCCCGTCTCACGGAGCACGTCCGTCTTCCGATGAAGTGAGAAGTGATCGTATGGGACGGTCTCGGTACCGATATTGTTCGTGTATTCCTCAAGCAAGAGCGAGCTCGACGGTTCGATCAAGTTGAACTCGCCGCCTCGTCCTGAGAACGAATACACTTGGACGGAACGGGGCCACGTCTCAAGCTTCGCCTGGAACGACTTGAGCCCATCAGAACTCGGCGACAAGTCGCGGATGGCTGGACTGCCCGTGTTCACACCGAAGTTGCTGGCGGATAAACCGAAGTTGGCGAGGCGCGTCCCGGCGAACGGGCTATCGAACGTAACGAGCTTATCGACGATATACTCGTCTTGGTTCAAAATATAGTTGGCTGCGGCGACACCGCCCATACTGTGCCCGATCACATACATGCGGTCGAACGAACGGTTTCGTTCCGATTTGTACTCTTCGATGGCGAGGTTCAACCACTTCGTCTGGTTGTTCAAGGACGCTTCAGCATCCTCATATTCAATCCGGACGATCGGGCGGTTCGAACTGTAATCATTGATGACGCAGTCGACCGCTCCTTTCGCTGTCACCGTACAAAGCGCACCGTCTTTGGCGAGTCCGCGCTGCTCCATGTATTGGGAGAAGCGGAGGAACGTCCGGTCGGTCCCAAGCAGGCCGTGGACGGCGAACGTCGGGATGAATTCATCGGTTTGGGCGGCTTGACGGATGGCTTCGACTTTTCGATCGTTCGTCAGCTCTTCACGTACGGTCACGATAATGATGGCTAACGCTAACAGGATGATCAACATACCGAGCACGCGCGAACGAATCGATGTCCGGTCGGGGTTTCCGACATTTTTCCGAGATCTCCGCCAAAAGAAGAAAGCAGTCACACTAGCAATGATGGCAACGACGATCGTGATGGTCCACGCTTTGACGTTCGGTACGTGCGCAACAAGCATCATATTGTTTTGGCGTCCGCCGTACACTTGCCACTCGACTTGTTTCATTGAACGAGGGTCAAGACCGGTCCCGTCCTCGACGAACACACCGGTCGGTACCGTCAAATTGAAACGGATGTCGGCTTGGCGGATGTAACGCTCGGCGAGTTCTTTCGGGGAACCGCTCAAGTTGACACCAGGCAAGTCAACGCGATCGAGACGTAAATCCAAGTTCGTCTTCAATACGTATGAATCGAACCAAATGCCGTCTTCCTTTTGAACGTCAAATTTCACGTCGGGGGGAACGAGGACACCGGCCGGTCCGGTCTTCCATTCCTGTTTAATGTTTCGCAGTTCATCGGCGTTTTTGAACGTCTTCTTTAACACCATACCTTCGTAATCGTCTTCGCTCGAATAGTCTCGAGTCGCATAGCCGTTATCGTTCGCTTGTTGTTTCCACGTTTCCCAGTCGAGCCGTAAGTTTAATAGCTTCATGACCGGGTGATCGCGGAATGCATACGTCGTCTCGAGCGTGACAGACTGATCATAGTGGACGGTGGCGTCATATTCGATCCGGACGCATCCACCGATTAAAAGAAACAAGAATGGGAATAGGAACAACAGTGTCTTTTTTTTCACGCTCGTCACCTCAGATCGGTTCACCGTATGTTTCTAGCGGATTGGTCGTATTAATGCGGTCATAAAACAGGACGCCGTCCAAGTGGTCGAGTTCGTGTTGGCAGACGATGGCTCGCATCCCGCGAAGACGTAACTTGATCGGATTGCCGTCACGGTCAAATCCTTCGAGGGTGATGCGACGGTGACGCGGTACGTTGCCTTTGACGATGCGGTCGACAGATAAGCAGCCTTCACCGCCGTTCAAATACGTCTGTTCGAGCGAATGACTCGTGATTTTCGGATTGAAGATCGACAGCTTGAACGTCTCTTCTTCCTCTTTTAGCAGGACTGTGAAGAACCGGCGATTGACACCGAGTTGTGGTGCGGCAATCCCGACACCGCCGCGAAGCTCATATTTTTCACTGATCTCAGGGTCTTGGCTGTTGACGAGGAACGTTTCCATCTCGTCGAGCAGGGCGAGGTCTTCTGCCGTAGGTGGAATCGAGACTTCACTTGAACGGTTACGGAGCCGCTCATCTCCTTCACGAATCACGTCTTTCATTGTTAACATGGGTAAACTTCCTTTCCAATTGCGATATGTCCAATTATATCATATTTAATGAGCGAATCGCTCAGATGGTACAGAAGGTGAAATGAAAATGATACAGAGCGTAAAACATTCGAAAAATGTGTTCATGTAAGCGTTTTTATGGAGTGAGCATATTTTTTGCGTTATTGTAACAACCCGTTTTATACTGACTAGGAAACGGCAGGAGAAGTCATACTTTCCTGAATCACGTTAATACAGATTGCTTTTTTGGACAGATACACTTAAGATTTGAGGTAGTGTTTGATCACAAAAAAAGACAATTGTCTCATAGTTGAAAGGATGAGGTGAAACGAATGAACAACGTTCAGGTACTTCAAAACGTGGAAGAAAACTTCCAAACGTTCCGTATTCTCGACGAGAAGGGCGAGGTCGTCAACCAAGACGCAATGCCAGATGTAACGGACGAGCAACTTCAGGAGCTTATGCGCCGCATGGTCTATACTCGAATTTGGGATCAGCGTGCCATCTCGCTTAACCGTCAAGGACGCCTAGGTTTCTATGCGCCAGTGGCAGGTCAAGAAGCAACGATGATCGGGACGCAATACGCGCTCGACAAGCAAGACTGGATTCTTCCGGGTTACCGCGATATCCCACAACTCGTATTCCACGGACTTCCGCTTTATCAAGCGTTCTTGTTCTCACGTGGTCACGTGGCAGGAAACCGCATCCCAGAAGACGTTAACGTCTTAATGCCGCAAATCATCATCGGCGCACAAATCATTCAAGCAGCGGGTGTGGCTATGGGCCTCAAACGCAACGGCAACACGAACGTCGCCATTACTTACACGGGTGACGGTGGATCGTCACAAGGTGACTTCTACGAAGGCATGAACTTCGCAGGTGCATTCAAATCACCAGCTATCTTCGTCGTTCAAAACAACCGCTTCGCAATCTCGACACCTGTTGAGAAGCAGACGGCAGCTAAAACGATCGCGCAAAAAGCTGTAGCAGCGGGCATCAACGGAATCCAAGTTGACGGTATGGACGTACTTGCTGTCTTCGCCGCAACACAACAAGCGCGTAAAGACGCACTTGATGGGACACCGACGCTCATCGAAGCACTCACATACCGTTACGGACCACATACGCTCGCTGGGGATGACCCAACACGTTACCGTACGAAAGAACTCGATTCAGAGTACCAAGAAAAAGATCCACTCGTACGTTTCCGTCTTTTCCTCGAAGGCAAAAAGCTTTGGAGCGAAGACATGGAGAACGAAGTGATCGAACAAGCGAAAGCAGACGTGAAAGAAGCGATCAGCCTCGCGGACAAAGAACCAAAACAAAAAGTTTCGGACTTCATCAACAACATGTTCGAAACACTCCCTTCAAACTTGAAAGAGCAGCTTGAAGAATATACAGCAAAGGAGTCGAAGTAAGTTATGGCTCAAATGACAATGATCCAAGCGATTACTGATGCGATGCGCGTTGAAATGAAGCGCGACGAGAAAGTACTTCTTTTCGGAGAAGACGTTGGTAAAAACGGTGGGGTCTTCCGTGCAACGGAAGGTCTCCAAGACGAGTTAGGCGAAGACCGCGTCTTCGATACACCGCTCGCTGAGTCTGGTATCGGCGGTCTCGCGATCGGTCTTGCACTCACAGGCTTCCGTCCAATCATGGAAGTTCAATTCTTCGGATTCGTATTCGAAGTGTTTGACTCAGTTGCTGCCCAAATGGCACGTATGCGTTACCGTTCAGGCGGCGCTTACAGCCAGCCGGTTACAATCCGTTCACCGTTCGGTGGCGGCGTTAAAACACCAGAACTGCATGCGGACAGCCTTGAAGGATTGATGGCTCAGACACCTGGTCTTAAAGTCGTCATCCCGTCAACACCATACGATGCAAAAGGTCTTTTGATCGCGTCAATCCGTGACAACGACCCAGTCGTATTCCTCGAGCACATGAAACTTTACCGTTCGTTCCGTGGCGAAGTACCAGAAGGCGACTACACGATCGAGCTTGGAAAAGCAGACGTGAAACGCGAAGGTACTGACGTTTCGATCATCACATACGGTGCGATGGTTCATACTTCACTCAAAGCAGCTGAAGAGCTTGAAAAAGAAAACATCAACGTCGAAGTAATCGACCTCATGACAATCAGCCCGCTTGATATCGACACAATCGTCGAGTCAGTTAAAAAGACTGGCCGCGCGATCGTCGTTCAAGAGGCACAGCGTCAAGCAGGGATTGCGGCGAACGTCGTAACTGAAATTCAAGAACGCGCGATTCTTCACCTCGAAGCACCAGTGCTTCGTGTAACTGCACCAGACACGGTCTTCGCTTTCGCACAAGGTGAAGATGCATGGTTACCTGACCATAAAGATGTCGTTGCAAAAGTTAAAGAAGTTATCAACTTCTGATCGTGTTCATTTAACGATGAGGGAGAATTGTCTCCCTTGTCGTATTTACATGATTATTTGATGGGAGGAAAAACCAGTGGCAGTATTTGAATTTAAATTACCAGACATCGGTGAAGGAATTCACGAAGGTGAGATCGTCAAGTGGTTCGTCAAAGCAGGGGATACAGTGAAAGAGGATGACATCCTCCTCGAAGTTCAAAACGACAAAGCCGTCGTTGAGATTCCTGCTCCGGTTGACGGAACAGTCAAGGAAGTTAAAGTCTCTGAAGGAACAGTTGCCATCGTCGGCGACGTGCTCATCACGTTCGATATTGAAGGTGACGCACCAGCCGGTGAAGAAGCAGCAGCTCCTGAACAGCCAAAAGCTGAAGAGAAGACAGAAGAGATTCAAGAAGACGTAAAAGAAGACGTGAAAGAAGACGGTCCACGTGAAGTTCAACTTCACAAGTCTGAGCGTGTCATCGCTATGCCTTCGATTCGCAAGTACGCTCGCGAAAAAGGCGTCGACATCCGTGAAGTCAAAGGAACGGGCGACAACGGGCGTATTCTTAAAGAAGACATCGACGCGTTCGCAAACGGTGAAGCACCGACAGCGGAAGCTACAACAGAGAAAACAGAATCTGTAGCTCCGGCAGCGGCAGCGAAGACGGAAATCAAGCCTTACGAGTCAGCTACACCTGAACTCGAAACGCGCGAGAAAATCCGTGGTATCCGTAAAGCGATCTCGAAAGCGATGGTCAACTCGAAACATACGGCTCCGCACGTAACACTCATGGACGAAGTCGATGTCACGAAACTTGTCGCACTCCGTAAAGAGTTCAAACAAGTCGCGGCTGACCAAGGCGTGAAACTCACGTACTTGCCATTCGTCGTCAAAGCATTGACAGCGGCAGCGAAAGCTTACCCAACGATCAACGCGTCAATCGACGATGTAAACGAAGAAATCGTCTACAAAAACTACTACAACATCGGTATCGCAGCTGACACGGATAACGGCCTCGTCGTTCCTGTCGTCAAAGATGCGGACCGTAAATCAGTCTACGCACTTGCAAACAACATCAATGAGCTTGCCGGCAAAGCCCGTGAAGGCAAACTTGCTGGGGACGACATGAAAGGCGGATCGATCACAATCACGAACATCGGTTCAGCTGGTGGACAATGGTTCACACCTGTCATCAACCACCCGGAAGTTGCAATTCTCGGTATTGGCCGCATTGCTGAAAAAGCTGTCGTCAAAGACGGCGAGATCGTAGCAGCACCAGTGCTCGCACTTTCGTTCAGCTTTGACCACCGTCTCATCGACGGTGCGACTGCTCAAAACGCGCTCAACATGGTCAAACGCTTGCTTCAAGATCCAGCACTTCTAATGATGGAGGGATAAGAACATGGTAGTAGGAGAATTCGCACAAGAAACTGATTTACTTGTCATCGGCGCCGGTCCTGGTGGATACGTCGCAGCAATCCGCGGCGCACAACTCGGACTCAAAGTTACAATCGTTGAAAGAGGCAACTTTGGCGGTGTCTGCTTGAACGTCGGTTGTATCCCATCTAAAGCGTTGATTACGGCTGGACATAACTTCCAGCACGCTAAAGGTCACTCGACAATGGGAATCACATCTGACAACGTGTCAGTTGACTTCACGAAAGTCCAAGACTGGAAACAGTCGGTTGTCAACAAATTGACTGGCGGCGTCAAAGGTCTTTTGAAAGGCAACAAGATCGAAATCGTTCAAGGTGAAGCGTTCTTCGCAGCTGAAGACACAGTTCGTGTCATCACAGAAGATAGCTCAACTCCTTACAAGTTCAAGAAAGCGATCATCGCGACTGGTTCGACACCAATCGAGATCCCATCGTTCAAATGGTCAAAACGCGTTCTTTCTTCAACTGGCGCATTGGCTCTTACAGAAGTTCCGAAAAAGCTCGTCGTCATCGGTGGCGGCTACATCGGAATGGAACTTGGAACAGCGTATGCGAACTTCGATACTGAAGTCGTAGTCGTTGAAGGCGCAAGCGACATCTTGTCTGGCTTCGAGCCACAAATGACGCAAATCGTCAAAAAGAAACTCAAACAAAAAGGCAACGTCACGATCCACACGAACGCTCTTGCAAAAGGCGTCGAGGAAACGGAAGACGGCGTTATCGTGAAGTTTGAAGTGAACGGCGAAGAACAGACTGTTGAAGCGGACTACGTCCTCGTCACAGTCGGACGCCGTCCGAACACTGGCGACATCGGCCTCGAGAATGCTGAAGTTAAAATCAGCGACCGCGGCATCATCGAGATCGACGACCAGTGCAAGACGTCGAACGAAAACATTTATGCAATCGGCGACATCGTACCAGGACCACCGCTCG
Organism: Exiguobacterium sp. SH3S3; assembly: GCF_004337115.1. Classification (NCBI taxonomy): domain Bacteria; kingdom Bacillati; phylum Bacillota; class Bacilli; order Caryophanales; genus Exiguobacterium; species Exiguobacterium sp. SH3S3. Next base: position 96,350 of record NZ_SJUU01000001.1, read on the forward strand.
CACACAAAGCTTCTTACGAAGCAAAAGTTGCAGCGGAGGCAGCTGCAGGTAAGCCGGCTTACCTCGACTACTCAGCAATCCCAGCGGTCGTCTTCACTGACCCTGAACTTGCGACAGTCGGTTACACAGAACCGCTCGCTAAAGAAGAAGGACTCGATTTCACAGTATCGAAATTCCCATTCGCAGCGAACGGTCGTGCCCTCGCCCTCGACGAGCCAGACGGCTTCATGAAGCTCATCACGCGTAAAGAGGACGGTCTTTTGATCGGTGCTCAAATCGCGGGTACAGGCGCTTCTGATATGATTGCCGAGCTTGGTCTCGCCATCGAAGCAGGCATGACAGCTGAAGATATCGCGCTCACAATCCACGCTCACCCATCACTCGGTGAGATGGCAATGGAAGCGGCAGAAATCGCAATGGGTATGCCAATCCACGTCGTTAAGTAATACAAAAACTCTCTCGCTACTCGCGGAGGGCACTGAAAAACCTCCGCTCTATCCGAGCGTGAACAGAAAAAAGGGCGATTGGACCGACTCAAGTCGGGACAATCGCTCTTTTTCCTTGCTCTTATCCTGTTTTTTCTTTTGAGAGGGTGATGATCCGCTTCAGGTTTACCGCGATGATCGCCTGCCCAATCGGCTTCTGCCCGTACCGGGCCCGGGAATGGGTCGAATCGACGATCAGCGTCCGTCCCTTCAGCAGCCCCATTTCTTTCGCGACCTCGACCGTGTGTGCGAGCAGTTTGTCGAGCAGTTTGTCGTCGTCCATGCGTTGGCGGCGGAATTTCGTGAGCGAGGACGGGTTGATGACGCCGTCCTCCGGCGCGAGATCTAGGAAATACTTATAGGTGAGGTCGGTCCTCGCCCGTCTGACGAGATCGACATCCGATAGGTTCGAGTGCGCCTTGAGGAACAGATATTTGAACATCCGGACAGGATGGACGGCCATCCGCCCGTTGTCGTGACAATACGTGTCCGCGAGCAGGTCGGTGACGAAATCGAACGATACGAGATCGTGGATGAGCCGTAGCTCGTCATCGGCAGGGATCAACAGATCGTAAAGCGCCGCATACGGGCTCGGCGGCATGTTCGGCAGGTCTGGCATCATCGGGATCGCCTCCAGGATGTGTAGTTATAGCCAGTTTAGTCCGAAACGGCAAGGACGTACAGCGTCGCCCCGAGGGCACGCCGACTCCCGGGGGAACAGCGGGCAAGGTGAGACCCAGCAGCGACATCGTCGCGATGCGGCTCGCTGACCGCCCCCAGGAAAGCGGCGTGCCGGACAGGGCGGCTTGAAGGGCAATGAGAGCAGAGGAGCGTCATCCCATCCGGGATGACGCTCCTCTGCTCAAAATTATTTGAAGTTTTTCAGTGCCCTCCTACTCGCGGGAGAGTTTTTTGATGTAGTGGACGGTCCGTTCGACTTCATCGAAACCGATTCGAGCATGAAAACGTTGGCTCCCCTCATTGTCAAGCTCCGTATCTGAAGCGAGTTCGTCACAGCCTTTCGACCGAGCGTATGATGCGGCAGCTTCGACGAGCCGGGTCGCCACATCCTGCCCGCGTACGGATTCGTCGACGTATATCCCTTCTAAGAACGCAGTCGGAGAAGAGACGGCGCCGGGAACATAGTCATGTCTGAAACTGAGCTGGCAAAACCCGACTGCCGTGTTGTCGGTCGCCAAAAAATAATGCATCTTGCCGGAACGCAATCCGAGACGAAGCTCGGCCGTCAACTCGATCAACGGGGCGTCGGGCCAGAGCGCTCGCATGAGCGTCAATAGTGCGGCTTCGTCGCGCGCGCTTGCTTTTCGAATGTTCATGAGTCATCCTCCCTAGGTTTCACAAGTTCAGTATAAAGGAAAATAACATATGAAGTCAGAAAGGAGGGAATGATCATGGCGTTTGATGAGGAGCTATTATATACCGTTTCCGAGACGAGCCGCGTTCGGTTTACCGGCATCGAAACCGAGACGTCTCGTTATGATTTCGGATTTGTCTATACGCACCAGTTCATGGGGAAAGTACTCGTCGTCTGCATGCAGACCGGACAGTCAGCCCTTCTCGATATGCATGCGCTCGAAGAACCGAGACAGCTTTATCCGATGCTCGGAATCAATCTGTATGACACCGATCATGTTGCTGAATTTTTGCGTCTTTGTCTCGAGGAAGGGACGAAAGATGAAAAAACTTCAGAATCACCTCTTGAAAAAATGTAAGCGTTTTCTTATAATGGGTAGTAGGGGAAGCAATTCGATCATCATAAGCATCTTTTCTTCTGATGACACAAAGCGAGCCGGTCAATTTGACCGGCTCGCTTTCGTTTAGCGGATTGCTTTCGTTTGTTGGATGACTTTAATCATTTGAAGCGACTCGTCTTCAAGACCTTGAACCGGTAAACCAGCTTCGATATTGGCCGTGATGTATTCGAGTGTCGATGCCGTGATCAATTCTCCAGGAATGATGATAGGAATCCCTGGTGGATACACCATGATGAACTCAGCCGAAATTCGTCCGACAGCGTTCTCGAGCGGAATCGTTTCCGTCTCTTCGTAGAACGCGTCTCGTGGGCTGAGCGCGAGTGGTGGGATCTCCGGGAGCATGATCGATAAAGAATCGTTCCCAGACTGCTTATACACCGATACGACATCGTGCATCGCATCGATAAGTGCTTGAATCGTCGACTCATCGTCGGCACTCGTCACGATGAAGAGGACGTTCAACAAATCGGACATCTCGACTTCGATGCGGTGATGTTCGCGCAAATATTTCTCGATTTCAAATCCGGTAATTCCAAGCTCACGAACCGATACGAGTACTTTCGTCTCATCTAAGGCGTACGTCGACTCAGAATGGAGCTCAGAGTGGCCGTAGACCGATAAATGCGGCATGTTGTTGATGGCGACGCGTGCCGACCGGGCAAGCGTGAGGGCGCGTTCGTTCATGGCCTCACCTTTTGTCGCCAATTGGCGCCGGGCTGCGTCGAGCGAGGCGAGAAGTAGGTAGGACGTCGACGTCGTCGTAATCATCGAGAGCATCGCGTGGATCCGCTCTGGAGAGACAAGACCGCGGCGTACGTTCAAAATCGAGCTACCTGTCATCGAGCCACCGAGCTTATGCACGCTCGTCGCAGCGACGTCTGCGCCCGCTTGCATCGCCGACAGAGGGAGCTCGTCGTGGAATGGCAAGTGGACACCGTGCGCTTCGTCAACGAGTACAGGGACGTCCTGAGCGTGAGCAACGGCGACGATGCGTTCGAGGTCACCAGCGACACCGAAGTACGTCGGGTTGATGACGAGGACGGCTTTCGTGTCAGGATGCAGCTCGAGCGCGCGCTCGACAGCGCTTGCCGTGATGCCGTGGGCGATCCCGTACGTCTCATCATATTCAGGATGAATGAATACAGGATGGGCTCCGGTCAAGACGAGCGCTGACATGACGGATTTATGCACGTTACGCGGGACGATAATTTTTTCGTTCGGCCCGACGACGCCCATGATCATTGCCATGATGGCGCTCGATGTACCTTGGACCGAGAAAAATGTCTCATCAGCACGGAACGCTTCAGCAGCGAGACGTTCGGCTTCAGCAATCGACGCTTTCGGATGATGCAAGTCATCAAGTGGAGCGATGTTGATCAAATCGATTTTTAAAGCATTTTCGCCGATGAAGTCACGAAATTCGGGATCCATTCCTTTTCCGCCTTTATGACCGGGAATATGGAACGCAATCGGATTTGTATTGACGTGTTTGAGCAACGTCTCAAATAGCGGCGTGTCGAGCTGTGTAGACCCTTTAATTTTCAATAGTAAGCCCTCCTTGAAATCAGCGTTTGTATGGGATCGGTCGTTTACGTATACTAAGTTTCTTTACCCGGTGAATGATTGGTCTGCTATGCAGAAAAACGATGCAACAAAAAAACTATAGAGATTTCCAAGTCAACTTGCAATAGTTTTTTTTGTTGATACAATGGTTGTCGAGGTGAAGAATATGCAAATCAACTATCCAATCAATCCGGACTGGACGACGGAAGAACTGATCGAAGTCGTCGAGTTCTATAATCAAGTCGCACTCGCCAACGAAGGCGGCGTCGATCGGGAAGAATTTTTAGCAACGTATCGGTCGTTCAAACAAATCGTGACATCAAAATCAGAAGAGAAGCAACTGAGCGCTGTCCACGATGAGCAGACCGGATACTCTACCTATCGTACGGTCCAAGCGGCCTTGAAATCAAATACTAAGATTATCAGGTTGTAACAAATGAATTGCAGGAACCGACGAATCTGTCGGTTCCTGCTTTTTTTAGTTAATACCTTAAGAAATAGGGTACATATCACTAACGGTTATTTAAGGTTTAGGACCGGTTGAAGTGGGAATATATCCACTAAGATAAAAAATTCAAAATAGTCAGACAATTCTCTTTCTTTTTTGAATCTCATCTGATATACTCAATTCAACTTACTAAACCGTAACTTGTAGCCCAACAAAAGGAGTGTGGCATCTCATGAAACAAGTGATTGAGGCATTCAAAAGAAAAGACGCAGAAAAACGGATTCCGGTGCTGCGCCTAGAGATTGATTATGAATTGGCAACACTCTTCGATGCAATGGCGTCACAAGACGATGCCACTGTCCAGGCTAGCAAGCATCGGTTAGAGAAATACCGCCAAGAACTTTTGCGTCTCGAAGCCTGACCCACAACCGCTCATTCAACCAGTATTCCACGCGAATACTGGTTTTTGTTTGCTATAATACATAGAGAGGTGATAAATATGTTGGAATGGTTTGCGATTGATCTAATCAAACAAGCAGGGGAATATATCCGCCTTCAAATTGATGAAAGTTATCGGATCGAGCGGAAGACGGGCAAAGGGGACTTGGTCACTGAAATCGATCGAGCGGTCGAACAACTGATCGTCGACCGCATCCGAGCGGCGTATCCGGAGCATCAGATCGTCGGAGAAGAAGGCATCTCGACACAGCCTGACAAGTTGACAGGGACGGTTTGGTTTGTCGATCCGATCGACGGGACGCTCAATTTTATTCATCAAAAGCGGATGTTCGCCATCTCGATCGCGATTATGGTCGATGAGGTCGTCGAGTATGGATTTGTCTATGATGTGATGGCTGACGAGCTGTTCGTGGCACGACGTGGTTATGGGGCGACGCTCAACGGACGGAAGTTGCCGCAGCTTCATGAACATCACGTCCGTGACGCATTTTTGAGTATGAATGCGACGTGGGTGACCCCGAACCAACAGATTGCGCCGGAAGTGTTGGCACCGATCGTCCGCGACTCTGTCGGGACACGAGCGCACGGGGCCGCCTCACTCGAACTGGCTTGGGTTGCGGCCGGACGGGTCGACGGCTATATCACGATGCGCAATATGCCGTGGGATTACGCGGCCGGAAAACTTCTCGTCGAAGAAGTCGGGGGACGCGTCGTCTCCTTATACGGTGAACCCGTCAGCTATAAAGGGAAGACATCGGTCCTCGGCGGGAGCGAGACGTTCGTCAAGGACGTCATCAAGCATTACGTCATCGCCAAAAACGTGGCGCCTGAAGTGAGGCCAGACCTTGTGATCGAACCGAACAAAACGTACGATCGCGTGCGCGATTTGCTCGTCTTGGCGAATCCGAACGAGGCGATGGTGCAAGCGCAATATGAGACGGGATCGACGTTTGAGGCTTTACTCGGCGGTGAACTCGTCGGGGCGTATATGCTTGTCCGTCGCAGTGCGGAATCGGTCGAACTCGTCAACATCGCTGTCAAACCGGACCGTCAAAACCAGACGATCGGGCAACGGATGCTCCAAGACGCCATCCGTCGGGCGGCTAGCGGAAGTGCGAGCGAACTGCTCGTCTGCACGGGCAACTCAAGCATCGTCCAGTTGCGCTTCTATCAACAAGCCGGATTCCGTTTTGCTTCGGTCGAACGCGATTATTTTCCGAACCATGGCTACGAGGCGATCGAAGAAGACGGACTCGTGTTGCGAGACCGCATCTGCTTGACGCGAGAATTATAAAACAAGGCCCAAGGCTCTCGCCTTGGGCCTGTTCATTATGGACGTCGGTCTGCTAGGACACGGCGGCGCAAGTTGATGCCGAAGAATGTAGCGACCGCGCTCAACGCGAGACTGCCAACGATGATAGCGGTACTCGCTTCGGCGACACCGATGCCGATACCGACAAAACCGGCGACGACGGCGATTGCGATCAAGACGAACATGAGTTGCATCGAAATTCCCCCTTTTTTTCTTGGCTCTATCTCATTGTAAGCAAAATCAGCGCAATTGGAAACGGTAACAGACTATATAACGTGACAAAGGTGGTAGCACCTGTGCTATACTCTTTAAGTTGAATACAAAGTTGAAACTTTTCAAATAAGAGAGGAATAACTACATGAATTTAAGAACTAACCTCCGTAACGTAGCCATCATCGCCCACGTTGACCATGGTAAAACAACGTTAGTCGATGAACTATTGAAACAGTCTGGTACTTTCCGGACAAACGAAATGGTAGCAGAGCGCGCCATGGACTCGAACGACATCGAACGTGAGCGCGGGATCACAATCCTCGCTAAAAACACGGCAATCGATTATAAAGATACTCGCATCAACATCGTAGATACGCCAGGACACGCCGACTTCGGTGGTGAAGTTGAGCGGATCATGCGTATGGTTGACGGCGTTATTCTTGTTGTCGATGCACGTGAAGGCTGTATGCCACAAACACGCTTCGTATTGAAGAAAGCACTTGACCAAGGACTTCGCCCAATCGTTGTCGTCAACAAAATCGACAAAGCGATGGTCCGTCCGCTCGACGTCGTCGATGAAGTCGTAGACTTATTGATCGATCTCGGAGCAGATGAAGATCAACTTGAATTCCCTGTCGTCTATACGTCTGCAGTCAGCGGTTCAAGTTCGTTCGATCCTGATCCTGAGAAGCAAGAAGATACAATCACGCACGTACTCGATACGATTCTTGAGAACACACCGGCACCAATCGACAACTCGGATGAGCCGCTTCAGTTCCAAGTCACGATGCTCGACTATGATAACTACCTCGGTCGTATCGGCGTCGGTCGTGTCTTCCGTGGGAAAATCAAAGTCGGAGACCAAGTCTCACTTTGCAAAACGGACGGATCGATCAAACAACTTCGCGTCACGAAGCTATTCGGTTACTTCGGACTCAAACGTGTTGAAATCGAAGAAGCTAAAGCTGGTGACTTGATCGCCATCGCCGGGATGGAAGACATCAACGTCGGTGAAACGGTCACACCGGTCGGTAAAGAAGAGCCGCTTACGCTTCTTCGCATCGATGAGCCAACGCTTCAAATGCGTTTCATGACGAACAACTCTCCATTTGCAGGACGCGAAGGCGATTTCGTGACAGCACGTAAAATCGAAGAGCGTTTGATGAAACAACTTGAGACGGACGTTTCGCTCCGTGTCGAAAACACAGACTCGCCTGACCAATGGGTCGTATCAGGACGCGGTGAACTTCACCTCGGTATCTTGATCGAGAACATGCGTCGCGAAGGGTACGAGATCCAAGTTTCGAAACCACAAGTTATCATCCGTACAGCTGAAGACGGTACGAAAATTGAGCCTTTCGAGCGCGTCATCATCGACGTACCGGAAGAGTACACAGGTTCAGTCATGGAATCGATCGGTCTCCGTAAAGGTGAACTCGCAAACATGAACACGAACGATAACGGTCAAACTCGTATGGAATTTATCGTTCCTTCACGTGGTCTCATCGGATATCGTAACGAGTTCTTGTCGGCGACACGCGGATACGGAATCTTGAACCATACGTTCGAAGAGTATCGTCCGTTCATTCCTGCTGATATCGGCGGTCGCCGTAGCGGTGTCATGGTTTGTATCGAAGCTGGTAAGTCAACGGCTTACTCAATCGGTGCACTCGAAGACCGTGGGACGATCTTCATCGAACCAGGTACAGATGTATACGAAGGCATGATCATCGGTGAATGTAACCGTGACGTCGATCTCGCGATCAACGCCGTCAAAGGGAAACAGTTGACGAACATGCGTGCATCATCGAAAGACTCGACACAAGTCTTGAAACGTCCGCGCGTCTTCTCGCTTGAAGAGTCGCTTACGTTCTTGAACGATGACGAGTACTGCGAAATCACACCGCTCTCGATTCGACTCCGTAAAAAGGTCTTGAACAAGAACGAACGTGAAAAAGCTGACAAGCGTCGTAAACTTGGTAAAGAATAAGTAGAAAAGGGAGCGCCGAGGCGTTCCCTTTTCTTTTGATTCGTGTAGAATAGACGTGTAGGAAACAAAGGGGGATTATTTGCCTTGAAAGCTTCTCAAACGATGGACATTACCCAAATCGACGTTCCGTGGATCGCCTCGCTATTAGGTGTCGGCAGTGACGCGAACGACTTTTCGGTCGGCTTTAACGCCTTGATCATCACGGTCATCTTATTGACGTTGCTCGTCTTTAAATTAGGTTTTGCCAAACAACTCGCGTGGTGGAAGGCGCTCATCGTCTACATCATTCTCGCGCTCGGAGCGGGGACGATGGCGCTCGTCTTCTTCACGTGGCCAATCCCGGAAGTATTGCTCGTCATGGCGGTCGTCCTAGCCATTTATCGGGGCCGGCTCTGGTGGAACCGCCGTCAAGACCAAGTCAATGAACCAACCTAAAAAATGGACGTCCCGTTAAAGGGGCGTCCATTTTTGTTACCATCTTCGCTTTTGGCGAAACGATGGATATAGGTGGAATTGGCCTGTTGCCGCACGCTCAGCCGTTCGTTCCGTAATGCGTGCATGACATTCTTGGCACATGTACGTTTTAGCAGGTTTATTGCGAAGTCGTTTCGCTTCGAACGACCACGAATCAATCGTATCGACTTTATCACAAAGAGAGCACTTTACGCGCATGGTCTCACCTTCCTCTTCGTTGATTATAGCATGATTTCCAGATAGAAAAGCAGGGAAAGAAGTCATTAAGGGCGAATCCATTTCATATACCCGTTTAAGAAGGAGGGGAGTGCATGGCGAGTAAAGCAACGTTCGAACTTTCCCGGGCGCAACAAGAAACGTTAAACGAGATGCCGTTGACGTTTCTCGTCGCGTTTGATGAAGCGAAGCGGTGGCCGATCACCCACGCCATCAGTTGGGTGCAGGCGACCGATCAACAGACAGTCCGATTTGCCCTGACAAAAAACTCGCATCTCATCACGCTGTTGACAAGCGAAAAGACGGCGGGGCTCATCTTTTTAGAGGACGGTCTCGCTTACAGTGTGACGCTCTCGCACGTCCATGAATTTGAACCGGCTGTAAAACCGGGACTGCACCTGCGTTTTTTTAAAGGTTCGGTCGAAGAAGTCCGCAACATCTCCTTTTACGGGGCGACGTTCGGGCAACCGGACATCGTCAAGACGTACGATATCGAAGCAGCGGAAAAATTGGACCGAGAAGTGAAGGAAAGCTTGAACTCTTGATCACCAACAATTTTCGAGGGGCGGCAAAGCTTATGAAAAAAACGTATGTGCTCGATACGAACGTACTTCTACACGACCCACTCTCACTCTTTCAATTCGATGAGCATGACGTCGTCATCCCGGCCATCGTCCTAGAAGAACTCGATGGAAAAAAACGAAACATGGACGAGCTTGGCCGTAACGCCCGAGAAACGGCGCGTGTGCTTGACCAGCTCCGATCGACCGGCAAACTTCATGACGGGGTGCCGCTCGAGAATGGCGGCCATCTCTTCGTTGAGATCGGTCATGAACATACAGTCGACTTCCCGTTCGACGTCATGACGAATGACAACCGGATTTTGACGGTCGCACTCGGTTTGATGAAACAGTATGAGCATGATCATAACCGGAAAGTCGTGGTCGTCTCAAAAGATATACTGGTCCGTGTCAAAGCGGATGCGATCGGCATCGAAGCCGAAGATTATTTGACAGACCATATTGTCGACACGACGAATCTGTACGCCGGCTATCGCGAGATTGAGGTCGATCAGGCAATAATTGATGAATTCTATCAAGTACGCAAGCTACCGACGTCGGCTTTTTCGAAAAACCAACTGTATCCGAACTCATTTGTCATCTTAAAGAGTAACGTTTCGAAAGCGAGCGCACTCGCGGTCGTCGATCCGTTACAACCGATCGTTCGACCGTTATCGCTCGACGCCGAGCACGTCTGGGGCATTCATCCGCGGAACGTCCAACAACGAATGGCGCTCGATTTACTGCTTCGCGACGATATTCCGTTCGTGACGCTCCTCGGGAAGGCCGGGACCGGGAAGACGCTCCTCGCTCTCGCGGCGGGACTTGCCCTCGTCGAGGACGAACGTCGCTTCAACAAGCTCGTCGTGGCGCGTCCGGTCGTGCCGATGGGCAACGACATCGGATACTTGCCGGGTGAGATGGAAGATAAGCTTCGTCCGTGGATGCAGCCGATCTATGACAATCTTGAATTCTTGTTTAATGCCAACTCGAAAGACGAGCTCGGAAATATCCTCGCCGGCATCAAATCGATTCAGCTCGAGGCGCTCACATATATTCGGGGGCGAAGTATGCCGGATCAGTTCATCATCATCGATGAAGCGCAGAACTTGACGAAGCACGAGATCAAGACGATTTTGACCCGGGTCGGGGAGAATTCGAAGATTGTTCTCGTCGGCGATCCGTATCAGATCGATCATCCGTATTTAGATGAATATTCGAACGGGCTCTCGTACGCCGTCGAGCGGTTCAAAGGGCAAAACGTATTCGGTCACGTCCAACTCATCAAAGGCGAACGCTCGTCGCTCGCCCGGTTGGCGGCCGATTTGCTATAGAAATAGACGCCGAGCGTGAGCTCGACGTCTATTTTGTGTTTGGGTGGAGCAAAACTTGGACGTTCGCCTTCTCAAGCAACGCATTCGTCAACATGATCAAACCGGTTATGATGAAGAGAGCGGAGAATCCGAAGTGGGCGACGATTTGGGATCCGAACAACGGTCCGAGCAGGTTGCCCATGAACTGGGCCGACTGGTTGTAAGAAAAAATGCGTCCGGTCGCGTGACTCGGTGTATGTTTCCTTAGCAGTGACTGCACAGACGGCATGAGTGCCGCGGTCGCGAAACCAAGGCCGAAGCGCAACATGACGAGCTGTGTCGTCGACGTCACGAACGCCTGAGGAATCAAGAACGCGGTATAAATGATGAGCGCCCAAAACAAAATCCGTTCCGGCCCGTGGCGGTCTGACAGCCGTCCGAGATGTTGTGCGGACAGGAGGGCGGCCACCCCCGGCGCTGAAGCGACGATTCCCGCGATGAACGCGAGGGAAGTCGTGTACGGATTCAGTTCACGGACGTACAGTGTCAACAGTGGCCCGATTGACTGCGTTGAAAACTGAATTAAAAACGTCGTCAAAAACAAGCTGAAGATGAGTTGGGGATGACGGAGCGAGGCGATGATCGACTTTGTCGAATCAAGTCGCTCGCGCGCCACCGGGACGAAATCTTCTTTCACGAACAGGAGTGTGATTAAAAACGTGACGAAGAGTGCGCTACCGGTAAAGAGAAAAACGGGTCGAAGCCCAATCCAGTCTGCGAGCAGTCCGCCGATCAATGGACCGAGGAGTCCGCCGGTGATACCACCGGTCGACAACGTGCCGAGCGCCCAGCCGCTTTTCTCTTTTGGTGTCTGTGAGATGACGAGAGTGATGCCGGCCGAGATGAATCCGGAGACGGCACCCATGATGAGTCGTAAACCGACGAGTTGATAAACGTCTTGCACGAAGCCGATCAAGAACATGACGACGGCCATTCCGAGGCTCGCCCGAATCAACATGAGCTTGCGCCCTTTCTGGTCAGCGAGTCGGCCCCAAAGCGGGGAGACAATGGCGGCCACGAGGAAAGTGGCGCCGAAAGCGACGGCGGACCAGGTGACGACGTGGTCAGGGTTGGTCACGCCGAGCTCTTCGATAAATAAGGGCAGGAACGGCAAGACGAGGCTCATCGAGGCGGCCGTCAAGAAGCTGCCGATCCAAACGATGATCAAGTTCTTTTTCCATAAAGGTATCGTAAGCGTCACGACCTTTCTGCATAGAGTATATTTCGATATCACACATGTTACACTTTGTGAAGTAAAAAGTCCAAAAAAAAGACGAACGCGGTCGCTATAAGCGATCTCGTTCGTCAACAGCCTGAGACGGCGAGCGCCTTCCCATCAGCCATCCGTTCGGACGACGATATGGTCGACCTGACGGATGATTTGGTTGTTGTAGAGTGCATAGACTGGTCCGTCAGCCAACACTTTTCCATCTTGTGAAAACTGAAGATAAATCGAACCGACTTCGGCGAGCGGGATCGTCAATACCGTCTCCCCATAAAAGCTGACGTGCGTCGCCGTATTGAGCGGCTCGGCGTTTTGGAGAAATGGTGCGAACGGCATCGCGAACGAGTCACGAAGCGCAGCGTCTTTATCGGCCCGCGACATCGGCTTATTGTGGTCGACGCGCGTCCCTAGTGTCAATCCGTCGTCCCATGCCTTCCCCATTTTGGCATAGTAGGCGTCTGAATCATTCTCGACGGCTTGGTCGAGTTCGTCGACTTTGCGTTTACGTTCGTCAAAAATCCATACAGTCGGGTCAATCGTCAGCGCGTGACGGACCGCTCCATCTAACGGAAAAATCATTGATACTCCCCCTTAACTAGCGATACAATGTATATTATACAGCTCTTCCGTGCAAAAAGGAAAACTGCGAGAAACACGCTTTGAATCTAGACTGTTCATTGAATTATGATGAAATATAATGTACAGTTGAGTTATGACAAACAGTCTGTCATTGTACGGAGGAGGGGTCGTAGTGGCGACAAATTTGGCTGCAGTCCAACGGGAACAGGCGCTTCACTTGCTTGAAGCAGATGCTGAAAAAATCCGTTGCTTGATTGAGGTACAATTAGAAAACTTGAAAATGCCGAAGTGCCCGCTTTATGAAGAGGTACTTGATACACATATGTTCGGTCTGTCGCGCCAAATCGATTTTGCGGTCCGGCTTGGACTTATTTCAGATGTCGAAGGCAAGCAACTGATCGATTCATTGGAACAAAAGTTATCCGCGCTCGCGGAAGCTTCAGAATTATGAACCTTATACTCAAACTGTGCAGGCGGCGCTGTTTGAGTATTTTTTTATAACGGGTTGCGGATTGCTGTACATAAGGAAGTGAAAACATGAAAACTCGGTTTCGGTACTTTGATTTCTCACTGTTCATTGCGGTGCTTTTGCTCGTTGGGATCAGCTCAATCATGATTTACAGCGCCAGTGTTTGGAATCGTGGGGATTACGCGAACAGTAGCTTGTTTTATCGGCAACTGTTCTATGCAGGGTTTGGGATTGTCGTCTATTTGATCGCGACGATGTTCCGGTATGAAAACTTCCGCAAAAAGAACGTGTTGCGAAGCCTCTATGCGCTCTCGGTCATTCTACTGTTTGTCACTTGGGCGATGACACCGCTGAACGGTGCCCGGGCTTGGCTCATCATCGGCGGTCTTACGATCCAGCCAATCGAAATCGCCAAGTTTGTGTTAATTTTATTGCTCGCTAACTACTACCATCAATTATGGAATCGTGAACTGACAGGATGGCCGGGCCGAATCGGCCGTGCGGCGATCGAACGGAAAAAGCTACGCGCCCAAATCGGGGCTTTCTTCATCATCCCGGGTTTGTTCTACTTTTTCCCGTATGCCTTCGTCATAAATGGACAGCCTGACCATGGCGGATTGTTCGTCTTAGGGGTAATTATGTTCATGATGTGGTTAGCTGCCGGGGCCCCGCTTCGCATCATCATCCCGGTGATTATTGCTGGAATTGGTTTTGTTTATGCTATGTATACGTTTGTTTTCACAGATAACCAAGTTAGTCGGATTAACGTCGTCTTCAATCCATTCATGGACTCAGAAGGCTACGGGCACCAACTTCTCATGTCGATCATCTCGATCGTGCATGGGGGATTGACCGGCGTCGGACTTGGGAATAGTTATCAAAAGTATGGCTATTTGCCGGAGCCGGAGACGGACTATATCATGTCGATCATCGCCGAAGAACTTGGCTTTATCGGCGTCCTCGTCGTCTTGGTGTTGCTCTTTTTCATCGCGTTCCGGGCAGTAAATATCGCCAACCATACCGACAGCCATTTTGCGATGTTCGTCTCGTTCGGGATTGCCGCGCAAATCATGGTCCAAACCGGAATCAATATCGGGGCGATGTCGGGCTGGTTCCCGGGTACGGGTGTGACGCTTCCACTCGTCAGTTACGGCGGCACGTCGCTGATCATGACGATGGGAATTCTCGGTGTGCTCAGCAGTATCTCGATGCGTAACCGTCACCGAGAGGCGACACGCCGCGCGGAAATTCGCGAAAAATCAGAAGAAAACGTTCAAAATGCATCACTACATGTAGTAAGGTAAAGATGTATATGTAAACGATTTCCAAAATGGGGGGATTTAGGTTGAAATCAATTAGCAAATTGCTTGTAGCCAACCGTGGAGAGATTGCCATTCGTGTATTTAGGGCAGCCTCAGAATTAGGAATGCGTACTGTCGCCATCTATTCGCAAGAGGATAGTGGATCGTTACATCGTTTTAAAGCCGATGAAGCGTATTTGATCGGTCTCAACAAGAAACCGATCGACGCCTATCTCGACATCGAAGACGTCATTCGAATCGCGAAGCAATCGGGGAGTGACGCGATTCACCCGGGTTACGGTTTCTTATCGGAAAACATTGAACTAGCTCGTCGTTGCCGCGAAGAAGGCATCATCTTCGTCGGACCGGACGAATCGCACCTGCACGCGTTCGGAGATAAAGTTCGGGCTCGTCAAAACGCGATCGCAGCCGGGCTACCGGTCATTCCAGGCTCGAACGGTCCATTGACTTCGTACGAAGACGCGCTCGACTTTGCGAACGTGCATGGTTTCCCGCTCATGGTCAAAGCCTCAATGGGCGGCGGCGGACGAGGTATGCGCGTCATCCGGACCGAGGCTGAGATGAAAGATTTGATTGAACGTGCCAAGTCAGAGGCGAAGCAAGCGTTCGGCTCAGACGAAGTGTACATAGAAAAATTAGTTGAACGTCCGAAGCATATCGAGGTGCAAATTCTCGGGGATGATCACGGGAACATCATCCATTTGTTTGAGCGTGACTGCTCGGTTCAACGTCGTCACCAGAAAGTCGTCGAAGTCGCACCGTGTGTGACGTTGTCGGAGGCGTCTCGTCAAGCAATCTGTGACGCGGCGGTTCAAGTGATGCGTCACGTCGGCTATGTGAACGCAGGGACGGTCGAGTTCCTCGTCACTGAGGATGAGTCGTTCTACTTCATCGAGGTCAACCCACGGATCCAAGTCGAACATACGATCACTGAGATGGTTACTGGGTTCGATATCGTCCAAACACAGCTCATGATCGCCCAAGGCGAGTCGCTTCACGGTGACGTGATTCACATGCCGAAGCAAGAAGATATCAAACTGCTCGGCTATGCGATCCAATCCCGTGTCACGTCGGAAGACCCGGCTAACAACTTCATGCCGGACACAGGGAAAATCATGGCGTATCGTTCGCCAGGCGGTTTTGGGGTTCGTCTCGACGGCGGGAACGCCTATGTCGGGTCTGAAATCTCGCCGTACTACGACTCGCTCCTCGTCAAGCTGTCGACGCATGGGATGACGTTCGAACAAGCGGCAGCGAAGATGGTCCGTAACTTGAACGAGTTCCGGATTCGCGGCATCAAGACGAACATTCCGTTTTTGATCAACGTCATGAAGCACCAAAACTTTATTAGCGGGGACTATAGTACGTCGTTCATCGATGATACACCCGAACTGTTCGTCTTCCCGAAACGGAAAGACCGGGGGACGAAACTCCTCAACTATATCGGGGACGTCACCGTCAACGGATTCCCGGGTGTCGGCTTGAAAGATAAGCCGATCAGCCGCTCGGTCCGGATTCCGCAAAACCTTCCGGCCGAAGCGAAGCCGGGGACGAAACAAATCCTGACAGAACTCGGTCCAGACGGTTTGGCTGACTGGATCAAACGTCAACCAGAGCTACTCTTGACGGATACGACGATGCGAGACGCCCACCAGTCGCTCCTCGCGACACGGATGCGGACGCAAGACATCTTGAATATCGCCGAGCCGACGAGTAAACTCATGCCAGAACTGTTCTCGGTCGAGGCGTGGGGCGGGGCAACGTTTGACGTCGCCTACCGTTTCCTCTCGGAAGACCCGTGGGTACGTCTCATGCGCCTTCGTGAGAAAATGCCGAACGTCTTGATTCAAATGCTCCTTCGCGGTGCCAACGCCGTCGGGTATAAAAACTATGCCGACAACGTCATCGAGAAGTTCGTCCACGAGGCGGCTTATGCCGGTGTCGACATCTTCCGTATCTTCGACAGCTTGAACAACATCGAATCGATTAAACTCGCGATCGACGCGACGCTGCCGACAGGGAAAGTCGCAGAAGCGGCAATCTGTTACACCGGTGACTTGTATGACGGAAACCGTCCGAAGTATCACTTGCCGTACTACGTCGATCTCGCCAAGCAGCTCGAAGCGAGCGGAGCTCATATTCTTGCAATCAAAGATATGGCTGGCCTCTTAAAACCTGAATCGGCGTATGCGCTCGTGTCGGCACTGAAAGACGCCGTCGACTTGCCGATTCATTTGCACACGCACGACGCTTCGGGGAATGGGATCTTCACTTACGCACGGGCGACTGATGCGGGCGTCGATATCGTCGACGTCGCAGCGAGCTCGATGTCGGGTATGACGTCGCAGCCTTCAGGTGGAAGTTTGATTTACGCACTCGACCATCACGAACGCCAGCCGAAGATCGATGCGAAGCACTACGAAGTCATCAGTGACTACTGGCAAGACGTGCGTCATAACTATGAACCGTTCGAAAGTGACATGCGTGCATCGAATCCATCGGTGTATGAGCATGAGATGCCGGGCGGACAGTATTCGAACTTGCAGCAACAAGCGAAAGCGGTCGGTCTTGGTGACCGCTGGAGTGAAGTGAAGTCGATGTACGCCCGCGTCAACATGTTGTTCGGCGATATCGTCAAAGTGACCCCGTCGTCTAAAGTCGTAGGGGACATGGCACTCTTCATGGTTCAACATAACTTGAGCGAACAGGACGTTATCGAACGAGGAAATCAACTTGATTTCCCAGACTCGGTCGTCGAGATGATGCGCGGTGAGCTCGGGTCACCTCCAGGAGGGTTCCCGAAAGACGTCCAACAAGCGATTCTCAAAGGTGAGACGCCGCTCGAGGTCCGTCCAGGTAAACTGATCAAGCCGTACGACTTTGAAGCGGCTCAAACGAAGTTGTTTGAGAAGCTCGAACGTCCGGTGACGGACTTTGAACTGCTCGCGAACGCGCTTTATCCGAAAGTGTTCGAGGACTACGTGACCCATACGAACACGTACGGTGACGTCTCGGTGCTTGACACGTTGACGTTCTTCTATGGATTGAACGTCGGCGAGACGATCCAAGTCGAAATCGAGACAGGGAAGACGCTCATCATCAAGCTCGTTCAAGTGAGCGCTGCGAACGAAGACGGGATCCGCCTCGTCTCGTATGAGATGAACGGCGTACCGCGTGAAATCGAGATTAAAGACGTCAACGTGAAGTCGGCGACGACGAGCCGACCGAAAGTGGAACGCTCGAATTCGAAACAAGTCGGTGCCTCGATGCCAGGTTCGGTCTTGAAAGTACTCGTCGAACCAGGAAGCCGGGTCCATCGTGGGGAACAACTTCTCGTCACTGAGGCGATGAAGATGGAGACGACGATCCAAGCCGCGCAAGACGGTGAGATTAAAGCGATCCATATTAAAGAAGGCGACACAATCCAAAGTGACGACTTACTGATTGAATTTGTATAATCAAAAGAAGCATAGCCACGCTATGCTTCTTTTTTAGATAGGGAGTGGGGAAGATGAGACGAGTATGTTGGTTCCGGTCAGATTTTCGATTAAGTGACAACCATATGTTACACCGGGTCTTGAAAGACGCCGCCGATGACGATGACATCGAGTTCGTCTTTTGGCTCAATCCGAAATACTGCGAGCCGTTCGAGACGAGACACGATTATTTTTTCGCGACGATGAAGCAGTTCATGCAGGAGCTCACCGATCAAGAGATAGGGCTGCGCACCATTGTTGCCGACTCAACGGAAGCGTTTGTCGAGCAGCTCGGACGACTCGACGCGCTTTATTTTAACGCTGAGTATGTCGAGCCGTTCAAACAACGTGACGATGCGGTCATCGAAGCGCTGGGGGGAGACGTGTTAGTCATCCGTTTGCTCGACCGTCATTTATTCGCCCCGAACGCGTTCACGAAAAAAGACGGTACTCCGTATAAAGTGTACACGCCATTCAAAAAAGCGGTGTACGCCGAGACGCCGCCGCAACCGTACGACGTCGACGTCGCTCGATTGAAACAACTCGCGACGAAGAAACATGAACTACCTGATGAATTGAAACAGCAGTTTGACCGGTGTGAACGTTCGTGGAAAGCGCTCGGAGAGGAAGCGGCCATGAAACGGTTACGCGATTTTGTGGAACACCGGGTGACGAGTTACGCCGAAGACCGTGACATCCCGGCGATCGCCGGGACGAGCCGGCTGTCACCGTATTTACGGACCGGTGTGTTGTCGATTCGTACGGTCGCAGCAGCCGTCCTCGAGGCGCGGCAGTCAACAGGACGTGACACGTATTACGATGAGCTATTGTGGCGCGAGTTCTACTATATGATCATGGTCCAGTTCCCGGGACTGAAAGACCGGCCGTTCAACGACAAATATAAACACCTTGACTGGGAAGACAATGACGACCAGTTTGAGAAATGGTGCCGTGGCGAGACCGGGTATCCGATCGTCGACGCGGCGATGCGTCAATTGAACGAGACCGGCTGGATGCACAACCGGCTCCGGATGATCGTCGCTTCGTTTTTGACGAAACATCTGTTGATCGACTGGCGCAAAGGCGAGCGCTACTTCGAACGGAAGTTGATCGACTACGAGGCGGCCTCGAACATCGGCGGATGGCAATGGGCAGCTTCGGTCGGAACGGACGCCGTGCCGTATTTCCGGATCTTTAATCCGACGATCCAGTCGGAGAAGTTCGACGCGGACGGGACGTTTATCCGCAAATATGTAACCGAGTTGGCTGACGTTGACAGGAAAGCGATCCACTTTCCTGACCCGTCAGATCGGGACGGTTATATCGAACCGATCGTCGATCATAAGGCGGCGCGTGCAAGGGCGCTCGAGCGGTTCAAGGACGCGCAGTGACAGATAGGCATACAAAAAGGAGCGGTCGCCCGCTCCTTTTTGTGATTCGTGATTTGGTTTGATTCGTCAGACCGTTTCTTTTCGAGCTGCGTCTACCGCTCGATTGGTGCTTCGATACGCATGGTACGCCAAGTACGAGATGATTCCGAAGTAGCACGTGATCAAGAAAGCGTGCAAGAGCGGTACGTATGTGGCGTGGCCGCCAAGGACGATCCATGCACCCGTGCCGACTTGAAGCATGATGAAGAATAGTGAGGCCCACATGCCCCGTTCGACGAGACGGTTCGTTTCGCGTCGGGCCAAATAGAGGACGTAGAGCGTGTAGAAGACGAGAAGTGCCGCCATGATGCGATGGCCCATTTGAACGTATGATTCGAACGTCCACACGTTTTGCTCACAGATCGGCCAACCGACACAAGCGTATGTCGCACCGAGGTGTCTGACGTAAGCTCCTGTGTAGACGACGACCATCGTGTAAATCGTCAACCCGTACAAGTGAATCTTTAATTTTTCGGACACGGCTTTGTGTACCCGTTCACCTTCGAATAAAAGAATCGTCAAGATGAGCAGCGAGGCGAACGAGACGAGCGAGATCCCGAAATGGAGCGCAAGAATCGCGTCCGACTGTTGCCAGATGACGGCTCCGGCGCCGATGATCGATTGGATCAACATGAAAATAAACGCGAGGAACGCGAACACTTTGACATCGAATCGATTTTTGACGACCGTGAACGTCCAAATCGTCAAGGCGATGATGAGGAGTCCCTCAATCCCTGAAACGACACGGTGACTGTATTCGATCATCGTCTCGACGCTCGGGTTCGTCGGGATCAGTTTCCCGTGACAGAGCGGCCAGTCTGCCCCGCAGCCGTCACCTGAGTCGGTTTTCGTAACAGTACCGCCCATGATCAAGACGAGCATCATACCGAGGGTGACAAGGCTTGAGAATAGTGCGAGTTTTTTATGCATTCGTTTCCACCTGCTTTTTGAGAAAAATCACTAGAATTGTGCCTTGTATGTTTTTATTTTTTTCGCCATACTTATTATACGGCTTTAGTCCGGAAAAACGAAATGGAAAAGCTTGCAATCGCTATCAAAATCGTTATCCTAGTATTGGTACAGGAATTTTACTGTGACAATTATCACACGTCCGCCATAAAAAACTCGCTATTTTACAAGCATAAACGACGTATTCTTTTTGGAAATATGGTATCTTTGTAATGAGTTAGGTGTACTTTGTTCATATTGTGTTTTTTCTGTGAAAAGAATACGAGTATTTCGTGATTATGTGGGGGGGTCAGCATGACAAAAGTCAACCCGGGAACAGTGGCAGAAGTAGACTATACAGAATCCGCCGCCTCGTTCCGTGACTATGTTGCTTTGGCAAAAATGGGAATCGTACGCGCTAACCTTTTGTTAGTGTTCGCCGGTTTCTTTGTGGCAACAACATACCAGAGTGACACGCCAGTGCTTTATTTGTTTGAAGTTTGGCCACAGCTCTTATTAACGATGTTAGGAAGCGCACTCGTCATTTCCGGGAGTTGTTACCTAAACAACTTCGTGGACCGTGATATCGACTACTTGATGGGACGTACAGACAATCGACCGAGTGTCACCGGTAAAATTTCAGGGGAGCGCATTTTACTTCTCGGACTTACGCAACTTGCGGTCGGGACATTACTTTTATTGATCGTGTCGTACGTAGCAGCAGTCTTCGGTTTAATCGGGGCATTTTTTTATGTCGTTATTTATACGATGTGGCTAAAACGGACACATACGTTGAACACGGTCGTCGGCAGTATCTCCGGAGCGGTTCCACCGCTGATCGGATGGGCCGCGATTGACCCGGCGCTTCATATCGACGCCTGGCTCATGTTCCTCGTCATGTTCTTGTGGCAACCGCCACACTTCCTCGCGCTCGCGATGCGACGCGTCGAGGAATACCGGGCGGCAGGCATTCCGATGCTGCCCGTTGTAAACGGCTTCGCGATCACCAAGCGGCAAATCATTTGGTGGATTGCGACGCTCATTCCAGCATCGCTCTTGTTTATGCATTACGGTACGGTCTACGTGATCATTGCGGCCGGTCTTGGGGGCTACTGGTTATATCTCGGTTTGAAAGGGTTTAAAGCCGAAGATGAGATCAAGTGGGCTAACAAAATGTTCTTTTATTCATTAATTTATTTAGTCGTGTGGATTGTCGCGCTGGTATTGACGGCACTTTGGTAATCGCACTCACTATATAGAAACCATTGCACATCATTTTGGGAGAAAGTGGGGATTGTTGTGAAATCATTTAAGAAGCTTCTGTTTGGCATCGTCCCGATGATGATGTTCGCGCTACTGTTGTCAGGGTGCGGCGTAGAGGGATTGTCTGCATTGAAGCCGATGGGAGAAGGCGCTGAAATTCAGCTCCGGATCATTCTCATCAGTTTGGCAATCATGCTCTTTGTACTTGTCATCGTAACGGTCATTTACGTGTACGTGCTCATGAAATTCCGTCGGAAAGATGAATCGATTCCGAAGCAAGTGGAAGGTAGCAGCACGCTCGAAATGATTTGGACAGTCGTTCCAATCATCTTGCTCATCATTCTCGCTGTTCCGACAATCACAACGACTGTCGAACTCGCGAAAGCGAAAGAAGCGAAAAAAGAAGAAGAAATTAACGTTACAGCCAACCTGTACTGGTGGGAGTTCGAATATCCGAACGCTGGTGTTGTCACAGGACAAGAACTTGTCATCCCGGTCGGTAAACGGGTCGGTATCAACTTGACATCAAAAGACGTCATTCACTCGTTCTGGGTACCGGCTTTGTCTGGTAAGACGGATACGAACCCAGGGTTAGATAACGAGATGTGGTTGCATGCAAACGAAGCTGGTACGTTCTACGGTAAGTGTGCCGAGCTTTGTGGACCATCGCACGCGCTCATGGACTTCAAAGTCATCGCCCTCGAGCAAGCTGATTACGATCAGTGGCTCGAAGACATGAAAGCGAAGCAAGACGAAAACACAGAAAAACTTGTCGCCGACAATCAAAACTTGACGACAGGTGAGCAAGTGTACGTCGAAAGTTGCTTGAGCTGCCACGGTGGCGGTAAAGTCGCGCCGAGCTTGACGAACTTCGGTGACCGCGAGTGGTTGGCGGGTTACCTCGAAAACAACGAAGAAAAGTTGAAAGAATGGATTCGTGATCCACAAGAATTAAAACAAGGCGCGCTCATGCCTGGCTTCAGCGAAGGCCAAATCAGTGATGAAGAGTTAGATGCACTCGTTGACTTCTTGTACGATCAGAAGATTGACTAACGGGAAAAGGGGGATTTCACGTGGCACAGACCACTGCTATGCAGCAACCGCGTAAATACAATGGCATCATGGATTGGGTTACGACGGTTGACCACAAAAAAATCGGTATTTTGTATTTGTTCTCAGGAATCTTCTTCCTCCTTCTCGGTGGAATTGAAGCGTTACTTATTCGTTGGCAACTCGTCCGTCCGATGAACGATTTCGTCAGTGGCGAAGTGTTCAACCAGTTGATCACGATGCACGGGACGACGATGATCTTCCTTGCGGCGATGCCGATGCTATTCGGTTTTATGAACGCCGTCGTGCCGCTTCAAATCGGGGCGCGCGACGTCGCGTTCCCGTTCATTAACTCGCTCGGTTTTTGGTTGTTCTTCTTCGGTGGCCTCATGTTGAACCTTAGCTGGTTCTTCGGCGCTGCACCGAACGCGGGTTGGACGGCTTACGCGCCGCTCTCGACGCAACCGGAAGCGACAGGGGTCGACTTCTACGCCCTCGGTCTTCAAATCTCAGGGTTCGGTTCACTCATGGCCGGGATTAACTTCCTCGTCACGATTTTGAACATGCGGGCACCAGGCATGAAACTCATGCGGATGCCGCTCTTCACGTGGACGACGTTCGTCGCTTCGGCGTTGATCGTCTTCGCATTCCCACCGCTTACAGTCGGCTTGTTCATGTTGATGTTCGAGCGTCTGTTCGGTGCCGTTTACTTCAATCCGGCAATGGGCGGTAACGTCGTCATTTGGGAACACCTCTTCTGGATCTTCGGTCACCCGGAAGTTTACATCTTGATCTTACCGGCGTTCGGTATTTTCTCGGAAATCATTCCGACGTTTGCCCGTAAACGCTTGTTCGGTTACACGACGATGGTATTCGCTACGATGCTCATCGGGTTCCTTGGCTTCATGGTTTGGGTTCACCACATGTTCACCGTCGGTCTCGGACCGGTCGCGAACTCGATCTTCGCCGTCGCGACGATGGCCATCGCCGTTCCGACAGGGGTCAAAATCTTCAACTGGCTGTTCACACTTTGGGGTGGGCAGATCAAGTTCAACGTTGCGATGCTTTACTCGGTGGCGTTCATCCCATCGTTCCTCGTCGGAGGGATGACAGGGGTTATGCTCTCGGTCGCACCGGCTGACTATCAGTACCACGATAGTTACTTCGTTGTCGCCCACTTCCACTACGTTATCGTCGGTGGGGTCGTCTTCGGTCTTTTCGCAGGACTGTTCTACTGGTTCCCGCTCATGTTCGGCAAAGCGCTCTCTGAGAAGCTTGGCTACTGGCAGTTCTGGTTGTTCTTCATCGGGTTCCACTTGACGTTCTTCCCGCAACATTTCCTCGGATTGTTCGGGATGCCACGCCGCGTCTTCACATACTTGCCGAATCAAGGGTTTGAGACGATGAACTTGCTGTCGACGATCGGTGCCTTCTTCATGGGTGTGTCGACGATCATCTTGCTCATCGCCGTCGTCAAGGCGTTCTTGTCGAAAGACGTCGTCAAACCGGACCATTGGGAAGACGGACGTACGCTCGAGTGGACACTTCCTGTGCCGACTCCAGAGTACAACTTCGCACAAACACCGCTCGTCAAAGGGTTGGACACGTTCTGGCTCGAGAAGATGGCGGGTAACAAACGGGTTTCTGTCGCTGAACCAGTGTCAGACATCCACATGCCGAATAACTCATTGATCCCGTTCTTCATGTCACTCGGGTTATTCATCGCTGGACTTGGCGCGATTTTCCAAATGGACAACCCGGTTGTCGGTTGGTCACTTATCGTCATCGGTTTACTCATCACGTTCGTGTCGATGTTCCTCCGTTCATGGATCGACGACCACGGATTCTACATTCCAAAATCACAAATCGAAGCGGATTTGAAAGCGATTCGTGAGAAAGGAGAACAATAAATGGCACATGCAGTCGAAAAACACCCAGTGACCGGTATTCCGGCCAATCCAGAGAAAGCCACGCTGGAAGGGAAAAATAAATATGTGGCCTTCTGGTTCTTCCTTGGAGGAGAGACGGTTCTCTTCGCCTCGTTGTTTGGAACGTACGTCGGGCTTCTAAATTCTGGTGCGCCAGAGGAACTTCGCTCGTACAACATCTTTGAGATGGGGCTCGTCTTCATGATGACGATGCTCCTCCTCACGAGCTCGCTCACGAGCGTGCTCGCGATGATGAACATGAAAGCGAACAATCCAGGTCGCATGAAGTTTTGGTTGATCGTGACGCTTCTTCTCGGAGCAGGGTTCTTAGGAGCCGAGATTTACGAGTTCATCCACTACTACCATATCGGTCACACGTTCACGTCGAGTGCGTTCGGTTCTGCGTTCTATACGCTCGTCGGATTCCACGGCGCTCACGTCACGTTCGGTCTCCTTTGGATCACGACGCTGTTGATCCGCAACTGGAACCGTCCGATCGATGTCTACAACGCACCGAAGTTCTACGTGTCGAGTTTATATTGGCACTTCATCGACGTTGTTTGGGTCTTCATTTTCTCGATCGTCTATCTCTTAGGGATGGTGAGCTGACATGGAAAAAAATCCAATGAACGAAACACACAAACAGTTAGAGCTTGAAGTGAAGGCAGAGTCGAGACGCGAGTATCAACTTCAGTTGATCAGTTTCGCGATGATGATTTTGCTCACGTTTGTCGCGTTCGGCGCGGTCTACGCGGAGCTCATGCCGGTATGGGCGGCGGGTGGCTTCTTGATTATCCTCGCCATCATCCAAGTGTTCTTGCAGCTGTATATCTTCATGCATATGAACAACCGTGGCAACACGTGGATTGTCGGAATGATGTGGCTTGGTATTTTCGTCGCCATCATCACTGTCGCGGCACTCCGTTTGCTCATTTGGTAAAAATGTGACAAAGGATTGAACATCTGTGGAAACATAGATGATTCAGTCCTTTTTGCTTTACTTCAAAAATAAAGGAATAGTAATCTTGAAGTGAACGGTTTCATCGGTTTGGGAGAGAAAGAAAAGGGGTGAAGGGATGCTCTGGAATACATCAGAGCTACTCAAACAGTTCGAATGGACAACGCTTTGGAGTCCGTTGTTCGGATTGTTGATGGTAGGGTTGTACGTCCTCTATGCGTTCGTCACAGAGAGAATGGCGAAACGAGGGTACGAGTCGACCACGTTGCTACAAAAGTTCAGCATGTTGTTTGCGATCGTGCTCTATTACATCGGATTTGGTAGTCCAGTCGACGTGCTCGCGCACATCATCTTCTCGGTGCATATGTTGCAGATGGTGCTCGTCTACGTGTTAGCTCCGGCGCTCGTCATTTACGGATTGCCGTATTGGGTATTTGAAAAATTATTTAGTTATAAAGTGATCGGGGCGGCGCTCAAGTTTATGACAAAACCGCTGATCGCGCTCGTGTTGTTCAACGCGTTATTTACGTTTTACCACATGCCATTCATCTTTGATTACGTGTTAACGAACTACGGGGTGCATCGCATCTTTCACGGGGCTCTCGTCGTCTTCAGTTTGACGATGTGGTATCCGGTCATCGCCCCGTTCCTCTCGGATGAAGAAGAGGGGATGTCCGATTTGAAACGGATGGTGTACATCATCGCAAACGGCGTGCTATTGACGCCTGCTTGTGCGTTCATCATCTTCAGTCAAGGAATTCTCTATGACGCCTATACGGACGTTGAGACGTTCGCGACGGTGCTCGGATACTGTATGCCGAACGGTGACGTGTCCGGTCTTGACTTAAACGCCTTGATGGGTGCGACGAACAGCGCTCTCGAAGACCAGCGCTTCGGCGGGGTATTGATGAAGCTTGGGCAGGAAGTCGTGTACGGTTTCTTCTTCGGCTGGACGTTCTTCGGTTGGGTACGCCGAACGAAATCGCTCGCGCTTGACGAAGGCATGTCATTCACACCGAACGAACCGAAAGAGAAAAAATGAACTAAGTCAAAGGGGAAACATCGATGAACTATCTTGCCTTAATTAGTGTGACATTCATTGTAATCAGTGCGATTTTGGTCGCGATCGGCTGGACGATTATCGCGCGCGACCGCCGCAATATTGAAAAGCATAAGAAAGTCATGACAGCAGCTGCCGTCGCGGCGACGACGTTCTTTATCCTTTACGTCTCGCGGACGATCTTTGTTGGGAATACCGCATTCGGAGGTCCGGACTCAGTGAAGCCGTACTATCTCGCTTTCATGATTTTCCACATCATCCTGGCGACGACAGGTGGTATCCTCGGATTGATCACACTCTATCTTGGCTATAAAAACAAGATCGAGAAACATCGTAAAATCGGACCGAAAGCATCAGTCGTCTGGTTTTTCACAGCCATTACAGGTGTGATGGTCTATGTTCTTCTCTATGTGGCGTTTGAACCGGGTGAGACGACGAACGTCTTCCGGGCCATCATCGGAGGATGACCGAAGAGAGGGGGATGAGCATGAAACGGAATAGTTACTTGACGGTCGGGTTGACGGTCGTCATTTTGATCGCTATCGGAGCGGCTTCGTATTTCCTCTTCTTCAAAGAAGATGATTTGCCGGTCATCCAAGAGCCGACCCCGTTCACGTTGACGAACGCGCTCGATGGCCAACCGTATAACTCAGATAACGGCAAAGTCAAAATCGTCACGTTCTTTTATACGAACTGTCCCGACATTTGTCCGCTCACGCTACGCGACTTCATGAAACTCGAGCAAGACTTGAAGGCGAACGACTTGTACGGTACTGACGTCGAACTCGTCGCCATCACGGTCGACCCGGAAGTCGATACGATCCCGGTACTTGAGAACTACGGAGCGGCGTTCCAAGCTGAGCCAACTGGATGGAAGATGTTGACCGGTGACAAAGCCGACATCGACCGGATCACTCGTCAGCTTCAGTTCTATTATTCGAAAGCGAATAGTGGACTTGTCACCCACGCGACGACGATGTATATCATCGACCGTCACCACGATGTTCGTGCAGTCGCGCAAATGGCGACGACAGGAGAAAAACCAGTCGACATCGAAACCATTATGGAGGACGTGTTGGTGCTCGTTGCAGAAAAGGAGTGAAGAAGATGAACGATACGATGGCTGTCATCGGAAACGATTATTCATACGGAGATGTGACGATTGCAGAGCGGGCGATCGAGGATTTGATTGCGTGCAGCGCGATCGAATTCGGATTGCGTGAAGTGAAAATCGTGTCGCTCTCGAAAGAGCGGTACGATTATCTACTGAGCGCACCCGTCTCGCTCAGCGAGGCAGAGCGATTGTACCTCTACGTCCGCGACCAGTTCGATCTATTGCTCGGACAAGTCGACGTGACGCTAAACGTCATTGCAAGTCGTTAAGTGTATGTAAAAATGGAGAACCCACAGCGGGTTCTCCATTTTTGTTGAGTGGCCATAAGAAAACCCTTTCAGTTATGAAAGGGGTTAGACTTCTAACGTCTCGGCGAGTGCCGCCAATCGGCGCTCACAGTCGCGAACGATTTCTTCTGGGAACTCTTCGTCGTACTCGACGCCGTGCGGGTAGTAATGTTTCCCGAGAATCGGTGTCACCATTTTAACGACCGC
This sequence comes from Exiguobacterium sp. SH3S3, assembly GCF_004337115.1. Taxonomy (NCBI): domain Bacteria; kingdom Bacillati; phylum Bacillota; class Bacilli; order Caryophanales; genus Exiguobacterium; species Exiguobacterium sp. SH3S3. The sequence goes on from NZ_SJUU01000001.1 coordinate 124,534, forward strand.
ATGACGGTCCTCGATTTGGCCTTCAATCGCATAAACCGGCAAGCGCAGGTAAAACGTCTCGCCCGTCGATTGCTTCTCGTACTTCATATCATACGTCGCACGCTCATAGTCCCAAGCGCCTTCACGGATGAAATGATGATGATCCATGATCGTCTCGAGCAAACCGAAGCGGATCTCTTTTCCCTCGATGTGGAACTGCTCAAATTTCATCATAATCCCCCTTTTCCCTAATAAACCTCATATGTCATCATATCATATTCGAAAACGTTCTTGGAATAACGTGTGTTCAAATTGTGAAAAAAAGATGAACGGTCAAGACATCGTTTCGAGATACGCCGCAATCTTGTCGGGAAGTCTCACGCCGAGCGGCATCAATCCTTCTGAACCGAAGAAGACGTTGAATTCCAAAATGTAAAAATTATCCCCTGAGACGATGACGTCGAACGCGGCGTGATTGATGTGAAGTGTCTTTGCGATCGAGAGCACTTCTTCCACGACGTGACCTGGGATATCGTCATACGAGAAGTGGGCACCTTGGGCGACGTTGTTTAAAAAGGCCTCACTGACGCGCCAATAAGAACCGACGACTTCTTCGCCGATGACGATGATGCGCAGGTCGCGGTCGTTCGGGATGAACTGTTGGACGTAAAACGTCTCGTGTTTGTCGACGTATTCGAGCCATTCTTGTTCATTTTTAATGAGCCAGACGCCTTGACCCATCGAGGACTTGGCGGTCTTGGCGACGAACGGGTATTCGAACTCTTCAATGACGCGTTCGATCGTGTACGGGTTCTTCCCGTAAATTAACGTCTTCGGGATGCGATGCGGGAACGTCGCTGTGAAAGCGCGTGTCATCTCGATTTTATCGTGCCCGAGGTGGTACGTCGCCGGAGACGGGAAGATCGGTTTGTTCAACCCGTAAATGATCGAGTTGACCATCCAGTACTCCGGGAAGAGGACGAGATCGGCCGCCCGGACTTTATCGAGCTGATCATAATAATATTCTGGTTTCGCATAGTCGGTTTTCATACCGGCCGAGCGAATCATGTTAAACGAGACTTTTTTCATTGTACACCGCACGAAGCGGTGGTTCACTTCCTTTCTGCATTTACGTCACGTTCAATTATAAGTCCGATTGCTCACAGAGGGAATCAATTGTGGTAAAATCATGTCAGAAAGGGTGAAAGCCATGATTATTACTGAACAGACGATTGATTTGCTCGATCAAACAGAAGCATTGACTGCCTTGATCGAGACGAGCGAATCGTTCCAAACATATATCGCGACAAAACAAGCTCGCGCTCGCTCGAAAGAAGCCCAGGAAGTCGAACGGGAATTTTTACGAATGAAAGAAGATTATGAGTACGTGCAACGGTTCGGGAAACATCACCCGGATCACGATCGTATCAAAAAAGAGATGCATCTCGTGAAGCGTCGTCTCGACGTGCAACCGGAAGTGGCCGCCTTCAAAAAGGCGGAACGTAACTTGGATAAGTTACTCGGAGAAGTGAGTGAGCTGTTGGCGTTCTCGGTATCTCCAAAAATCAAAGTCCCTACCGGCAACCCGTTCTTCGATGAGGGTGGCTGTTCCGGTGGCGGAAGCTGTGGCGGAGGAGGCGGAAGTTGTGGATGTGCTGGCTGAATCATTCGAGTTAAAAGGTCGAATCGGACTCGTCGTTTACGTGCAGTCGCTCAAACAAGTGAAAGCACTGCGTCGCTACGCAAACTTATATTACGTCTCGAAGCGTGAGAAGTACGCCTTTTTATATACGGACTTAGAAGACCATGAGACGATCATCGAGAAAATCAGTGCCTTGCCATTCGTCGACGCGGTCGTTCGGAGCGAACGGCCTTTCATTGCCGAGACGTACGAGCCAAAGCAGAAATAAACGGGCGAGATGAAGGTGGTGACGCCTTCATCTTTTCTAATGGAGGATCAACGATGCGAGTCATTTCAGGAGAACGAAAAGGGACGCGCCTAAAGGCGGTCCCAGGGTCGACGACACGACCGACGGCAGATAAAGTAAAAGAATCATTGTTTAATATCATCGGCCCTTACTTCGCCGGGGGGGATGCCCTCGACCTTTACGCGGGGAGTGGCGGTCTCGGGATCGAGGCGTTATCACGGGGGTGCGACCGTGCCGTCTTCGTCGATCGTCATGGGAAGGCGATTCAAACGATACAGGACAATCTACGGGCGACGCGTTACGAGGCACAGGCGACGGTTCAAAGGCAAGACGCGCGGGCCGTCCTCGACCAACTCGCCGAGGCGGGGCGGTCGTTTAAACTCATCTTCATGGACCCGCCGTACCATGAGGAAGAACATGAATCGTTTTTACAACTCATTGAATCGAACCGACTGTTGACAGACAACGGCGTCGTCGTCTGCGAACATGGCAGCGAGACGACGTTGCCGGATCGGGTCGGTCTGCTCGAAAAAATTAAGGTTCAACGCTACTCGTCTGTTATTACGATCAGCCTTTACGAGTACGCAACGACCGAGGAGTGAACATATGAAACGGATCGCGATTTGCCCGGGGAGCTTTGACCCGATTACGAACGGACATTTAGATATTATTGAGCGGGCGGCAGCCATCTTTGATGAAGTGATCGTCGCGGTGCTCGAAAACTCGAGCAAGGCACCGTTATTCAACGTCGAAGAGCGGCTCACGCTCATTCGGGAAGTGACATCGCATTTACCGAACGTGTCAGCGGACGCGTTTGGCGGGCTGCTCGTCGAGTATGCCGCTAAACGAGAAGCAGCGACGATCGTCCGCGGTCTTCGGGCCGTCTCTGACTTCGAATACGAACTTCAGATCGCTTCGATCAACAAGAAGTTAAACGAGGACGTCGAGACGCTGTTTATGATGACGAATAGCAAATACTCGTTCCTTAGTTCGTCGATCGTGAAAGAAGTCGCCAAATACGGCGCCTCGGTCGCTGAACTCGTTCCCGAACAAGTCGAACAGGCACTTCGGAAAAAATATGAAGTGAGTCAACAGCAATGAAGCCGCTGAAGATCGGCTTCGGTATCCTCGTCGCCGTGCTCATCTTTCTATTTGCCCCGTTACCTTATTACATCACGTATCCGGGCGAAGCGACGACCATCGAAAACTTTATGACGGTTGAAGACGGGACGAAAGATGCGGGTGAACTGATGATGGTCACGATCTCGCAACGACGGGCGACACCGCTTTGGCTCGTCGGGAGCTGGTTCACGCCGTTCACGGAAGCGAGTCCGTCTAGTCGCTATTTGTATGACGGCGAAGGGGAAGACGATTACGAGCGAAGACAGCAGCTGCTCATGTCATCGTCGCAGCAAGCAGCCATCCAATACGCGTACGGTCTAGCCGAAGAGGACGTGACCGTCACGTTTGACGGCATGTACGTCTCGGCTCCAATCACCGGGTCGCTCGCGGCGAACGTCCTTAAACCAGGTGACGTCATTACAGCGCTTGACGGCCAATCGTTCGCGTCACGTCTTGATTTCATCGATCGCGTCTCGGCGTTCGAGACGGGCGATGAAGTGACGATCACGCTCGAACGGGATGGACGGGAACGTGTCGTGAAGACACTCGTTCAACCGCTCGACCGGAGCGGGAGCCGTGTCGGTCTCGGGATTTATGAGCCACTGCCGGTGCAAGATGTGCGCACAGAACCGGACGTCACGTTTGAACTGACGAACGTTGGGGGGCCCTCGGCCGGGCTCATGTTCACGCTAGAGATTTATGATCAGTTGACGCCGGGTGACTTGGCGGGCGGTGAGACGATTGCCGGTACTGGTACGGTCGATGAAGAAGGAAACGTCGGTCCGATCGGTGGGGCGTGGCAAAAAATCGTCGCGGCTGACCGAGCCGGTGCCTCGGTGTTCTTCGTGCCGGCCGGTTCGAATTATGATGAAGCGCTGGAATCACTCGACCGGATCGAGAGCGATATTGCAGTCGTTCCGGTCGAAACGGTCGAGAACGCCATCGATTATTTGGAGTCGATGAATTGAGGGGTTTGCATATGCTCGAGCAGTGACCGGTTGCCGAGAGGTAACCGGTACGCCTCGGTCACACGAGCTTCGAACGCTAAATCAGACTGGTACTTGCTGACGAGCGGGACCGTTTTTTTTATGTCTTTCAAGACGCTACGGCCAATCGCATTGAATGCGAGCGGACGGACGTATGGGACTTCGTCAAATCGTTCCGGAAGTTCGTCACGTTTCCAATGGATGAGGACCGAGACGAGAGCGCGCTGGATGGCGGTACGTGTATAGCGTCGCGTCAACAGACCGCCCATAGCTTGTTCGAACGTCGGTGCGAGACCGGCTTCGATCAAGCGAGGGGACAACGAAGCGTCAATGCCGACGAGTTGTTCGAGCTCTGACTTCGGGATCGTCCGTAACTTGAATTGCAAGACAGGCCAATAGAGCGACCAGTGGGCCATCGACGTCTGCTGGAATAACGCCCGTGTCGCTTCTGGGACAGCCCGGACACTCCCGGTCTCGAGATAGTGGGCCCGGACGCCCGTTGCCGACATGACGTCCGAGACGCCTGTATCGTGATAACCGGCCCCAAGACGCTTTACGGTATGGAGTGAGATGGTGCGAGCGGCTTTCGCGTAATGATAGGCGAGAATGTTGTTTGGGAGCGTCAAATCAAAAGTTGGATAAAGGGCCGCAAACGCCTCGCTCGATGCTTTGGCGGATGACTTGCCTGCTTTTAAGGCGTGTTGGAGCGCGTCGTGATAGGCGGGTGACGCTTCGATGCCAGCGTGTGCCGCGCGCAGGATCGCATCGGCGTCGCCGCTCTCACTGCCGAACGACAGCGTTTGGCATCCGATTTGTTCCGCGATGGCGACAGCCGCACTCGCGAACCGGTCGGCGCGTTGGACGCCGTAACAAGTCGGCAGTTCGATCACAAGGTCGATCGCCCCTGTTTTGACTGCTGCCGCTGCCCGGCTCCACTTGTCAAAAGCAGCCGGTTCACCGCGCTGTGTGAACTGGGCACTCATGATGGCGATCATGGCGTCGGCACCCGTTTCGATTCGAGCTGTTTTTGCCTGATAGAGATGTCCGTTATGGAACGGATTGTACTCCGCGATGATGGCCGTCTTTTTCATAAATTTACTCCTTTGCATTGTCGATTGGATTGGTGTAAGATAGGTAAGTACGCTTTGGCAAAGCGCCGTCGCCAACTGATTTTAGTGTAAAGAAAAAACATTGACAAAACAAGTTGGCCTATCTATAATTCATATTGTTGCAATTGAGGTGATTCGGATGAAGTGGTCTATTGCACAGCTACTTAAGCTACGAAACCAGGATGACAGTTTTTCCATCGATGAGATGGTTGAACTCGAAGAGCTTACTCAGCTCCATCCGGATATCCGTTCGATTCGCCCGGTGCATGTGCACGGGGATGCGTCGTTCACATCTAATCAAGTTACATTCAATTTGAAGGTTCAAGGGGACCTGACGTTGCCAGATGCGCGTACGTTAGAGGATGTCGTCTTTGAATTTGATATTGAATCGCTCGAGCCTTTCTTTTTGGAGAATGGGCGTTATACGGAGCAATTCGATGATGTCAATTTGCCAGAAGGAAATACGATTGATCTGCGACCGATCGTAAAAGAGCTCATCATGTTAGAAGTCCCGATTCAAATTTTCGGGAACGAAACAGACAAAACTCAGGTTGAAGGGGAAGGCTGGTCTCTCATTGACGAACAGCCGGACGACCAACCAAAAATTGACCCGCGCCTCGCGGGCCTTGCTGACTTGTTCTCTAAAAAAGAGGACGAGAACGGCTAACTTTTCAAGGAGGTGGACAACGATGGCAGTACCATTCCGTAGAACGTCGAAAACTCGCAAACGTCTTCGTCGTACTCACTTCAAACTTAACGTACCTGGTATGAACGAGTGCCCGAACTGTGGCGACATGAAACTTTCACACCGTGTTTGCAAATCTTGCGGACATTACAACGGTAAAGAAGTAACAAGCAAATAATGCGAAAAGAAGCGGTCTCCTTGGAGATCGCTTCTTTTTTTAATTGTGTGGTCCTGGAAACAGATTGTGGTAAAATTCTTTGTGCACACTGTTTGTGGAGGGATAGCGAATGAAGCCGATCAAACGAATTGGGATTATCGGGAACGGGGCTGTCGGGATGTTGATGGCGTCGTTACTCGCGAAAGACTATAGCGTCACCTTGTACGGTCGAGGCGAAGAAACGAGAGACGTCATAATCGAACGAGCCGGTATGACGCAGGGGACCGTCGCTGTCCCGCTCAAACCGGTACATACACTCAACGAGACGGAAGCGGACGTTTTTTTCGTGACGACGAAAGCGCACCAAGTGCGCGCGGCGACAGAACGGCTTACCGGGGACGTCCCTGTGTTCATCTGCTCGAACGGGATTGCCCATCTCGAGTACGCTCGGGAACGAGGGTTCCACTTAGGCGTCATCGAGCACGGGGTGACGCGAGACGAAAATCGAATTAACCATAGCGGTCTCGGCCGAGTTCGGATCGGGAGCTTGCATGCTCTACAGCCGCTCACGTTCATCGCCTCGCCGCTCCAAGTCGTGTGGGAAGCGGATATCGAACAAGTCGTCGTTGAAAAGTTGTTTGCGAACGCGATCATCAATCCGATCACCGCACTTTGTCGCGTCCCGAACGGAGCCGTCGCCGAGCCGCCTTGCCGCGAAGTCGCGCAAGCGATCTATGAGGAGCTGACACCGCTGTTCGATCAGTTCGTGCCTTATACATATATTGAGACGATCATCGAGAAGACAGCTCAAAACCGCTCTTCGATGCTTCGAGATATCGAGGCCGGACGTATGACCGAGGTCGATGCCATCTTGACCCCGCTCTTGAAACGGGCCGAGGACAGAGGCCGAAAACTGACGGTCATCCCACTCATGCAAAAATTGATAATAGGAGCGAGCGCATCGTGTTAGTGTATATCGTTTCATTTCCGCTTGTCATATGGTTTATGGTGTATATGATACTTAGAAAAATCATGCCGAAATCGGTCAATACGTTTAAACTTGTCTGCGATGCCGGAGTGTTCCTCTGGTTTTATGCGTGTGCGGTCCTATTAGAGACACTCGTCGGGGACGACGTCTTTTGGTTGCTCTTAGCCGTCTGCTGCGCTATTTTTCCGGCAAATGCGATTTGGCAGCGAGTCCGACACGAAGAAGTCTTATATACAAAAATGTTCGTACACGGCTGGCGATTGTTATTTTTACTACTCGTCCCGTTACACGCCGTGTTGTTCACGCTCGGTGTCGCAAATGAAATGATTCATTGACCGTTTGAAAGGAAGTCGTTATACGTGAGGATAGAGTCGCTAGACGCCATGTACAGTCCATCTTCCCCGATGATCCAAATCGAAGCGGGATATACGAAGTGGCTGGACTATAAAGGAATGGACGAGCTCGAAGCTCGAGCGAGCGAGCTTGAAGGACGCTCATACCCGCATCTGGAATCGTTAGCAGAGATTCTTCGGGCGCAACAGACGGTTCACGGTCCGCTCTCGGACGTGCTTGACTCAAAACTCGACGCGCTCGCGAAAGGCGAGGCGTTCACGATTGTGACCGGACAGCAAGTCGGCGTCTTCGGGGGCCCGTTGTTTGCGGTGTATAAGCTGTTAACCGTGCTCAAACGAGCGAAACAGGCGGAGGCCGTGCTCGGTAAGCCGGTCATCCCGATTTTTTGGATGGCGACCGAGGATCATGACTTCGCCGAGATCAACCATGTGTACGCCCCCCAGCCGTTGTCACGGCAACTGCGGAAAGAAGCGTTATCGACCGTTCCGCTCGCAGGGAAAGCATCGGTCGGAGAACTCGAATTCGACCGTCTCAAAATCGAACTCGTCCAAATGTTGCAACGTCTGTTCGTGTCGGAGACAGAGACTGTCCATACGGCGACGCTTTATCGTGAGCTTGTCGCCTTACTCCAAGCGAGTCATTCGTTCGCACAATTTTTTGGGAAGATGATGCGACGTTTCGTCGGGAACGATTTTCTCCTGTTCGACCCGCATCAGCCTGACGTACGTCGGCTCGAACGTGAGGCGTTCAAACAGTTGATCGTGCAACACGACCGCATGCACGAAGTGCTCCGCGACTCATTCGAGGACGGCATGCCGTCCGTAGAACTGAACCGCGATGCGGCCCACGTGTTTTATCATGACGGGACGCGTGAATTGTTGACGAAAGAACGAGATGTCTTCACGACGAAACGCGGTCACCGCTTCACGGAGGCGGAACTGTTACACGAAATTGACGAGCATCCCGAACGGTTCTCGAATAACGTCGTCTCCCGGCCGCTCATGCAAGATTACTTGTTCCCGACGCTCGCATACGTCGCCGGTCCGGGTGAAATCGCCTATTGGCTCCAACTTCGTCCGTTGTTTCATGTATTCGGTTGGAAGATGCCGTTGTTGATCCCGAGACTTGGCGCTGTTGTCATGTCGACGAACGACGAGAAAAAACTCGCTCAAGAAGGGACCACGCTCGTCGATTACTTGACGAATCCGCTCCCGGACCATTCGTTCGATGACGAGTCGTTTGACCAAAGTCTGTATGCCTACCGCACGCTGTCTGAAGCAATCGGGCATGAGGCAGGAAAGCGCGGGCATCGCTTTGAGACGAACGCGCGGCATATCCTTGACCGTCTCGCTGACGAGATGCGGGCCGAGGCGAAGCGCGAGCAGTATCGTTTGAATCGACGCCGGATCCATCTGTCGACACGCTTGCTGCCGATGGACGCACCGCAAGAGCGGATCTGGTCGATGGTCCCACTGATGAATCGTCACGGAGACGATTTATTCGTTCGGTTACGCGCCGCCTATGAACAGGCGGAATGGGAGCGCTGTTTAGTCAAAATCTGATTGTGAAATCGTAAATGATCGAGGTTCTCCACTTGTTTGGAGAACCATTTTTTGTTTGTTACCTTTTTGTTTCCTATTTTCGCTAAAAACCAATGCGTAGCTTGACATTTTTATGATAAAGTAAATGTAATAAACTAGTTGAAAAATGTAGGTTGAGAGGGTTTTTGTATGTTTGAGCATGAAACGGTTTTAAAAATGGAGTCTGTTGATGGACTGAACATCAAACCGGACGGAATTTACGTCGATTGTACGTTAGGGGGAGCCGGTCATAGCGAAGAGATTGTGAAACGCCTGACGACGGGCCATCTTTACGCCTTCGACCAGGACGATGTCGCACTCACGCACGCCGCTGAGCGTTTGGCTCCATATGAGGACCGGGTTACGTTTATAAAGAGCAACTTCGTCCATCTGAAAGATGAGTTAGCGGCACGAGGTGTGACACAAGTCGATGGAGTATTATTTGACCTCGGTGTCTCTTCACCACAGTTAGATGAGGCAGAACGCGGCTTTAGCTATAATTTTGATGCTCCGCTCGATATGCGAATGGACCGGTCACGAGATTTTTCGGCGTATCACGTCGTCAACGAATGGCCGTTCGGGGACCTCGCCCGCATTTTCTTTACATACGGGGAAGAGAAGTTCTCGAAACAGATTGCGCGTAAAATCGAACAAGCCCGTGCCGTCAAGCCGATTGAGACGACGTTCGAACTCGTCGAATTGATTAAAGACGCAATTCCGGCGCCGGCGCGACGCAAAGGCGGCCATCCGGCGAAACGGACGTTCCAAGCGATCCGCATCGCTGTGAACGACGAATTGAACGTGTTCGATCGTGCCGTCCAAGACGCGATTGACATGCTCGCCATCGGTGGACGGATTTGTGTGATCACGTTCCATTCACTTGAAGACCGCATCTGTAAGCAGGTTTTCAAAGAGAAGAGCCAGTATCCACAGTTGCCAAAAGGATTGCCGATTATCCCAGAAGAGTTCGAACCGGAATTGAAGCTGATCACACGCAAGCCGATCACTGCCGGAGATAACGAACTTGAAGACAACCGCCGGGCCCGGTCGGCCAAACTTCGGATCGCTGAAAAACAAAAATAGATTGTACGTAGGAGGGATACCTGATGCCAGAAGCTGCCCGCAAGGCTCTGCAGCCTCAAATTTCACCGAATCGAAATCCGATTCCGCAAGAACGACCAATACCAGCTCCGAAACGACGTACGTTGACCTTGTTCGAATCCATCCTGTACCCGACGATGATTTTCTCGGTCGTCTTGTTCGGTGGCATCACGGTGTCGAAACATAACGAAGCGTACAATATTATGCGAGATACGGCTGTCATCAACCAAGAGATGAACACGATCTCGAAAGAGAATGAAGAACTGAAGTATGAGATTGCCCAACTAAGCTCACCTGAGAGAATTTATGCGATTGCTGACAAGCTCGGCATGCAGTTCAATGAAAAGAATGTTTTGGTGATCGACTGATGAATTCTCTACAACAGAGTAAAAAAAGAGTGGCGTGGGTGGCGATCGTTTGCTTCACACCACTCTTTTTATTTTTTGTTGGCTGGTTCCTCTACTTGTCCGTCTTTCAGACGTACAAAGGGGAGAACATGCTCGCTTTCGCTGAAGAAGAGCGCTGGAAGGCTGTCAGTACACTTAAGGCGGAGCGTGGAGAGATTTTTGATCGGTTCGGGCAACCGATTGCGATCAATATCCCGTCCTACCGGATTGTCGCGGTCTTGAAGTTAGGGGGAGAGCGGGTCGAAAACAAGACGCTCTTGCCTGACGAGTTCAAGGACGCGTCTAAAGAGCTTGCGACGGTCATCCCGATGACCGAAGCCGATATTTTGAAACGGCTCGAACAAAATGTCGATCGCGGTCAAATTGAGTTCGGGGTACCGGGCCGGGATTTGACGGTCGAACAAAAAGAAGCGATCGATGCGTTTGAGATTCCGGGCATCACGTTCGTGGAAGAACCGAAACGCTATTACCCGAATAAAGTCTTTGCTTCATCCGTCGTCGGCTACGCCCAAAAGATTGATCAAAATGGGCGCATCGAACTCGTCGGAGAACTTGGAATCGAAAAATCGCTCAATGACGTGCTGAGTGAATCGTACGGTTTATATCGTTTCGAGAAAGATTTAGCAGGCCGACAGCTCGTGTCGAGCGATGAACAACTAAAAATCGACCCGGAAGACGGGGCGGACGTCCAGTTGACGCTCGATCATCGCATCCAACAACTGCTTGATACGAAAATGGATGAACTGTATAAAGAATATAAACCGAAAAATGCGACGGCGATCATCATGGATCCAAAGACTGGTGAGATCATCGCCTTGTCCGATCGTCCGTCTTTTGATCCGAATACCCGTGAGATCACGTCTTACAGCAACTTCTCTGTCTCATCTCGCTTTGAGCCGGGTTCGACGATGAAAATCTTCACACTCGCCGCAGCGATCAATGAAGGTGTTTACAACCCGAACGAGCTGTATAAATCCGGGTCTTACAAGTATGGCAAGACGGTGTTCAATGATTATAACGTCACTGGATGGGGTACGATTCCTATGGTGGAAGGCGTCTGGCACTCTTCGAACGTCGCCTTCTCGATTTTAGCGAATGAACGACTCGGACTCGGCCGATACGAAGATTACTTCAAGGCGTTCAAGTTCGACCAACGAACAGGCGTCGATTTGCCGGGAGAAGTGAACAGTCAATACGACTTCGATAGCCCGATGAACGTGTTGATCACAGCATGGGGACAATCGACGGCGATGACACCGATGCAAATCCTACAAGCGACTTCCGCGATTGCGACCGATGGGACGATGAAACAACCGTACGTGATTAAAAAAGTCGTCAACCGTGAAACGGGCGAGACGATTCGGACGACCAATCCGAAAACTGTCGGTCAACCGGTCACGGAAGAAACGGCCAAGCTGACACGCGAAGCACTCGACGGTGTCGTCAATAGTGATCTCGGAACCGGTCAACTGTATGCGCTCGATAATTATCGCGTCATCGGAAAAACCGGGACGGCTCAAATTGCCGAAAATGGGAAGTACTTGAGCGGTCAGTACATCCACTCGTTCGTCGGAATGGCACCGAAAGATGATCCGGAACTCGTCATGTATATTGCGGTCGACCGACCGAACGGCGACTCGTCGACGACGGGTCCGCGCATCATGGCGCCGCTGTTCAAGGATGTCATGGACGTGGCGTTGCGCTATCGAAGCGTCGAACCGGAAAAACAAACAAAAACAATCGATGCGTCGACGAAGACGACGGAAACATACGTCGAGCTTGGTCGTGATGAGGCGGTCAAGCAGGCGAAAGCCGCTTCGTTCGAACCGATCTTACTCGGTAGCGGGGACGATGTCGTCGCTCAAAGCCCGGTCGAAGGGCAATCGTACGTCGTCGGGGAGCGCCTCCTGTTGAAGACGGAGGACTCGTTCACGATGCCGAACCTATCAGGCTGGTCGCTTCGTGATGCGAAACGATTGGCGACGCTCTATCAATTGAATTTAGAAATAGACGGAACGGGTTTTGTCACTTCCCAGTCAATCGGGAAAGGCAAGCCGGTCAAGAACGGGGCGACACTCAAAGTGAGGCTCCAATCACCGTCGAACTAACGCATAGGGATGAAGAGGGCCTCGGCTCTCTTTTCCTTTGTCACAGGAGGAAATAAGGATGGAACAGTTAACGATACAAACACTTGCTTCTTGGTTTGGGATGGAGACGGACGACACACGTGAGGTCCGTCATGTCGCGACCGACTCGAGGGACGGTAATGAGGACGGATTGTTCGTGCCGATCATCGGGGCTCGCGTCGATGGCCACGACTTCATCGATGCGGCCGTCCAAAAAGGCGCAATCGTGACGTTTTGGGAGCAGGGGCGTCCGCTGCCGGAAGGGGTTGTGGCGATTCCGGTCGAGTCACCGCTAAAGGCGCTGCAAGAAGCGGCGGCACGATACTTGGCTGAAATCGATCCGTTCGTGGTCGCGATCACCGGTTCAAACGGCAAGACGTCGACGAAAGACATGGTTGCCGTCGTTCTCGGGGAAAAGTTCAAAACGCACAAGACGGCTGGAAACTTCAACTCGGACGTCGGTCTGCCGCTGACCGTACTGCGAATGCCTCGTGACACGGAAGTCGCGGTGCTCGAGATGGGGATGAACGGATTCGGGCAAATCGAGTTGTTATCGAAGCTTGCCAAGCCTGACGTCGCGTTCGTGACGAACATCGGCGAGTCGCACGGCGAACAAGTCGGCGGTCGCTCAGGGATCGCTAAAGCGAAACTTGAGATTAAAGCCGGGCTCAAACCGGACGGGGTGCTCATCGTCGATGCCGACGAGCCGCTTTTGGCCAACGAAGGTTACCGAGTCGGTTACGACGCGACGGCAGATGGGAAACTTGAAGTCGTCGAAGCGACGTTTGACGCCTCGATTTTCCGCTATAATCACGAGTTTTATGAGTTAAAAGTGCTCGGAGCCCACCAAATCCGGAATGCGGCATATGCGATTGCGTGCGGACTCAAATTAGGTCTTGATCACGAGACGATCCAACGCGGTCTGAATCGGGTTCAATTGACATCGATGCGGATGGAGAAGCAAATGTTCGGTGACGCGCATTTGATCAATGACGCCTACAATGCGAGCCCGACATCGATGATTGCCGCCATCGAGACGGTGAAAACGTTAGAAGGCTTTAGCCGTCGTGTCCTCGTCCTCGGGGATATGTACGAGCTCGGGACAGATGAACAGGCCCAGCACGAGAGTGTCGGCCGCGTCATCACGGCGCCTGTGACCGATTGCGTGCTGATCGGCGACAAAGCGAAATGGATCGCACAAGGGATCAGTGACCCGCGCGTGAATGTGACGATGGTCCCAACGGTAGAGGAAGCGAAAGCACTCCTCAGCAGTTATCAACGGCCACAGACTGTGATATTGTTAAAAGCATCGCGAGGACTTGCGCTTGAGCGTTTAGTCCAATAAATAGAGTAGTGAGGTACGAATATGTTAATCAGTTTAATCGTCTTAATCAGCTCATTATTGACCGTATTGGTCGTCATGCCGCGGGCCATCCCGGCGCTTCGTAACTTAAAGTTTGGTCAAGAGATCCGGGACGAGGGTCCGGATTGGCACCAAAAGAAATCAGGGACACCGACGATGGGCGGGATCGTCATCCTGCTCGCACTTCTTGTCGGCTTTCTCGTTTCGATCGTGTTTGGAGAAGCGGTCGCCGGATTCGGGACGCTCTTGTTCGTCACGCTCGCGTTCGGGATCATTGGATTCCTTGACGACTACATTAAAGTCGTCAACAAACGCAACCTTGGATTGACATCGCTCCAAAAGTTGATTGGCCAAATCATTGTCTCGGTGTTGTTCGTTTGGTTCTTATCGCTTGGCGGCGGGCTCGACACAACAATCAGCATTCCGTTCACATCGATCGCGTTTGATACGGGCTGGTTCTACATCGCCATCGTCATCTTCTGGCTCGTCGGTTTCTCGAACGCCGTCAACTTGACGGACGGTTTGGACGGTCTCGTTTCGTTCTCGGCCATCCCGACGTTTGCGTTCTTTGGAATTTATGCGTTAGGACAAGATGAAGTCGGCATCGCTTGGTTTGCGTTTAGTACGGTCGGAGCACTCCTTGGGTTCCTCGTCTTTAACAAATACCCGGCGAAAATTTTCATGGGTGACACGGGTTCGCTCGCTTTAGGCGGAGCGGTCGCTGGTCTCGCCCTCATGTTGAAACTTGAATTATTACTCGTCTTCGTCGGTATTATTTTTGTCATCGAGACGCTCAGTGTCATTTTGCAGGTCATCTCGTTTAAAACGACGGGGAAACGAATCTTTAAGATGAGTCCGATCCACCACCATTTCGAGATGGTCGGCTGGTCAGAATGGCGCATCGTATTGACGTTCAGTGGAATTAGCTTGATCACGGCAGTATTGTCGTTACTTCTCATGTAATGGATGGTGGAAGACATGAATCAACAGTGGAATGGTAAGCGAGTCCTCGTACTCGGGGCGGCTCGGAGCGGTATCGCAGCTGCCGCCTATTTAAAGGCGGTCGGCGCAGACGTAGTGATCAATACGGGCAGTGAGCCAACAGAAGCAGAGCGGGCAAAGATTGAAGCGCTAAACGTAAAAACTGTCTTCGGCTCGCATCCGCTTGAACTGTTAGACGAAGCTGAACTGATCGTCAAGAATCCGGGTATCCCTTATCAGATCCCGTTACTAGAAGAAGCGATTGCGCGTCACATCCCGATTTATACGGAAGTCGAGCTCGCTTATTTGGCAACAGAGGCAGATTTTGTCGCCATCACCGGGTCGAACGGTAAAACGACGACGACGACGCTCGTCCATGAGCTGTTAAAAGGTGGCGAACGTCCCGTCCACGTGGCGGGGAACATCGGGTTTCCGGCCATCGAAGTCGCGACGCAAGCCGCGCCGGGCGACCTGATCGTGATCGAACTATCGAGTTTTCAGCTGATGGGAGTGGAAGCGTTCCATCCCCGCTCGGCAGCACTGCTCAACTTGTCAGAAGCCCATCTTGACTATCACGGGGACTTTGAATCATACGCTGACGCGAAAGCGAATCTGTTCCAAAACATGACACCTTCAGACCGGGTCGTCGTCAAAGGTGAGGATCGAGAAGTCATGAAGCGAGTGCCGACTGGACTTTCAGCTCAAACGTTTGGCTATGAAGCCGGTGACGCGCATGTCGATTCAGGATGGATCACTTTGCATGGCGCACGGATCATGCCGGTGTCAGAACTTGCGCTTGGAGGCGCCCATAACGTCGAGAACGTATTGGCCGCGCTCTTGTTGATCGAGCCGTTTGACATCCCGACTGATCATATCGAGCACGTCTTGCGCACGTTCGGCGGCGTCGCCCATCGGACGGAGAGCCTCGGCCGTGTGCTTGGCCGAAGTGTCTACAACGATTCAAAAGCGACGAACAACGTCGCTGCCGAGGCGGCGCTCACTGGTTTCGAAGCACCGATCGTTTGGTTATGCGGCGGGCTCGAACGTGGAGCCGACCTGACATCACTCGTTCCGGCGATGAAACGGGTGAAAGCTGTTATCGCTTACGGCGAGACGGCTGAACGGTTCAAAACGTTAAGTGAATCAGAAAACATTCCGGCGCAAGCCGTCGCCACGCTCGACGAGGCGGTGCCGCTCGCGTTTGAACAGTCCGTTGCAGGCGACGTGATCTTGCTGTCGCCGGCCTGTGCGAGCTGGGATCAATATAAGACGTTTGAAGAACGAGGCGAACATTTCGTCAAGCTCGTGAACGCATATGAGGAGGCAAACCGATGAGAGTCATCATTTCTGGTGGAGGGACGGGTGGTCACATCTATCCGGCGCTCGCCCTGCTCGATACGTTGAAAGAGCGGCATACCGATTTAGAGGTGCTCTATATCGGGACCGAGAACGGGCTTGAAGCCGATCTCGTACCGCGAGCGGGTATCCCGTTCAAATCGATTCGAATCAGTGGCTTGAAACGGTCGCTTTCGATTGAGAACGTCAAGACGGGTTATCGGTTCGTCCAATCGGTTCTCGCATTGCGAAAAGACATGAAAACGTTCCGACCTGACGTCGTCATCGGAACGGGCGGTTTTGTGTCCGGGCCTGTCGTCTTCACCGCACAACTGCTCGGTATTCCGACGATTTTGCATGAACAAAACAGCATCCCGGGACTGACGAATAAGTTTTTGTCTAAAAAAGCGGATCGTGTCGCGCTGTCGTTCGCCGGTTCTGAACAACATTTCCCAGGGGCGAACGTGCAAGTCATCGGGAATCCACGGGGTAGTGAGGTCTTGAAGACAACGGCAGACGAGATGAAACTGCGCACCGAGTACGGGATTGACGAACGACCGATTGTTCTCATCTATGGCGGCAGCCGTGGGGCGGAAGCGATCAATCGAGCGGTCATCGAGGCGATCCCGGAACTCGCGACTGAACCTGTGAACGTCTTATATGTGACCGGAAAAGTGCATTTTGACGATGTCGTCGCCAAAGCGCCGAGCTCAGATAACGTCCAAATCTTGCCCTACGTCTACGATATGCCAGAACTCCTCGCCTGTGCGAGTCTCGTCGTCTCACGGGCCGGTGCTTCGACAATCTCGGAATTGACTGCGCTCGGTTTGCCGAGCATTTTAATCCCGAGCCCTTACGTGACAGCGGATCATCAGACGAAAAATGCGTCGGCGCTCGTCGAGAGCGGTGCCGCTGAACTGATTAAAGAGCAAGCGTTGACAGGCGCCACGCTCGTCGCGTCGATCCGTCACGTCTTGAATCACCATGACGAGATGGCCGCAGCATCGAAACGATTAGGATTCCCGCACGCCGCGGAATCACTCGCCGATCTTGTTGAAGAAGTAAGCCGATAAAGGAGAGAAGTTAATGGAGACGCGTCAGAATACCGTTCGCAGTTTGGAAGATCGCATTCCGTATATGAAGGACCAACGGCGCAAAAAAGCGAATCGACGCTTGGCGACGATTCTACTCTTGTTTGCCGTGCTCATCGCACTCGTCGTCTATATGCAGACGTCGGTTTCTGACGTGAAGGCAGTGAATGTGTCCGGACTCGACTGGTTGACTGAAGCTTACGTCCTTGAGGGAACGGATCTCGACACGTCTTCAAAGATTGTTCGCATCTCTCCGAACGACATCGAGCAGACGATTCGCGCACTCCCGGGAGTGCGGGACGTCAAAGTCGATCGGTCTTGGTATAACATCGTCACCGTGGACGTCGAGGAAGAGAAGATGATCGCCTACTCGCGAAACGACTCAGAAGAAGTCGTCGTGCTCGCGGACGGATCACTTCACCCGACCGGACAAATCGATGATCCGGAGAAGTTGCAGGATGGTCCGCTCTTACGTGAGTTCACGGACGTCGCCGAGCTCGAGAAAGTGGCAAGTGAACTCGAGCAAGTCGATGACGCGATGCGGGCCCGGATGTCTGAAATCGTCTTTTCGAAAAAAAAGGATGAACCAGTCCGGTATGAGATTTATATGAACGATGGAAACACGTTGCTCACACCGACGTTCAAACTGAGCCAAACCGTCTCAAAATACGGGGATATCTTTGAAAACATCCCAAAAGGTCAACGCGGAACCGTCGTCATGGACGGAGGCTTTTATTTCGTCCCTTACGAAAAAACGAAAGAATAATCTGATTTTTTACAGTCCTTAGACACGTAAGGACTGTTTTTTTATGGTTTGTAATCGAATTGACACCCCAAAACCGCTTAATTTGTAGGATTCTACCTTTTCTCACTATGTTATTTGTTGTAAACTTAGACGTGAGATATCTTGCCGGACCTATCAATATTTTTGGATATCTGTAACAATGTAACGGAAATTCAGAAACAGAAATTTAAGCGCGGAGGTGTTTCCCTTTTGGAAGCGAACGGTTATGTTGCCGCATTGGATATAGGAACGTCAGAAATTAAGCTCGTCGTGGGCGAATTGCTCGGAGGAACGCTTAACATTTTGGCGGAGGGGTGCGCCCCGTCTGCAGGAGTAAAACGTGGCGCCGTCGTCGACATCGATAAAACGGTTCAAGCCATTAAGCAAGCCGTCGAACATGCCGAAGCGGCGCTCGGTGATCAAGTTCGTTCGGTATATGTTGCCATCGAAGGGGAACATATCCAAATTGCCCCGTGTCATGGGATCGCATCGGTGAAACGAGAAGACCAAGAAATCACGGACGTCGACGTCATCGAAGTCATCAATTCGGCGCAAGTGATGCGTTTGCCGGATGAGATGAGCGTCATCGATGTCATCCCGACGTCGTTCACAGTCGACCAACAGACAGGGGTCGTCGATCCCCGTGGTATGCTCGGCTACCGGTTAGAGATGCACGGAAAAATGGTAACGGGTTCAAAAACGGTCCTACATAGCATCCGTCGTTCGATTGAACGGGCAGGCCTTACGCTAGAAGGATTTGTACTCGGTAACTTGGCGCTCGGAATGAGTGCTGCTTCCGTCGATGAAATCGACCTTGGGATCGGCCTCGTCGACATCGGACACGAAAAGACGACCGTCTCTGTATTTTATCGCGGTGATCTCGTCTACTCGTATATCCTCCCAGTCGGCGGGGACCACATGACGCGAGACTTGGTATATAAACTCAACTGTAAGTACCAAGACGCAAAAGTGGCGAAAGAAGAATACGGACTCGCGCTCGAAGAAATGGCGGATGCTTCTGAAGGATTCTCATTTACGAATATTAATGGGGAAGTGGCATTCGAGCCACAAACAGAAATTAGTTACGTTTTAGAGGCGCGAATAGAGGAAATGTTCACACTCGTGTTGAATAGAGTGCAAAAGGTAGGTGTTCCACCGCTCAGCGGAGGTTATCTCCTCTGTGGCGGAGCGGCTGCCTTGCCTGGCATCCAGGAATTGGCGACGCGCGTCATGGGTCAAAAGACAAGACTCTACCAACCTTCGTCGATTGGTGTCAGACATCCGAAATACGCGACGGCTGTCGGTGTTCTCAAGTATGTGCTCATGAGCGACCATCATGTCTCGAAGTCGCAACTTGAGAAGCCAGATGAGCGCGTGACTGTTCCGACACCAACTGGCGGGACAGAACGCGACATCGATCGTGATGACGAGCCTGAAACGACAGAGCGCGAATCTAAAAATGGATTCGGGCGTTTAATGGAAAAATTATTTGGCGTGTAAGCTGATGATGTGTTAACAATTGGAAATTACGTAGGGGGATACCTGAAATGATGTACTTTGATGAGGCGATTGACGCCGTAGCAAAAATTAAAGTAATTGGAGTCGGTGGTGGTGGTTCAAACGCCGTCAACCGAATGATCGAGCACGGAGTGCAAGGTGTCGAGTTCATCGCGGTCAATACAGACGCACAAGCACTCAATATGTCGAAAGCGGACGTCAAGCTTCAGCTTGGCGCTAAATTGACACGCGGCCTTGGTGCCGGTGCGAACCCGGACATCGGTAAGAAAGCGGCTGAAGAAAGCCGTGAGCAATTGATCGAAGCACTTGACGGTGCCGATATGGTCTTCGTCACTGCCGGTATGGGTGGGGGAACAGGTACGGGCGCTGCACCAGTCATCGCTGAGATTTCAAAAGAAATCGGAGCGCTCACAGTCGGTGTCGTCACGAAACCGTTCATGTTCGAAGGACGCAAACGGATGCAGCATGCGCAACACGGAATCCAAGCGTTCAAAGAAAAAGTCGATACACTCATCGTCATCCCGAACGACAAGTTGCTTGAAATCGTCGAGCGGAACACGCCGATGATCGAAGCGTTCCGCGAAGCGGATAACGTGCTTCGCCAAGGTGTCCAAGGGATCACAGACTTGATCGCCATCCCTGGTTTGATCAACCTTGACTTCGCCGACGTGAAAACGATCATGACGGAAAAAGGATCGGCGCTCATGGGTGTCGGTGTGGCGACTGGTGAAAACCGTGCCATCGAAGCAGCGAAAAAGGCGATCTCATCTCCACTGCTCGAGTCTTCGATCGAAGGCGCGAAAGGTGTCTTGATGAACATTACAGGTGGACTCAGCCTCAGCTTGTATGAAGTAACAGAGGCTGCTCAAATCGTTCAAAGTGCCGCTGATGAAGAAGTGAACTTGATCTTTGGTTCGGTCATCAACGAAAACTTGAACGAGGAGATCATCGTCACTGTCATCGCGACTGAGTTTGCGGAAGAGTCACAAGGCACGAACCCGTTCCTTCAGCAACCGAAGAAACAAGCGGAGCCTGAGGCGAACAAAGAAGTTCAACCGAAACCGACTGAACCTGCTCAACAAGAAGAAGGGAACTTCCATAGACCAGTCTATGGTGGGGACGTCCCAGACGAGACGATCAACATCCCAGCGTTCGTAAGACAACGCCGTAACTAAACAACAGGGGGTGCCGTTCTCGGCACCCCCTTTTTCTAAAAAAAGGAGACTGGTATGCAACTCATACATACATGGGAAACCGAGGCGTATCGCTATCTGGCTTATGTGACGACTCGGACGGATGGACACAATGAAGGCAATGTCGGTTTGCACGTCGGCGATGATGCGGAACAAGTCATTGCCAACCGGGAACGTTTCTTCACCGAAGCAAACTTGTCGCTCATCGATTCGGTTTGGGCCGATCAAGTGCACGGGACGCGTGTCGCGACCGTCGACGAAGCGGACAAGGGCAAAGGCGCCTATCGATACGATGAGGCGATTCAAGCGACTGACGGACTCGTCACGACCGCTACCGATTTGCCACTCGCTCTCGTGTTCGCCGATTGCGTCCCGTTGTTCTTTTGTGCGAAAGATCACGGAATCATCGGCATGGCTCATGCCGGGTGGAAAGGGACGGTCGGAAATATCGTGTCTTCGATGGCGGACGCATTCGCTCGGCTCGGGGTTCCGGAACACGACATCGAGATGTACGTCGGACCGGCCATCACGGCCGAGCATTATGAAGTCGACCGCCGTGTCCTCGATGCCGTCAATGCCGTCTCGCCCGAAGCATATGCGGCCTCGGTGTATAACGAATCAGAACGTCATGCGAATCTGTCATTGCAACGAGTCAATGAGACACTCGCTGTCGAAAGAAACATGGACGTCACGCAGTCGAACTTGTCGACCGCTTCCGATCGAGACTTTTTCTCGTATCGGAACGGAGACGCAAAGCGTCGATTTGCCGCCGTCCTCGTCAAGGAGAAGAAATTGTGAGCATAGCTGATAACGTCAAACAAGTGAGACAGAATATTGAGAACCTTCAATCGGAAACAGCGGTGACGCTCATCGCGGTCACGAAGTCGGTCGGTGTCGACGTCGCGAACGCGCTTTACGCAGAAGGTGTCCGAGATTTCGGTGAGAACCGTCCGGAAGGCTTGCTCGAGAAAGTCAATGCGATGCCGTCGGACGCCAAGTTCCATTTTATCGGCAGTCTACAGACGCGCAAAGTGAGACAAGTCATCGATCATGTTGCCGCAATCCATTCGCTCGACCGATTATCGCTCGCCGAAGAGATTGACAAACGGTCCGACCGTGTCATCGATTGTTTCGTCCAAGTGAACGTATCGGGCGAGACGTCAAAACATGGGCTTGAAAAAGAGGAAGTCATCCCGTTCATCGAGAACTGTAGACAGTATCGCCATATTCGGGTCATCGGACTGATGACGATGGCTCCGTTCACAGAAGATGAAGGTGTGATCCGTGAAACATTCCGTGCTTTACGCGAATTGCGCGACCGCGTCGCGGCAAATCGCTTCGAACATGCACCATGCAACGAATTGTCGATGGGTATGTCTAACGACTACGAGTTGGCAATCGAAGAAGGCGCATCGTTTGTTCGTATTGGGACCGTACTTGTGCAATAATATATTCTAAGGAGGAATCCGTTATGTCAATCAAAAACAAAATGAAAGACTTCTTTGGACTTGAGGAAGATCCGAATCACGCGTATGAAGGGGAAGAGTATGCTGTCGCAGAGACGAACACTCAACCGACGACTGATGCGCTCGTCAAAACCGAGGAGCGTCCGAAACCATCGAACAACCTCGTCGCGCTAAACACGAAGAAGAAAGAACGTTCGAAAGTCGTTCTTGCTGAACCGCGCGTCTTTGCCGAGGCACAAGATATTGGCGACCAGTTGAAAGAAAATCGTGCCGTCATCGTCAACCTTCAGCGCATGTCGAAAGAGCAGTCTCGTCAAGTTGTAAACTTCTTGTCGGGTGTCGTTTACGCCCTAGAAGGAACGATGACGTCGATTGGACATAACACGATTCTATGTGCTCCGAACAATATCGAATTGACTGGATCGATTTCGAATTTGATTTCGGAGGACGAACTAAACAGTAAAGGGTGGTAAATGAATGGAAAATGCGATCCCTGCATTAGGCAATACGATTGTTACGCTTCTTGGATATTATAGTTGGGTCTTGATTGCCTATATTTTATTATCGTGGTTCCCGAATGCGAGAGAATCAAAATTCGGACAAATTTTGACATACTTGTGTGAGCCGTTTCTTAACCCGTTCCGTCGGATCATCCCGCCAATCGGCGGTATGCTCGACATTTCTCCAATCGTCGCCCTGTTCGTGCTTCGTATGGCGCAAGCAGGAGTGCGAGCGATTTTCGGTCTGTAAATGAGCGTCTTCGATCATTATCGACCGAATGAACGCCCGTTTGTCGAGCAAGTGCTCGACTGGGTGCGACAAGTCGAGGACAACTACTTGTTTAAATTGACGGATTTTTTAGACCCACGTGAGCAACAAATCGTCAGGCAACTCGTTGGCAAACGGCTCGCCATCTACGAGGACGGCGGTTTCCCTGGAGCTGAGCGGAAACGGCTTTTATTGACGCCCGACTACTATGAGCTCGACGTGAACGACTTTGAAGTCAAGATTCTTCAAATCGATTATCCGACGAAGTTTGTCGACTTGACCCACCGCCAAGTGACAGGCACGCTTCTTAACGCGGGCCTGAAGCGGCAAAAGTTTGGCGACGTTGTCCTCGCTGACGGGATCGCTCAGTTCGCGACGACGGCTGATGCGGCTGGATTCATCGAAATGAACGTGGATCGCGTCGGTAAAGCCCGGGTGCGGCTGTCTGATGTGCCGGCCGCATCGATTTTGACCGTCCCAGAAGTCAAATGGAGCGACGAGTTTGGCATCGTCTCCTCACTCCGCTTTGATGCGGTCGTGAGCGAGGTGCTCGGTCTGTCGCGCCAGAAAGCACAGGCGCTCGTCAAACATGGTGACTGCAAAGTCAATCATAAAGCGATCACGGACGCGAGTTTTTTACTCGAACCAGACGATTTGGTTTCAATCCGGGGTTACGGTCGTGTCAAATTGACGGCAATCCTCGGCTCGACAAAGCGTGAGAAAATAAAAATCCAGTATGGCATCATACGTTGAATTTAGGAGGAAAGTCGAATGGCGTTGACACCGATTGATATTCATAACAAAGAGTTCTCGACTCGTTTTCGCGGGTACGATATCGATGAGGTCAATGAATTTTTAGATCAAATCATTAAAGAGTTTGAGCTATTGATTCGTGAAAATAGAAGGTACGAAGAACTCGTCAACGATATGCAAGCCCGTATTGACTACTTCTCCTCGATGGAAGACACATTGAATAAATCGATTATCGTCGCACAAGAGGCGGCAGAAGAAGTCAAGACCAATGCGGCCAAAGAAGCCAGCCTCATCTTGAAGCAGGCTGAACGCGAAGCGCTCGCCCGAGAAGAGGAAGCGTCGCGTAAAGAGCAGATGGCAGAGCGTGAAGTCATTCAAATGTTGAAAAAAGTCGAACTGTACCGGACCCGGTTCCGTGTTCTCGTCGACGCACAGATGGAACTTCTAAATAGTACCGAATGGGACACGATTGTCGGAGAGCCGCCTGTCCAGACGGTTCTTGACGATACGAGTGAACTTGCGTATAATGACGACGAAGTCACACCAAACAAACATCACGGATAATAAACAATACGTTGATTAGGACACGTCAATAAAGTCACACCTACGAAGCGACTTAGGGAAGGTGCAAGCCTAAGAGAAAGACTTTATTTGGTATCCCCTATGAGTGTCATGCTGAATTGAGTAAGCGTGACCGCTTGACCTCGTTATCGGTTACCGAGAGCGGTCTCAAGGTCTACTTGAGATTAGTAGGGTGGTACCGCGAGTCGATGAACTCGTCCCTATTTAGGGGCGGGTTTTTTTTGTTTTTCAAAAAAGATGCAGGAGGAGTTTCAATGAACTACAAAGACACATTATTGATGCCTGATACAGAATTCGCGATGCGTGGAAATTTGCCGAAGCGCGAGCCAGCAATGCACGAGGCTTGGGAGCAGATGGACTTATACAACCGCGTTCAAGAAAAGAATGCAGGAAAGCCGCAATACATTCTACATGACGGACCTCCGTACGCAAACGGTGACATCCATATGGGCCATGCACTCAACAAAGTGTTAAAAGACATCATCGTCCGTTTCAAGTCGTTGAACGGCTATCAATCACCGATGATCCCAGGTTGGGACACACACGGTCTTCCGATCGAGAACGCGCTTCAAAAAGCAGGCGTCAACCGTAAAGAGATGACTGTCGCCGAGTTCCGCGAAAAATGTGCCGCTTACGCGATGGAGCAAGTGAACTCACAACGTGAACAGTTCAAGCGTCTCGGACTGCTCGCTGACTTTGACAATCCATACATCACGCTCCAGCCTGAATATGAAGCGGCGCAAATCCGCCTGTTCGGCACGATGGCTGAAAAAGGATACATCTATAAAGGGAAAAAACCGGTCTATTGGTCACCGTCTTCTGAATCGGCACTCGCTGAGGCGGAAATCGAGTACTATGACAAAAAATCACCAGCCATCTATGTGGCGTTCCAAGTCGTCGATGGCAAAGGCGTCCTCGGGACGACCGACCATTTCGTCATCTGGACGACGACACCGTGGACGATTCCGGCCAACCTCGGGATCGCTGTCAGCGATGAGCTGACATACACACGGATCGAGCATGATGGCAAAGGGTATATCGTTGCCGAGACGCTCGTCGAAGAAGTGACGACAGCACTTGGCTGGGATGAGTACTCAGTGAGCGGATCTTGGAACGGACGCGAGTTCGAACACATGACGGTACAGCACCCGCTTTACGACCGGACGTCACTCCTCATCCTTGGCGACCACGTCACGGCTGAAGCGACAGGCTGCGTCCATATCGCACCTGGCCACGGGGAAGACGACTACCGTGTCGGCCAAGCGTACGGACTTGACGTGTTGTGCCCGGTCGACGACCGTGGGTATATGACGGACGAAGCACCAGGCTTTGAAGGACTGTTCTATGAAGATGCGAACAAAGAGATCGGCATGAAGCTCGAAGCAAATGGCAACTTGTTGAAGCTCAAATTCATCAAGCACTCGTACCCGCACGACTGGCGTACGAAAAAGCCGGTCATCTTCCGGGCGACACCGCAATGGTTCGCTTCGATCAAAGACTTCCGCAGCGACATGTTGCGTGAGATCGAAGAAGTGAACTGGGTACCGGAATGGGGCATGACGCGCCTGTTCAACATGGTCCGTGACCGTGGCGACTGGGTCATCAGCCGTCAGCGGGCATGGGGTGTGCCGATCCCGATCTTCTACGCAGAAGACGGAACGGAAATCATCACGAACGAAACGATCGACCATATCGCCAACTTGTTCCATGAGCACGGATCAAACGTCTGGTACGAGCGCGAAGCGAAAGACTTGTTGCCATCCGGCTTCACACATCCGAACAGTCCAAACGGCGAGTTCCGTAAAGAAGTCGACATCATGGACGTCTGGTTCGATTCAGGTTCGTCACACGCAGGCGTGCTCGAACAGCGCGACAACTTGCGCCGTCCGGCCGACCTGTACCTAGAAGGTTCGGACCAATACCGTGGTTGGTTCAACTCGTCACTGTCGACTGCAGTCGCGACGACCGGCAAAGCACCGTATCGCAACGTCCTCAGTCACGGCTTCGTCCTTGACGGCGACGGCCGGAAGATGTCGAAATCGCTCGGCAACACGATTGCACCGAACGACCTCGTTAAACAGTACGGCGCTGAAATCGTACGTCTTTGGGTCGCGTCTGTCGACTATCAGTCAGACGTCCGCGCCTCGCATGACAACTTTAAACAAGTGTCAGAAGTATACCGGAAGATCCGTAACACGTTACGCTTCTTGCTCGGTAACTTGAACGGGTTCGATCCGTCGATGCGCGTCGCGTTCGAAGATATGCCGGAAGCCGACCGCTTCATGGCGACGAAGCTGAAACAACTTCAGACGAAAGTCGTCAAAGCGTACGATACGTTCGACTTTATGGCTGTTTACCACATGAGCCACAACTTCTGTGTCAACGAGTTGTCGTCGTTCTATCTCGACTTCACGAAAGACATCCTCTACATCGAACGTGAAAACGATGCGCGTCGTCGTGCCGTTCAGACGGTCATGTATGATGCAGTCATCACGTTGACGAAACTGCTTGCCCCGGTCCTCCCGCATACGGCGGACGAAGTCTGGCAAGAAATCCCGGCCAAGACGGCGGATAGCGTCTTCTTGTCGGACCTTGAAGAAGTGGCGCCGCTCACGGAAGCAGAGACGGAATTACTCGCGAAATGGTCGAAATTCCTCACGTTCCGCGACGACGTCTTGAAAGCGATCGAGATCGCCCGCGGCGAGAAGTTGATCGGGAAACCGCTCGAAGCGAAACTTCAGGTCGCGCCGAAGGGTGAGACGAAAGCGCTGCTCGACACGATCGATAACGTTCGTCAACTCCTGCAAGTGTCACAACTCGACTACGTCGATACGGCCGACGTCGACTACGCGACGGCGAAGATCAGCGTCGCGAAAGCAGACGGTGCCGCTTGTGCCCGTTGCTGGACGTACTCGACCGAACTTGGTCAGAACGCAGATCATCCAGAACTTTGCCCGCGCTGTACAGAAGTCATCGCATGAGCCGGACCGGAGTGGCGCACAGTCCACTCCGGTTTCTTATGACTTGAAAGGAGAATTTGATGAAACGTTATTACGGATTAGCAGTCGTTCTCATTTTGCTCGACCAAGTGACGAAATGGATCGTCGTCCAGACGATGACGATCGGTCAATCGATCGAATTGATCCCGGGATGGCTCTATTTGACATCGTACCGCAACAGAGGCGCGGCCTGGGGCATGCTCGAAGGACAGATGGTGTTCTTCTTCGTCGTCACCGCCGTCGTTGTCGTCGGTCTGATCTACTTCTTGCATAAAGAAGTGAACGGGTTCAAACTGCTCGGCTACAGTATCGGCTTACTGCTCGCCGGAGCGATCGGCAACTTTATCGATCGTCTGTTCCGGGGCGAGGTCGTCGACTTCGTCGACACGTACCCGTTTGGCTACAACTTCCCAATCTTTAACGTCGCCGATATGGCACTCACGTTCGGGGTCATCTTTATGATCATCGGCGTCTTGTTCGAAGAAAAATTAAACAAAGAAAGGGGACAATCGTAATGGAAACTTACACATTTGTCGCCGAAGAAAAGGCACGGATCGATAAATGGATGAGCGAACGAAGTGACTGGTCACGTTCGCAAATCCAAGACTGGATCAAGGCGGGGGACCTGCTCGTCAACGGTCAAGTCGTGAAGCCGAACTATAAACTGCAAGAAGGGGACGAAGTCGTCGTGACGGTGCCAGAAGCCGTCGAACTCCAAGTCCTCGCCGAACATATTCCGCTCGACGTCGTGTTCGAGGACGAGGATGTCATCGTCGTCAACAAAGCACGTGGCATGGTCGTGCACCCTGCGGCCGGTCATACGTCTGGCACGCTCGTCAACGCGCTGTTGTATCACTGTGACGACCTCTCAGGCATCAATGGGGTGAAGCGTCCGGGTATCGTCCATCGCATCGATAAAGATACGACGGGACTGCTCATGGTCGCGAAAAACGATATGGCGCACGAGTCACTCGCGCAACAGTTGAAAGACAGAACGATCAAACGTGAATACGTCGCACTCGTCCACGGCGAGCTCGTCCATGAGCTCGGATCGATCGAGGCGCCGATCGGGCGCGACACGAACGATCGTCAGCGCATGACGGTTACAGACAAGAACGCGAAAGAAGCGGTGACACACTTCCGTCTGCTCGAACGCTACAAAGACTTCACGCTCGTCGAGTGCAAGCTCGAGACAGGACGGACGCATCAAATCCGTGTCCATATGCGCTATATCGGCCACCCGCTTGCCGGAGACCCGAAATACGGACCGCGTCGGACGATCGATTTGAACGGGCAAGCGCTCCATGCAGCCACGCTCGGCTTCCATCATCCGAGGACGAACGAATGGCTCGAGTTCGAGGCGGCACTCCCGACCGACTTTGAGGCAGAGCTCGCAAAATTGGACAAAATCGAGAAAACACGTTGACTTTCAACCGATTCAGATTTATAGTCTAGAAAGCATAACACCTTTAAACCCAGTCCAGAGAGGCTGTGAAAGGATCGTGGCCGCGGCCACAACCGTCTATCATATACGGCACTCGTTTGCCTTCGTGAAGACTTCCTTTCCAGCCGGATGAGGAAGTCTTCTTTTTTTATAGATTACGAGAGGAGGAATCATATGAAACGCTCGACCATACTAGACGAAGCCGCGATCCGACGCGCCTTGACGCGAATCGCCCATGAAATCATTGAACGCAACAAAGGAACGGACAACGTCGTCCTCGTCGGGATCAAAACGCGCGGTGAGACGCTCGGCGACCGACTCGCCCATCGCATCGAAGAAATCGAAGGAAAACCGATCGCGCTCGGTAACTTAGACATCACGCTCTACCGGGACGACCTATCGAAGAAGTCGCTCGACCCAGAAGTGAAAGCGACCGAACTCCCGCACGACATCAATGGCAAGACGGTCGTCCTCGTCGATGACGTCCTGTACACGGGACGGACGGTCCGGGCCGCGATGGACGCACTCGTCGACCACGGCCGGCCGGACTACATCCAACTCGCCGTCTTGATCGACCGGGGACACCGCGAGTTGCCGATTCGCCCAGACTTTGTCGGGAAAAACGTCCCGACATCGAAAACAGAACAAGTCGTGGTCCGACTCAGTGAAGTCGACACGACAGACGAAGTGTACATCCAACAGCAATAAATCCAAAACCTTTAAGGTGGTCCAGAGAGGCCAGGAAGGAGAACTATTTATGAAAAACCCCATCCTCAACATCCACGAGCGTCCCGCTCACTTGCCGCAATGGCTGCTCTTCAGCCTGCAACACGTCTTCGCCATGTTCGGAGCGACGATCTTAGTCCCGATTTTGACCGGACTGAACACGTCCGTCGCCCTCGTCGCTTCCGGTGTGGCCACGCTCTCATTCCTAGTCATCACCCAATTCAAAGTCCCGACGTATCTCGGGTCAAGTTTTGCCTACATCGCACCGATCATCGCGGTCAGCCAGCAATGGGGCGTCGAAGCCGCACTGTTCGGCGGTATTATCGCCGGTTCGGTCTACGGTGTCGTGTCGCTCATCATCTTTAAGACGGGCGTCGGTTGGTTGTTACGACTGTTGCCGCCGGTCGTCGTCGGCCCGGTCATCATGGTCATCGGCTTATCGCTCGCACCGGTCGCCATCGACATGTCGATGAACCGCGACGGAGCGTATAACGGCACGTTCATTACGGTCGCCCTGCTCACGCTCGGCATCACGATCCTCGCGATGACAAAGTTAAAAGGAGTATGGGGCGCGGTTCCGATCTTGTTCGGCATCGTCGGCGGATACGCCATCGCCGCCATGTTCGGCATCATCGACTACTCGGCCATCGGTCAAGCGAGCCTGTTCCAACTGCCTGACTTCACGATGGTGTTCGTCGACTACATGCCGATGTGGCAAGTCGGGGCACTCCTTGCCATCGTCCCGGTCGCGCTCGTCACGATGACGGAGCACATCGGCGACCAAATGGTCACGTCGAAAATCATCGGACGCGAGACGATGAAAGATCCAGGCCTGCACCGGACGCTCCTCGGCGACGGCGTCGGCAAAGCCGTCGCCTCAGCGCTCGGTGGACCGCCGTGTACGACGTACGGTGAAAACAACGGGGTCATGGCGATCACGAGAGTGTACAGCGTCTACGTCATCGCGGGAGCAGCACTCATGGCCATCAGCTTCGGCTTCCTCGGTCACGTCGAGGCGTTCATCTCGACAATCCCGAATCCGGTCAAAGGCGGTA
The DNA here is from genome assembly GCF_004337115.1 of Exiguobacterium sp. SH3S3. Taxonomy (NCBI): domain Bacteria; kingdom Bacillati; phylum Bacillota; class Bacilli; order Caryophanales; genus Exiguobacterium; species Exiguobacterium sp. SH3S3. The sequence goes on from NZ_SJUU01000001.1 coordinate 155,114, forward strand.
TCTCGATCCTCTTGTTCGGTGTCATCGCCTCGAACGGACTGCGGACGATGGTCGACAGCAACGTCGACCTCGCCGAGAAACGCAACCTCATCATCGCCTCGGTCATTCTCGTCGTCGGCCTCGGCGGGGCGATGGTCCAACTCGGCAGCTTCCCGGTCCAAGGGATGGCGCTCGCGACGGTCGTCGGTATTCTTTTGAACGCGGTGTTGCCGAAAGAAGAAGTCGAACCGGCTTCGGTCGATACAACTGAAGAAACGAAACAGGCAAGTAACTTTTAATTCGATCCCGTGAGGTCGGCAAAGTGAAGGCTCGTTTATTTGGGTGCAATCTACCCAAATGAAGGCGTCCCTTCACGTAGGTGAAGAGACGCCTTTTCTCTTTGCCTTCAAACAAAAGGAGGAGACGAACATGAATTTGATCAAACAACAACCGAACCATTTTGTCAGCTTAGATACGCTCACCCTCGAAGAGATCATGGGGATGATCGAAGAGTCGCTCCGCTACAAACAAGGGGACATGCCACCGCTGTTTGACGGGAAGACGGTCGCGAACTTGTTCTTCGAAAACTCGACGCGGACGAAAAACTCGTTTCAAATGGCCGAGCGGCACTTGAACATCCAAGAGATCCCGTTCGACGTGGCGACGTCGTCGGTGACGAAAGGCGAGACGTTATACGACACGTGCAAGACGCTTGAAGCGATCGGGGTCGACGCGCTCGTCATCCGCCATCCTGAAGCGGGATACTACCATGAGCTCGTCAGCAAGCTGACGATCCCAGTCTTAAACGGCGGGGACGGGAGCGGGGAACACCCGTCACAGTCACTGCTCGACCTCGTCACGATTTATGAAGAGTTCAAGACGTTCGAAGGCTTGAATATCGCTATCTGCGGCGATCTCGTCCATAGCCGGGTCGCCCGCTCGAACGCAGGCGTGTTGAAACGGCTCGGAGCGAACGTCGTCGGTTGTAGCCCGGAATCGTGGTGGGATGGTTCGATGGGGCTTTCGCACCGCGACCTTGATGACATCTTACCGGACTGCGACGTCGTCATGTTGCTCCGCGTTCAGCACGAGCGCCACATTATGGGCGACATCTTTTCTAAAGAAGACTATCATGCGCGCTACGGCTTGACGGTCGAGCGGGTCGAGCGGATGAAACAAGGCGCCATCATCATGCATCCGGCCCCGGTCAACCGGGACGTCGAGATCGCCGGCAGTTTGATCGAACATCCGTCATCGCGCATCTTTCCACAGATGACGAACGGTGTTTACGCACGGATGGCCATCTTAAATCGAGCATTAGGGGGACAACAATGATTATTCAACACGCAACGTGGTATGACGGGAAGACGAAACGGACGAGCAATCTGTTGATCGAGGGCGGTACGATCCGTTCGGTCGATTACGACGGGACGACCGAAGGACACGAAGTGATTGACGCTAACGGGAAGCTGTTGATCCCAGGTCTCGTCGACGTCCACGTCCATTTGCGCGAGCCGGGTGGCGAGGCGAAAGAGACGATCAAGACCGGGACGGCTGCGGCTGCGGCCGGAGGGTTCACGACGATTTGCGCGATGCCGAACACACGCCCGGTCCCAGACGACCGGGCGACGCTCGATGACTTGCTCGCACGGATCGAGCGTGACGCCAGCGTCCGCGTGCTCCCGTACGCGGCGATCACGAAACGGCAGCTCGGGGTCGAGCAAGTCGATATGCCGTCACTTGCGGACGCGTTCGCGTTCACAGACGACGGGGTCGGCGTCCAGTCGGCGGCGATGATGCGTCAGGCGATGCGGGAAGCGAAACGGCTTGGGAAAGCGGTCGTGGCCCATTGCGAAGACAATACGCTCAAGGCCGGTTCGGTCCATGAAGGGAAGTTTAGTGAGACGCACGGCATCCAAGGCATCCCGAGTCTCGCCGAGAGCATCCATATCGCTCGTGACGTGTTGATCGCCGAAGAGACAGGCTGCCACTATCACGTCTGTCACGTGTCGTCACGTCAATCGGTCCGCGTCATCCGTGACGCCAAACGGGCCGGGATCCACGTCACGGCGGAAGTGACACCGCACCACCTCGTCTTATCGGAAGACGACATCCCGGGGTTAGATCCGAACTTTAAGATGAATCCGCCGCTACGGAGCCAAGACGACCGCGCGGCGTTGCTCGAAGGGCTGTTCGACGGGACGATCGATTTGATTGCGACCGATCACGCCCCGCACACGGCTGAAGAGAAAGCACAAGGGATGGAGCGCGCCCCGTTCGGAATCACCGGATTCGAGACGGCGTTCCCGCTCCTTTACACGACGTTCGTCAAAACGGGACAAATGGAAGAGGCGGCGCTCATCGACTGGATGACGAGACGACCGAGCGAGGTGTTCGGTCTGCCTTACGGCTTGATTGAGGTCGGCCGGGCGGCGGACTTGGCGCTGATCGATACGGAGACGTTGCGTCCGGTCAACCCGGCGACGTTCGCGTCAAAAGGGAAGAACACACCGTTCGCTGGGAAAAGACTCACAGGTTGGCCAGTCGTGACGATCGTGGCCGGAGAAATCGTATATAAGGGGAGATTCGATGAAACGAACATTATGGCTTGAAGACGGGACAGCATTTGTAGGCAAGGCGTTCGGTGCGAACGCCGAGACGATCGGGGAAGTCGTCTTTCAAACGGGAATGACCGGCTACCAAGAGATTTTATCGGACCCGTCTTATTGTGACCAGCTCATCGTGCTGACGAATCCACTCATCGGAAATTATGGCGTCAACCGTGAAGACTTTGAGACGACCGTCCCGATGGCAAAAGCGCTCATCGTCAAAGAGGCGTGTGACTTGCCGTCGAACTTCCGCTCGACGGCGACGTTGCCGGAGACGCTCGAACGCTTCGGGATACCAGGTCTAGAAGCTGTCGATACGCGCATGTTGACGCGTCACCTTCGTTCACGCGGCGTCATGCGCGGCGTGTTGATCGACGGTGAGTCGACGTGGGCAGACGTTTCGATGCGCTTTGAAGCGAGCTTCCCGACCGATCAAGTGGCACGTGTCTCGACGAAACGGGCTTACGTCAGCACCGGGAGCGGCCGCCGGATCGCCCTCATCGATTTCGGGGCCAAACTCGGAATCATGCGTGAATTGTTGAAGCGCGACTGTGAAGTCGTCGTCTTGCCGCACGACGTGACGGCTGAAGAAGTGATGCGGTATGAGCCGGACGGGGTCATGCTCTCGAACGGACCAGGCGACCCGAAAGACGTACCGACGGCGCTCCCGCTGATCGAAGCACTCATGCCAAAACTCCCGATGTTCGGGATCTGTCTCGGCCATCAGTTGATTGCGCTCGCGAGCGGTGCCAACACGTTCAAGCTTCCGTTCGGGCATCGTGGTGCCAATCATCCTGTCCTCGAGCTTGAGACCGGTGCTGTGACGATCACGTCACAAAACCACGGCTACGCCGTCGACGAGACGTCGCTCCTTGAGACGCCGCTCATCGTGACGCATCGCGCCGTCAACGACGGGACGATCGAAGGCGTCAAACATTTACATCATCCGACGTTCTCGGTGCAATATCATCCGGAAGCGGCGCCAGGACCATATGACGCCAACGACTTATTCGACCGCTTTATGACACTCGTCAACGAAAACAGACAGAAAGTAGGAATGTGACATGCCAAAACGACCAGATATTCAGAAAATCCTTGTGATCGGATCCGGCCCGATCGTCATCGGACAAGCGGCAGAATTTGACTATGCTGGTACCCAGGCGTGTCTTGCCTTAAAAGAAGAGGGCTACGAAGTCATCCTCGTCAACTCGAACCCGGCGACGATTATGACTGACCCGTCGACGGCGGACCGCGTCTATATCGAACCACTCGAACCGGAGTTCGTGGAGCGGATTATCCGTCAAGAACGTCCGGACGCGCTTCTCGCGACACTCGGGGGGCAGACCGGACTGAACTTGGCGGTCGAGCTCGATAAGCGCGGCGTGCTCCGCGACTGCGGCGTCGAACTGCTCGGAACGAAACTGTCGGCGATCGAGCAGGCAGAAGACCGGGAACAGTTCCGCGATCTCATGTACAAGCTCGGTCATGGCGTCCCAGACAGCGATATCGTCCATTCACTCGACGCCGCCTGGAGCTTCGCTGACCGGATCGGCTATCCGATTATCATTCGTCCGGCTTATACGCTCGGCGGGACCGGTGGGGGAATCGCCCACGACCGGGAACAGTTCGAGCAGATCGTCGAATCGGGACTCAAGGCGAGTCCGGTGACGCAAGTGCTGCTTGAAGAGTCGATTGCCGGCATGAAAGAAGTCGAATATGAAGTGATGCGCGACTCGAGCGACCAGGCTATCATCGTCTGCGCCATGGAAAACTTCGATCCGGTCGGTGTCCATACCGGTGACTCGATCGTGTTCGCCCCGACCCAGACGTTGTCTGACCGTGATTACCAAATGCTCCGCAGCGTCTCGCTCGACATCATCCGGGCGCTCGGCATCGAAGGCGGATGTAACATCCAGTTCGCGCTCGACCCCGACAGCTTCACGTACTACGTGATCGAGGTCAACCCACGCGTCTCGCGGAGTTCGGCTCTCGCCTCAAAAGCGACGGGATACCCGATCGCCAAGCTCGCCGCGAAAGTCGCGGTCGGCTACAAGTTGTCGGAACTAAAAAATCCGGTGACGGAGACGAGTTACGCCTCGTTCGAGCCGGCGCTCGACTACGTCGTCGCTAAAATCCCGCGCTTCCCGTTCGACAAGTTCGAGACCGCGGACCGTCGTCTCGGCACACAAATGAAAGCGACGGGCGAAGTCATGGCCATCGGTCGAAATTTAGAAGAAGCGCTATTGAAAGCCGTCCGTTCGCTCGAACTCGGTACTGAAGACTTGTACGTACCACGCCTTTCCGAATTGACGGCTGAACAACTGGAACGAGAACTGACGACACCGACCGACGAACGGTTGTGGATGCTGTACGAGGCGCTTCGCCGCGGCTACTCGACAGAACAGCTTCACGGCTTGACGAAAATCGACCGGTTCTTCTTATCAAAACTCGATCGGATTTGGCGTGAGGAAGAAGCGTTGCGCGACGAGCCGTTGACAGAGGAACGGTTGCGCGATGTGAAGCAACGTGGGTTCAGTGATCGCATGATCGCCCGGATCACGGACCAAGCCGTCGAGACGATCGCGTCGTTACGCGATGAGTGGAACGTTCGGCCGGTGTATAAGATGGTCGACACGTGTGCCGCCGAATTCGCCTCGGAGACGCCGTACTTTTACGGGACGTACGAAGTCGAGAACGAAGCGGTGAAAACGGATAAACCGTCCATCCTCGTACTCGGTTCAGGCCCGATCCGAATCGGTCAAGGCGTCGAGTTCGACTACGCGACCGTCCATTCGATCCAAACGATCCGTGACGCCGGATATGAGGCGATCATCGTCAACAACAACCCGGAGACGGTATCGACCGACTTCTCGATCTCAGACCGTCTCTACTTTGAACCGCTCACGACAGAAGACGTATTAGAAGTCGTTCGCAATGAACGACCGCTCGGGGTCATCGTCCAGTTCGGCGGGCAGACGGCAATCAATTTGGCGGCCTCGCTCGAAGCGAACGGCGTCCAAATTCTCGGGACGTCACTTGAAGACATCGATCGGGCCGAAAACCGGAAAGCGTTCGAGGCGACGCTCACGAAAGAACGGCTCGCCCAACCACCGGGCAAGACCGCGGTCACGGTCGAGGAAGCGGTCGCTTGTGCCGACATGCTCGGCTATCCCGTACTCGTCCGCCCATCGTACGTCCTCGGCGGCCGGGCGATGGAGATCGTCTATGAGCGTTCGGAGCTCGAGCGGTATATGCGCCACGCCGTCGTCGCCTCGAAAGATCGTCCCGTCCTCATCGACCGCTACTTGACAGGGATCGAGATCGAAGTCGACGCCATCTGCGACGGGACGGACGTCTACATCCCGGGCATCATGGAACATATCGAACGGGCCGGGGTCCACTCTGGCGATTCGATCGCCGTCTATCCGCCGCAACGGCTGAGCGAGGCGTTAAAACAAAAAGTCGTCGATTACACGATCAAACTCGCCAAAGCGTTCCGCATCAAAGGGTTGCTCAACATTCAGTTCGTCTATGCGGACGACTTGTACGTCATCGAAGTCAACCCACGGGCGAGCCGGACGGTGCCGTTCATCTCGAAAGTGACGGGACTGCCGGTCGCACGCATCGCGACGCAGACGATTCTCGGGACGACGTTGAAACAGCTCGGACTCGGAACGGGCTTGCACCCAGAATCTGACGCTATCTCGGTCAAAGTGCCGGTGTTCAGTTTCGCGAAATTAAAAGAAGTCGACCCGTCACTCGGGCCAGAGATGAAATCGACGGGGGAAGTCATGGCGACGGACCGAACGCTTGAAAAAGCGCTCTATAAAGGACTCGTCGCTGCCGGGATGACGATCGCCTTGAAAGGAAACGTCTTGTTGACGGTCGCTGATCAAGACAAAGACGAAGCGCTCGACATCGCCCGTCGCTTCAACCGCCTCGGCTTCCGCCTGATGGCGACGTCAGGCACGGCGATGGCACTTACGGCAGTCGAGTTGCCGGTCCGACAAGTCGGGAAGATCCATGAAGCGGGTGAGACGATGCTGAGCGTCATCGAGCGGGGCGATGTCGACATCGTTTTGAATACGACGACACGCGACGCCTTAGCGACAAAAGACGGATTCATTATCCGCCGGGCCGCGGCCGAGCAAGGTGTGCTCTGCTTGACGTCGCTCGACACGGTGAAGGCGCTCTTGCAAGTCATCGAGAGCCTATCGTTCCAGACGACGAGCCTGCCGGCGTTCACCGAATTCGGGGTGACTGTATGAGACAACGGGCGACCATCTTATCGAACCGGGAGATCGCGAAAGCGACGATGGAAATGAAAGTGCGAATCGGTGATGGAACGATCGCACCGGGCACGTTTTTCCATGTGAAGACGTCCGAACTGTTGCGCCGGCCGCTGTCGGTTGCTAACGTCGAAGCAGACGTCGTCACGTTTCTGTACAAAGTGGTCGGGACCGGGACGGCCGAACTCGCGACGAGACGAGCCGGGGACGAACTTGACGTCCTCGGTCCGCTCGGTAACGGGTTCCCGCTCGCAAAAGACGGCAAGCGCGTCGTTCTCGTCGGCGGGGGGATCGGGGTGCCGCCGCTCTATTACACGCGACGGATGCTCGCCGCGCGCGGAATCGAAACGGTGGCGATTCTCGGGTTTGATTCAGAAGCGAGTGTATTTTATGAAGACGAGTTCCGCGAACTCGGCGAGACGATCATCACGACGGTCGACGGAACGTATGGAGAGGCGGGGTTCGTGACCGGACCGCTCGCTAGAATCGACGCCGACGTCTTGTTCAGCTGTGGTCCGGAGCCGATGTTAAAAGCGGTCGCTGCGTCGCATATTAATGAACGCTACATCTCGATCGAGAACCGGATGGGTTGCGGCATCGGGGCGTGCTTCGCCTGTGTGTGCAAAGCGCCGGACGGTTACGTGAAAGTGTGCAGTGACGGACCGGTATTTCGGGCAGAAGAGGTGACGTTATGAGATTACACATCGAACTACCCGGCTTATCGTTAAAAAATCCGATCATGCCGGCGTCCGGTTGTTTTGGATTCGGCGAAGAGTTCGCCAAGCTGTATGACTTGTCGATCCTCGGGGGCATCATGATCAAAGCGGCGACCGGGGAGGCGCGGTTCGGGAACGAGACACCGCGTGTCGCCGAGACGGCGCAAGGGATGTTGAATGCGATCGGATTACAAAATCCGGGTGTCGACGCGATTGTTGAAGCCAAGTTGGCATTCCTCGCCAAGTTTGACACTGAAATTATTGCCAACGTGGCGGGTTCGACCCCAGAAGAATACATCCATGTCGCGCGGAAAATGAGCGCCGACCCGTGCGTGAAAGCACTCGAACTGAACATCTCGTGCCCGAACGTGAAGTGTGGCGGCATGCAGTTCGGGACCGATCCTTTGATGGCGGCCGAACTGACGCGCCTCGTCAAGGCGGCGTCGACAAAACCGGTATACGTCAAACTATCCCCGAACGTCACGTCGATCACGGAGATGGCACGTGCGGTCGAAGCGGCCGGCGCCGACGGCATCACGATGATCAATACGCTCGTCGGCATGAGGATCGACGTTACGACCGGTCAACCGATCTTAGCGAACCGAATTGGCGGATTATCCGGTCCGGCCATCAAGCCGGTCGCCATCCGGATGGTGTACGAAGTCGCCCAAGCGGTCAATATCCCGATTATCGGCATGGGCGGTGTGCGGACGGTCGACGACGTGCTCGAATTTATCTATGCGGGTGCATCGGCGGTCGCGGTCGGGACTGCCAATTTTGAAAACCCATACGTATGTCAGGAAATCATCGAGGCGTTGCCAGGCCGGCTCGATGAACTCGGCATCGATCATATTTTAGACGTTAGGGGGAAGGCGTATGAACAGGTTGTATCTCGCGCTTGATGTCGAAACACGTGACGAAGCGTTTTCACTCTTAAAAAAAATTGACCAACGCCCGGCCGTCAAAGTCGGCATGGAACTGTTCTACCGTGAAGGTGGACGGTTCGTCGAAGAACTCGTCGCGAGCGGTTACCCGGTCTTTCTAGACGTCAAAGTTCATGACATCCCGGAGACGGCAAGGCGGACGCTCCGCCAAATCGGCCGGCTCGGCGTTGAAATGACGAACGTTCATACGCTCGGCGGTGAGACGATGATGCGCTACGCATTGGATGGGTTGCGTGATGTGAACGACACGACCACATTGATCGGGGTGACCCAACTGACATCGACCGACGAGCGGATGCTGTCAGAACAACTCGGAATTGGCGGAAGTCTCGAGCAGGCCGTCTTGCGACAAGCGGGACTTGCCAAACGGGCAGGACTCGATGGGGTCGTCGCGTCCGTTCACGAAGCCCGTGCGATTCGACAAGCGCTCGGTTCACCGTTTTTGACGGTGACGCCCGGCATCCGAATCAACGAAACGACAGACGATCAAGTCCGGGTCGCGACACCGCAAGCCGCTTTTGACGCCGGTGTATCAGCTATCGTCGTCGGGCGCCCGATCACCCGGGCAGCCGATCCGAACGCAGCTTACGAATACTTTATGAAGGAATGGAGCCAAACGTATGAGACAAATCGCTGAGGCATTATTATCGATTGAAGCCGTCACCTTATCACCGAATGAACCGTACACATGGTCGAGCGGGTTAAGAAGCCCGATTTATTGTGATAACCGACTGACGCTCAGTTATCCAGAAGTGCGTTCACAGATTATCGATGCACTTGTCGACGCCGTCCGTCCGCTCGACGCCGACGTCATCGCGGGAACGGCGACGGCCGGGATTCCCCATGCGACGCTCTTAGCCGACCGACTCGGTCTACCACTCATCTACGTCCGGTCGGGTGCGAAAAAACATGGGAAAGGCAACCAGATTGAAGGTCGATTCGACAAAGGAGCGCGTGTCGTCGTCATCGAAGACCTGCTCTCGACTGGGAAATCGAGCATGGAGGCGGCGCGAGCAATTCAAGCGGCGGGCGGAGAGGTCGTCAAGATTCAAGCAATTTTCTCTTATAACCTCCCAGTTCTGGCAATCAATTCACTCGAATATGAGCTGCACTATTCGGCGTTGACGACGATCAACGAGTTGATTAAAGTCGCTGTCAAAAAACGGATGATCACTAAACAAGAAGCTACTTCGTTGGAGGAATGGCGAACTAATCCGCATGGTTGGAGTGAGCAAGTTTCTTCATAAATATTTTTTGAAGAATCCACCTCCGGGCGGATTCTTTTTCATTTGGCAACATGTGATACTGAACGTGTTAGAATAGGGAAAGCAGTCGAAAAAGGAGAGAACTATGGCGTATTCTAGAATTAAAGGACAGTCATTGAAAGCACGGTTTCAAAACATCCCTAAACATCGCAAAATCGCATTCGGTCTCGTCCTCACGGTGTTACCTTTATTATTTTTCGTGAATTTATTCGTATTCAGTCACATGTTGGCGCTAGGGGACAAGTATGAGGACCGTTACCAGATGAAAAAGCTTCGGCTTGAGACGGCGCATGGGAATGTTGAATTTATCCGGAGCACGAACGAAAAAGTTCAGATCGAAGTACTGCAGACGAATTCGAAAGAACGTCGCATTAAAGTGAAGTCGGTCGGGGACACGATTTCCGTCGTCGAACGGTATGGACCGATGAGCCAGTTCGGGAGTCGGGCAAGCGCGGAGCCGTCCCGTTATAAAATCCGGGTCGCGTTGCCAAGTTCGATGACATCGATCGAAGTGACGGCTGAGCAAGTGACCGGACAAGGGTTGGTCGCGAAAACCATTGTTCTCGATGCCAACGCGGTCAATCTGAAGAAACTTGAAAGCGACCGGCTTCGGGTCGAGACGAGAAGCGATGCCACGTTTGAGACAGTTCGTGTCGTCACGGGCGACATCCGGTCGTATCGGGACGCGACAATCCGTGACGTCGTCGTCAACCAAGCGCTGACCGTCCAGACAGAGGCCGGGACGCTCACGTATGAGCCGCGAAACGCGACCGGACAAGTGACCGTCACGACAACAGGAAACATCGCGGCGGCTGAGCGCTTTAAAGAAATCAGCAACGGTGTGTACCATCTTTCGAACTCGAATCGTCCGAACGTGGAACTGATTTCTGAGACAGGGAAGGTCGAATTGAAATGATCAACAAACGCTACATTCCTAAAGTCGGACTGCGAACGTTTAAGACCGGGATCGCCGTTGCCATCACAATCGCCTTGTCATGGTATGTCTTCGGCATTTATTCGGGGATGGGTGCCATCGCCGCCGTCGTCGCGATGCAACCGACCGTCAAACGGTCATCGAAAATCGTCTTTAGCCGTATATTCGGCACGATCGTCGGCCTCATGTGTGGCTTGTTGATCGTCTATGCGTTCGGGGTGAACCCGATTTCGATCGGTCTTGCCGTCATCGTCGCACTCACGCTCAACACGACGTTCGATAAGACGCACATGTCGACGTATGCGGCGTTCGCGATTGTGCTCATGCTTGAAAACCCGACGACCGACTTTTTCCACTACGCGTGGACGCGTTCGCTATTGACGGCGGTCGGTGTGTTCGTCTCGCTCGGCGTCAACTATGCGTTCATGCCACCGCGTTATGAAGAGCGTCTGCTCGGCGAGATTCGGAAGACGTCGGCGTATATGTTCCATCATTGGCGCGAGCTGATCGGCTCCCCGGCAGAATTGCTCGAGACGCGCGCCCGTATCCTCGGCCACCAAGAGCTCCATATGATGCTGCAAGAAGACATGCAAGTGACGAAGGTTAAGTTGAAGCATTTGACGATCAAGCAATATCGGTTATTGATTCATTTGGAGGATAAATTGGTCTTGCTGCTCGAGAGTCTCGCTGAGCACCGGGAAGCGTTACTCATGATGACCGAGGACGAACGCCACGCGTTCGAGTCCGAGTTTTTATTCCTGCTCGCCCACCATCACGACATTCTCTACACGTGTGACAAACCGTACTCGCTCTTCCAATTGCCGCATGAAGACTTATCTGTTTCTGAAATTTTACACGGACATCTGCTCGACTATCATGAACAGCTCGAGGCGTTCAAACATAATCCATAACGAAGAGGCCCCGTCGATCGACGGGGCCTTCGTTTATTTCGTTGGAATGGTGTAGCCCGTCCTTTCGGCGCCACGGACGAGCAACCTCTCACCTTTACATCATAGGGGAAAATCAGAAAGTGGCATCATTATTGACCCCATGTTACGTCTCATTGTTGTAATGATTTGACGAGCTGCTCGTCCGGAGTCACGTATACCGTCTGCTGATCGGTGTAGATGACGAATCCCGGCTTGGCGCCGCTCGGTTTTTTCACGTAACGGGCTTTCGTATAGTCGACCGGCACCCCGCTCGAGGCACGTGCCTTCGAGAAGTAGGCGGCGACGGTCGCTGCTTCGAGGAGCGTCGTCTCGTCCGGTTCGGTCGACCGGATGATGACGTGTGAACCGGGGATATCTTTCACGTGAAGCCAAACTTCGTCGCGACGCGCGAACTTGAACGTCAAGTAGTCGTTTTGCGTATTGTTTTTACCGACGTAAAACTCGACACCGGTCGAAGATGTGTAGCCTTCGAGCGCGACTTTGGCCGTTTGTTTCTTCTTCTGACGTTTTTGTCGGATGTATCCGCCTTCGGCCAGCTCTTCGCGAATCTCGACGATATCGCGCGGCGCGGCGACGTCGAGTTGGGCGACGAGCGTCTCTAAATAGCTGATTTCGGTCTCGTTCAGTTCAATTTGCTTTTGAACCTCGATTTTGGCAACTTTTAGTTTGTTGTATTTCTTATAGTAACGTTGCGCATTCTCGTTCGGTGTTTTAAGAGGATCGAGCGGGATATCGATCATGGCGCCGTCCTCATCATAATAGTCGACGACGTGGGCGACTTTCATCCCTTTCTCGAGTTGGAACAAATACGTCGTCAACAGCTCACCGTATTTTTGGAGCTCGTCCGATCGTTCCGTCGCTTTCATATCCTCGAGCAGGCGTTTCCGTTTTAATTGGTTGCGCTCGAGCTCTGACTTGAGCAGACGCTCGACGTCATGGGCTTGCTGCTTGACCCGGTCACGGTTCGCCTTCTCATAGTAAAAGCGGTCGAGCACTTCCCGGCTCGAGTCGTAGCGTTCTTCAGAAACGATATCGCCTGACGTGAGCGCGATCGGACTGAACCGTTCCTTCCCGGAGGCGAGCTGTTGGAATACATAAGCGCCGTCAAGATCCGCCATCACGCTGTCAAACGCCGCCTCTAAGTTCGTACGGTTCGGCGTCTTGGCCCGATACATAATCTCTTGAGCGATCTGCGGGCTCATCCCAGAAAAGTGAGCGACGAGCTGCTTATCGAGCATACCTGCGTTCCAATCGATTCGTTTCAATCCGGCTTCCCGTTCCGTCAACGGATCGGACTTTTCTTGCGCCGGCGGCAAGATGTACTCGCTGCCTGGCATGATCGTCCGATACGTGTTTTGAGACGGAGGAAGGTGTTTGATCGCGTCTAAAATCTTGCCGTCCTCGTTCGTCAAGACGACGTTCGAGTGACGCCCCATCAGTTCGACATAGACGCGTTTGTTTTCTTCATCACCGAGCTCGTTACGCGATCTGATTGAGAAGACGATGACGCGGTCGCGGCCGACTTGTTCGATTGCTGTGATAAAGCCGCCCTCGATATGCTTCCGCAGCATCATACAAAACATCGGAGGCTCTTGCGGGTTCTTGATCGGGGTGTCCGTCAATTGAAGTCGCGCATACATCGCGTTCGCTGAAACGAGCAACGAGACGCTTTGTCGGTTCGATCTGACTTGAATCATCAAGTCGAGCGCATACGGTTGATGCACTTTATTGATTCGACCGCCAACGAGCGGTTGTAGTTCTTTTACGACACGATATGTCATTAATCCATCATATGCCATTAGTCTCATCACCTTTGTCCTTTTTCTGTCTCTACGTTATCAGATTCACAGAAAATATGGTACGATGAAGTAGGAAATCCGAACTTCTTCTTGCCGTAACAATTAAAGGACTGCTATTATAATGTAATGTGATGTTAGAAGATGGAGGGCTTGCATTGAATTTTAAAGAACGAGGATTATTAATCGTCTTGTCTGGTCCAAGCGGTGTCGGCAAAGGTACTGTTTGCCGAGTGCTCCGTGAAGAGGCGGACAACAACCTTCAGTATTCGGTGTCGGCAACGACTCGAAAACCACGTGAAGGCGAAGTTGAGGGAGTGCATTACTTCTTTAAGACGAGAGAGCAATTTGAAGACATGATTGAACACGATCAACTGCTTGAGCATGCAGAATTCGTCGGCAACTATTATGGGACACCGGTCGAATGGGTGCGCGAGACGCTTGAAAGTGGCAAGGACGTCATTTTAGAGATTGAAGTCCAAGGAGCTTTCCAAGTAAAGGAACGCTTCCCAGAAGCCGTCTTTTTATTCCTCGCACCGCCGAGCCTGCAAGAACTTCGAAACCGTTTAGTCGGTCGAGGCACTGAATCGGAAGAAGTCATCAAGCAACGCTTGCTCGTCGCCCGTGAAGAAATCGAGTTGATGGATGCTTACGATTACGTCGTCACAAACGACGAAGTCGATAAAGCGATCGACCGGATCAAAGCGATCGTGACGGCCGAGCATTGTAAACGTGAACGTGTCGCGTCTCTCTATAAAAAAGCTATGATGGAGGTCATTTAATGTTATACCCTTCGATTGATGCTTTACAACGTATCATCCCGTCGAAATACACAATCGTGACGGTGGCCGCCAAGCGTGCCCGCCAGATCCAAGACGGAAAAGCACCAAAAATCGCTGCGCCAAAATCGTATAAACCGGTCGGTCAAGCGCTAGAAGAAATATTCTCGGGTGACACGACAATCATCGTGAACGAAAAGAACAACGGATGAAGTGTGACCCAAGTCGGATACGACTTGGGTCTCATTGTCTATAAAGGGGAGAAATGTGAATGGTGAACGACCGGAACATCTTGCTTTGTGTGAGCGGCGGTATCGCTGCATATAAGGCGTGCGCACTCACGTCAAAACTCGTTCAAGCAGGCGCGAACGTCCGCGTGGCGATGACAGCATCAGCTGAGCAGTTCGTCGGAAAGGCGACGTTTCAAGCACTCAGTCGCAATCCGATCTATTCGGACGTGTTCGAAGAGCACGACCCGACGAAGATCGCCCACATCGATGTCGTTGATACGAGTGATTTGATCGTCGTCGCCCCGGCGACGGCGAATATCATCGCTAAACTTGCTAACGGAATCGCCGACGACTTCATCACGACCTCGATCTTAGCAGCGAAATGTCCCGTCATCGTATCTCCGGCGATGAACGTCAATATGCTCGAACATCCGGCGACCCGCCGAAATATCGAGACGCTCAAATCATACGGCTATCAAATCATCGAGCCGGGTGTCGGCAATCTGGCCTGCGGCTGGATTGGCGGCGGACGTCTGCCTGAACCGGAAGATCTCGTCCGCATCATCGCGAGCCAGTTCGTCCCGAAACACTTGCTTGAAAAGCACGTCTTGATTACGGCTGGGCCCACGGTCGAGCGTATCGACCCGGTCCGGTTTTTATCCAACGATTCATCCGGGAAGATGGGAGTCGCCCTTGCTGAGGCGGCGCGAGATATGGGCGCGAACGTGACGCTCGTCCACGGCCCGCTCCAAGTCCCGGTCCCAGACGGGGTGACCGCGATCGCGGTCGAGTCGGGACAACAGATGCTCGAGACGGTGCTCGAGCGATTTGCGACGCAAGACATCGTCATCAAGTCGGCGGCGGTCGCTGACTATCGTCCGAAGACGGTCCACACCGAGAAACATAAAAAAGTCCACGGCCCGTTGACGATCGAGCTCGAGGAGACGACCGATATTTTAAAGGAGCTCGGAACGAAGAAGACGCATCAGCTCCTCGTCGGATTCGCTGCCGAGACAGAGCAGCTTGAAGACCATGCCCGGGCTAAACTCGAGCGTAAAAACGTCGACTTCTTGGTCGCGAACGACGTGTCGAAGCGAGACATCGGTTTCCGGTCTGACGACAACGAAGTCGTCTTATTCCGAGCGGATGGCTCATCTGTCCGTCTGCCGCGGCAGAGCAAACAACGTCTCGCCCACGAGTTGCTCGCCTACTTTAAGGAAGGTTTACGATGATTGCTCACGTCCACGTTGATGCTCCGGTCATCACGATCGACCGACCGTTTGACTATGAGGTCCCGGTCCAGTTCGAGTCGTTGATCGAGCCAGGTATGCGCGTATCGGTACCGTTCGGATCGAGACGGTTACTCGGCATCGTGACAGGGGTGTCGGACGGAACACGGGAAGGGTTAAAACCGCTCGAAGCGCTTCTTGACGAAGAGTCGTCTTTGACCGAAGAGTTGCTCGAACTGTCGACGCACGTGAAACAGACGACGCTTTGCTTCCGCTCGTCGGCACTGCTCGCCATGTTGCCGGCGGCGCTGAAAGTCAGCTACGATAAAGCGATCAAAGGGGAGTCACTTCCTGAGGGTGTTCGGGCCGGCACACACTTGTCGGAGTACCCAAAAGAAGTCCAGTCGTTGATTTTGGCCATGGCCAAAAAAGGGGACTTGTCGCTTTCACCGGTGCTAAAAGAGAAACGAACGGTCAAAACCGACTTGTTGATCGAGTTGAAGGATGCGAGCGTCGTCCCGGCGCGTGCCAAAAAACAGCTCGAGGCGGTCCGTCTGCTTGAAGACGTGCCTCGTATGTACTGGTCGTCGCTCCGTCAAATCGGATTGACGCGCCCCCAGCTGCAAAAGCTCGAGACGCTCGGTGCCGTCAAAGTGACCGAAGTCGAATTGAATCGAGACCCGTACGCTTCGATCGAACAAGTGATCGATGATGTCCAACTGAATGACAGTCAAACGGAAGCGGTGCGCGCGATTCGCGAGGCCGAAGCCGGTGAGACGTTGTTGCTCCACGGCGTGACCGGAAGCGGAAAGACCGAAGTGTATCTCGAGTCGATCGGCCAAGTCGTCGATGACGGGAAGCAAGCCGTCCTGCTCGTTCCGGAGATCAGCTTGACACCGATGATGGTCAAACGGTTCAAACGCCGTTTTGGCGATCGCGTCGCCGTCCTCCATAGCGCCTTGTCGCAAGGCGAGAAGTATGATGAGTGGCGGAAAATCAAGCGACGGGAAGTCGACGTCGTCGTCGGCGCCCGATCGGCCATTTTTGCTCCGCTCGAACACATCGGCCTGCTCATCCTAGACGAAGAGCATGAGACGACGTATAAACAAGAAGAAAATCCACGCTATCATGCGCGCGACGTCGCAATTTGGCGAGCCCGTCATCACGGTTGTCCGGTCGTGCTCGGAAGCGCGACACCGTCGCTCGAGTCTTACGCCCGCGCCCAAAAAGGCGTCTATCGCTATTTGCATTTGAGTGAACGCTACGGCGGCAAGATGCCGCCCGTCCATATTGTCGATATGCGCCGCGAACTCGCGAAAGGGAACACGACGATGTTCTCGGAAGACTTATTTCTGGCCATCAATGACCGGATTGCGAAGAAAGAACAATGTGTCATCTTGCTCAATCGCCGCGGGTTCACGACGTTCGTCATGTGCCGTGATTGTGGGGAAGGGCTGACCTGCCCACATTGCGCCGTCAACTTGACGTATCATCAGCACGGCGACCGGCTCAAATGCCACTATTGTGGCTATGAGATCGGGATGCCGCCGAAATGCCCGACGTGCGACAGTAAAAAGATCAAACAGTTCGGCACCGGCACGCAAAAGATCGAGACCGAGCTGTTGAACCGAATCCCGGAAGCACGGATCATCCGCATGGACCAGGATACGACGTCGCGTAAAGGGTCGCACGAACAGCTGTTGAAACGGTTTGAGGACGGCGAGGCCGACATCCTGCTCGGTACCCAGATGATTGCCAAAGGGCTCGATTTTCCGAACGTCACGCTCGTCGGCGTGCTCGCGGCCGATGCGACGCTCGGTATGCCCGACTTTCGGGCGACCGAACGCACGTTCCAACTCGTCACCCAAGTCGCCGGACGAGCCGGACGTGGAAGTTTACCGGGTGAGGCGTACGTCCAGACGTACAATCCGGACCATTATGTCATCGAGACGGCGAGTGGGCATGATTATGAGTCGTTTTTCGAGCGCGAGATGAAACTCAGACAAGTCGGCAACCATCCGCCTTACTGGTACGTGACGCTCGTCACGTTCGCGGCTGAGAATCCGCTCGTCGCGCAAGCCGAGGCCGACCTGTTCGCCGCCGATTTTGCGGCAGCGCACGTCGAGCAGTCCCGGCTGAACGGACCGATGCCGGCACCGTTATCGAAACTAAAAAACTTGTATCGCTACCAGCTGTTCATCAAGACGAAACAACCGGAAGCGTTATATCCCGTTCTCGCCATGCTGCAACAAGCGCGGGCGAAAGCAATCAGCAAAAAAGAATATCAATTGAGTATAGATGTAAATCCATACGTCTTCATGTGAGGTGGAACGAAATGTATAAAGTAGTCGAAATTCCAAATGAGATTTTGCGGGTCAACTGTGACCCGGTGACAAAGTTTGACAAGAAGTTGCGCCAGACGGTCGACCGGCTGTTTGACACGATGTATGAGTATGATGGCGTCGGTGTGGCCGCGCCGCAAGTCAATTTGAACCAGCGCCTTGCCGTCGTCCATACTGACGACGAAACAGGTCCGCTCGTATTGATCAATCCAGAGATCATTTCGACCGCAGGCAAAGCCGTCGGATTAGAAGGTTGCTTGAGCATCCCGGGTGAGTTCGGATTCGTCGAACGACATGAGTCGATCGTCGTCAAGACGCAAGACATGAAAGGGCGCTTTCAAGAAGTGAAAGCAAGCGGCTTCTTCGCGCGCGCCATCCAACACGAGATCGACCATTTAGACGGCGTCCTGTTCACCGATAAACTCGCCGTTCCTAAGCCCGGAACCGACAAGCGGATCGTCTTCATGGGCACACCGGCGTTCGCCGTATCCGTACTTGAGCGCTTGCTCGAAGAAGGATACAATGTCGTAGGTGTTGTCTCGCAGCCGGACAAACCGGTCGGTCGCAAGCGTGAGCTCAAACCGACACCGGTCAAAGAGTGTGCGCTCCGTCATAACATCCCGGTATTGCAGCCGATCAAAGTCCGCACCGATTACGAGGATATTTTGGCGCTTGAACCCGATTTGATTGTGACGGCGGCTTACGGGCAAATCGTGCCGAGTGAACTGTTAGAGGCGCCGACATATGGCGCGATCAACGTGCACGCCTCGCTCCTTCCAAAATACCGGGGGGGCGCACCGATCCATCAAGCGATTTTGGACGGAGAGACAGAAACGGGCGTCACGATCATGTACATGGTCGATAAATTGGATGCAGGTGACATGATCGCGAACACGATCGTCCCGATCGAAGAGACAGACACGGTCGGTACGCTGTTCGACAAACTTGCCGTCGCAGGGTCTGATCTGTTGATCAAGACGTTGCCAGCCTTTTTAGAAGGCTGGATCGAAGCGGTACCGCAAGACGAACGTGACGTCACGTTCGCACCGAACATTAGCCGGGACCGCGAACAGCTGGACTGGTCGCAGCCGGGTGCATCGATCTTCAACCACATTCGTGGCATGAACCCGTTCCCGACGGCGTATACATTGATCGCGGGCGAGCGGGTGAAAGTGTTCGCGAGCGAGAAGACGAGCGGGAGCGGTGAGGCGGGCACAATCGTCCGGCTTGAAGAGGATGGGTTTGTGGTCGCGACTGGAAATGACGTCGCCATCAAAGTGACAGAGTTACAGCCGGCCGGAAAAAAACGGATGGACGGTGCCACGTTCATGCGCGGTGCCGGACAAAAGCTGCAAGTGGGCGACCAATTAGGAGGGTGACATGAACGTAAGACAAGCAGCGCTTGATACGCTGATCAAAATCGAACAAGGCGGAGCCTATTCGACGATCGCGGTCAACGATTTATTAAACCAAAAAAAGCTAGCTTCAAAAGACGTGGGACTTTACACAGAGCTCGTCTACGGAACGCTCGGGCGGAAGCGGACGCTTGATTATATATTGGAGAAGCGTGTCCAAAACCCGAAAAAACTGGACAGTTTCGTCTTACCGCTCCTTCGGATGAGCGTGTATCAACTGTTCTATTTGGACAAAGTGCCGGACCGGGCCGTCTTACACGAGGCGGTCGAGATCGCCAAAAAACGTGGGCACTCCGGCATCGGCAAGTTCGTCAACGGCGTGTTGCGCAACGTCACCCGTGACGGGTTCCCAGATTTGAGCGGGCTTCCTGACGCCGAACGGATCGCGATCGAGCACAGTCATCCCGACTGGCTCGTCGCGGATTGGATCAACACGTACGGGATTGAGGCGACAGAGGCGATGTGCAAGTTGAACAACGAGCCGGCCCCGGTGACAGTTCGCGTCAACCGCAAACAAATCACGGTCGACGAGATGATCGAACGCCTCGCCGAGTCAGGCGTACAAGCGTCACGTTCTGATCTATCGTCAGACGGTCTCGTTATCGAGTCCGGAAACGTTCATACGACGCCGTTTATCGACGCAGGACTTTTGTCGATTCAAGATGAGAGCTCGATGATCGTCGCCGACGCGCTCAGTGCCGAGAAGACCGAACGCGTGCTCGACGCGTGTGCCGCCCCAGGCGGAAAAGCGATGCACACCGCCGAACGGATGGACGGCGGGACGCTCGTGGCGCTCGACCTTCACCCTCATAAGGCAAAACTGATCGAACGACAAGTGAAGCGATTGCAAATCGATGGAGTGACCGCACTAGCCCTCGATGCCCGAGACGCCGGAGATGAGTTCGAACGCGAGAGCTTTGACCGCATCTTGCTCGATGTCCCGTGCTCGGGTCTAGGTGTCATTCGCCGCAAGCCAGATATTAAATGGACGAAGGACAAAGAATCCCTTTCTGGACTGCCGATCATCCAACGTGAAATTATTGACGCTGTCTTGCCACTACTGAAGCAAGGTGGTACGCTAGTGTACTCGACATGTACAATCGACCCGTCTGAAAATGAACGGCAGGCCGACTATATATTGTCGAACGGATTGACGTGGGATGAAACACTCCGAGATCGTCTTCCTGAAGTGTTACGTCCGATGGTGTCATCGGACCGCGCCGAACTCAAACTACTTCCGACGACGTTCGGAACGGACGGCTTCTACATCGCCGCATTTAAGAAAGAGGTATAAACATGAATCCAAAAGCAGTTGAAAAAACCCCATTAGTCGGTGCCAAGCCGTCTTTATATTCGCTCACATACCCTGAACTCGAACAATGGCTCATCGATGCAGGAGAAAAGTCGTTCCGCGCGAAACAGTTATATGACTGGATGTATGTCAAACGGGTGACGTCATTCGATGATATGACGAACTTGTCGAAACCGCTTCGTGAAAAACTCGATGCTTCGTTCCAGTTGACGACGTTAAAAGAACTCGTCCGCCAGGAATCACAAGACGGAACGATCAAGTTCTTGTTCGAGCTCCAAGACGATTACTCGATCGAGACGGTACTCATGCGCCACGAATACGGCAACTCGGTCTGTGTCACGACACAAGTCGGATGCCGCATCGGCTGTACGTTCTGTGCATCGACGCTCGGCGGGTTGAAACGTAACCTTGAAGCCGGAGAAATCACGGCTCAAGTATTAGATGTTCAACGGGCGCTCGACGTGAGCGGTGAACGTGTCGACTCGATCGTCGTCATGGGAATCGGCGAACCGTTTGACAACTATGACGAATTGATGCGTTTCTTGCGCACGGTCAACCACGATGACGGTTTGAACATCGGTTCACGCCACATCACCGTCTCAACGAGCGGAATCGTGCCGAAAATCTACAAGTTCGCCGACGAAGGGATGCGCATTAACTTTGCGATTTCGCTTCATGCGGCGTCGACGGAAGTTCGGACACGTCTCATGCCGATCAACCGTGCCTATAACTTGGACAAGTTGATGGAAGCCGTCAACTATTACACGGAGAAGAGTGGACGTCGTATCACGTTTGAATACGGTTTGTTCGGTGGCGTCAACGATACAGAAGAGGATGCCCACAAGCTTGCCGACTTGTTGAAAGGCGTCAAATGCCACGTCAACTTGATTCCAGTCAACCATGTGCTTGAGCGCGACTATGTGCGCACGCCACGTAATCAAATTTTTGCCTTTGAAAAAGTGCTCAAAGATCGAAAAGTGAACGTGACAATTCGTCGCGAACAAGGTTCGGACATCGATGCGGCTTGCGGGCAGCTTCGAGCGAAGGAGCGCGAACAAGAAACGAGGTAATCAGGAAGATGGAATTAGCATACCGAACCGACCGTGGGCAGGTGAGGGCTCAAAACGAGGATGCCGTCTTGATTTTAGGGGACGAGCATGCCGGGATCGCCCTCGTCGCCGACGGCATGGGGGGGCATGAAGCAGGAGAGGTCGCGAGCGGACTCGTCATCGAGCAGTTTCGTCGCGCCTTTCCGACGCTTCCGGCCACACCGTTAGCGATGGAGACGTGGTTCCGTGATAACGTGGAGCTGGCAAATGAGCAAGTGCTTGAATTCGCGAAGCAGTCTAATCTCGTCATGATGGGGACGACCATCGCTGGCGTCTGTTGGCATGACGAAACGATTGTCATCGTGCACATCGGCGATAGCCGCGTCTACGCCCTTCGTGGCGGAACACTCCAACAATTGACGGAAGACCATTCTTACGTCAACGTGCTAAAACAACTTGGGGAATTGACGGAAGAAGAAATGCGGATCCACCCGAAACGAAATATTATCACCCGTGCGATCGGCTCAAAAGAGCACGTCGAACCTGATCTGCAAGTGTTTGCCGACCCCGAGTTCGACACGATTTTAATCTGTACGGATGGCTTGACGACTCACCTGACAGATGAAGCCATCAAACACGCCTTAACTCGTCCCATCTCTGCGGACGCTAAGGCGGACATGTTGATCGATCAAGCCAACCGATTGGGTGGGAGCGACAACATCACTGTGGCGCTCGTCCAATTTACAGATAGAAAGAGAGGATGAATCCGATGCGAAGTGGAGAACGAATCAACGATCGTTATCGGATCGAACAACAAATCGGTAGCGGCGGCATGGCAAATGTCTACCGGGCTCACGATGAGATTTTAAACCGAACCGTCGCCATTAAGGTGTTACGATCTGAATTCTCGCATAACGAACAATTTATACGCCGGTTCGAACGAGAAGCCCATGCGGCAACCAGTCTGAACCATCCAAACATCGTCGCCATTTATGACGTCGGAGATGAACAAGACATTTATTACATCGTCATGGAACATGTCGATGGTATGACGCTCAAACAATATTTACAGGAAGAGTACATATCAATCGAGGAAGCGTTACGGATCATGGGGCAAATCTGTGATGCGATCGATCATGCCCATGCCCATCGCATCATTCATCGGGATATCAAACCGCAAAACATGATGATCGACCAAAACGGAAACGTCAAAGTGACCGATTTCGGGATTGCCGTGGCCATGTCGAACGCGACGCTGACCCATACGATGTCAGTCCTCGGGTCGGTCCACTACTTCTCTCCGGAACAAGCGCGTGGCAAGTTTGCCGATGAGAAGTCAGACATTTATTCGCTCGGTGCGGTGCTGTACGAACTTGTGACAGGACGAGTCCCGTTCATCGGTGAGACCCCGGTCGCGGTCGCGTTGCAACATTTGCAAGATGATCCGATCCGACCGCTCGACTTGAACCCTAAAATTCCGCAAGCGCTTGAGAACTGTATTATGCAGGCGCTCGCCAAATCGCCGGGGGCACGACATGCCTCGGTCGCTGCTTTTAAAAAAGACTGCTTGACGTCGCTCAGCCCAGACCGCGCGGACGAACCGAAACGGATGCCGACAGAACAAGACGAGTTTGATCAGACGCTCGTCATGGCGCCTGTCGTCCCGGAAGAACCGAAAGAAGTCGTCAAGCAGCCGGTAGCTGCAGTCGAGCCGGAATCAGCGACGCCGAAGAAACAAAAGAAAAAGAAGTGGTGGCTCTGGCTAGTGCTCGTTCTTTTATTAATTGGTGGCGGGGTTGCCGCGTATGTGGTTGCAGATGAAATGTCACGTGCCGTCGTGCCTGATATCGTCGGTATGAGCGTCGGTGATGCGACGACTGAACTGGAAGCATCCGGATTCGTCGTTGAGACGACAGACCGAGTGAGTGACAACGTGTCTGAAGGCGACGTGATTTCGCAAAACCCGCAACCTGGACGGAAGCCGAAGCGTGGAACGGTCGTCACCATCGTCGTGTCTGCTGGGAAAGAGACGGTCGAGATGCCTGACGTCGAAGGGTTGTCTCAAACAGCAGCGGAACGAACGTTGAAAGATCTTGATTTCACAGATATTGAAATCCAATCCGAAGCGTCCGAAACGGTCGACAGCGGAGATGTGATTTCGCAGTCGATCACGCCAGGTGAAGAAGTTATCGCGTCGGAAGAGACGGTCACGCTCGTCGTCTCGACCGGCAGCAATAAAATCGAGCTCGCCAATTTGACGGGCTACACGTTCGAAGAGGCGTCAACTTATGCCGAGCAAAACAACTTGAAAATCGTGAAACGCGATGAGTATTCGACGAGCATCCCAGCGAATCAAATCATTCGTCAACTTCCGACGTCAGGGACGGCGGTCGATCCGGGAACGGAACTGACGGTCATCGTCTCACAAGGGGTCGAGCCGACCGACATCTCGATCGAGCGAGAAGTGGACGTCGAAATCGAACCGCCGGCAGAAGGTGAAGAGGCGGAGCCGGTCGAAGTCGTCATCCGTACCGTCGATGCCCGTGGTGAGATCGAAGTGTTGCGTGATATGATCACAGAAACGACGACGTATTCCTATACGCTCGTCATTGCTCCGGACGAAGTCGGTACCGCGACGATTGAAGTCGAGGGAGAAGTCGTTCGGACCGATACGGTGACATACGCCCAAGCAAAAGATTCACAATGAAGAGGTGGCGTGCGCGTCACCTCTTTTCTAAGGAGGAAACAGGATGAAAGGAACGATTATTCGCTTGCAAGGTGGATTTTATGATGTCATGACCGAAACGAAAGTTGAAATCAGATGTCGCGCCCGGGGAAACTTCCGGAACCGAAACATTTCGCCCGTCGTCGGGGACGACGTCGATATTCAAGACCAAGGGGACGGGACCGGCTACATCATGGCTGTCGATGAGCGGTCGAACCATCTCGTCCGTCCGCCGATCGCCAACATCGATCAGGCGTTTCTGCTCTTTTCCGTGAAAGAGCCGGCGTTCTCGTTTCATTTGCTTGACCGCTTTCTCATTTTGATCGAATCGAAGCAAGTTCACCCGATCATCGTGTTGACGAAGATGGACTTGTTGCTAGAAGCTGAAAAGGAAAAAATTAGTGCGGCGGCAGCGCTATACCGTTCGATCGGCTATCAAGTCATTGAGACGTCGACCGAAGACGGAGCTGGGATCGAGCTCATCCGCAGTGCGTTCAAAGACAAGACGAGCGTATTCGCCGGACAGACCGGCGTCGGGAAGAGTTCGTTGCTGAACGCGGTCGCACCGGAGCTTGAACTCGCGACTGGTAAGATTTCGAAAGCGCTTGGCCGCGGGAAGCATACGACGCGTCACGTCACGCTCATCACACTCGCGGACGGGTTCGTCGCCGATACACCTGGATTCTCGAGTCTTGAGTTCCCGGAAGAACTTGAAGTCGAGGAGATGCGTTGGTGTTTCCCTGAATTCGTCTTGCGGCACGATGACTGTAAATTCCGTGGTTGCGCCCATTTGAACGAGCCAGGTTGTGCCGTCAAAGCGGCGGTCGAGGCCGGAGAAATCGCTTCCACCCGCTATGCGAACTATGTTACGTTTATGGAGGAATTAAAAGATAGACAACGGAGGTACTAACATGATTAAAATCGCACCATCGATCCTGTCGGCCGATTTTGCCAACCTTGAGGCAGAGGTCAAAGCGGTCCAAGAAGCAGGGGCCGATTACATCCATTTTGACGTCATGGACGGTCAGTTCGTGCCGAACATCTCGATTGGACTGCCGGTACTCAAAAGTTTGCGTGACAAGTCGGACATGGTATTAGACGTCCATTTGATGATCGACCAGCCGGAACGGTTCGTCGAGGACTTCGTTCAAGCAGGCGCCGATATCGTCACGGTCCATGTCGAGGCGACAAACCATTTGCATCGCGTATTGCAACAAATCAAAGGAGCCGGCGCTAAGTGTGGTGTCGTCTTGAACCCACATACACCGTTGTCGTCAATCGAGCACGTGCTCGGTGATGTCGATATGGTGTTGCTCATGACCGTGAACCCTGGCTTTGGCGGCCAAGCGTTCATCGAAGCGGTCGTCCCGAAGATCGCGGCGCTCAGCGAGATGCGCCAAGCGCGTCGTCTCGACTTCGAAATCGAGATCGATGGCGGGGTAAATCCTGCGACGGCAAAACTTTGTATCGACGCAGGTGCTGACGTCCTCGTTGCCGGTTCGGCCATCTATAACGAACCGAGCTATAAAGACGCAATCGATAGCATTCGCAACGCGTCTCGTGTATAATCGTCTGTAGAACAACAAATATTGTCGCAAGGGGTGTCACATCTGTGGCTGAGAGGCATGAGCTAACCCTTTGAACCTGTTCCGTTCACACGGACGTAGGGATGTGGCGAAAATGCACGTTGCTACACGATAGCAGCATGGCGTTTACGTCATGCTGCTTTTTGTCGTTCACTCATATCAAGGAGGGAATAAGATGAAACAACGTTTAAAACTACAGGCGCTCATTGAAATCTCGCTGTTCGCCTCGCTCGGACTGATCTTTGACATGCTCATCCCATATCGGTTGCCGCAAGGCGGAGCAGTCAGCCTGGCGATGCTGCCGATTCTCGTGATGGCGTATCGGCATGGATTGAGAGGCGGACTCGCGACAGGCGCGCTCGTCGGGACGCTACAACTGTTATTTGGGGCCTATATCTTCACACCGGTCCAGTTTTTACTCGACTACACGGTCGCCTACGGCCTCGTCGGAGTCGCCGGTATCTTCGCCGGTCAAGTCAAACAGTCGGCAAAAGACGGCGCCAAGAAAACGCTCACGTTCTATTTGATTCTCGGGGCGTTGATCGGCTCGGCGCTCCGATATGTTGCGCACGTCGTCTCCGGCATCGTCTTCTTCGCCGAGTATGCGGAAGGACCGGTCGTCTTGTACTCGCTCGGCTATAACTTGACGTATATGTTGCCGTCGTTCCTCGTCTCGGCGGTCGTGATCGTGATCTTGTTCACGTCGGCGCCGCGCTTCGCGACGCTCGCGACACGGGACATCAGATAATGCGCGTCTTGATTGTGGCTGCGAGCCCGGAAGCGGTCCCTGAGCTTCCTCGGAACGCCGATTACGTCATCGGCGTCGACGGCGGCTATCATACGCTGCTCGACCGTGGGATGAAGCCGGACCTGCTCGTCGGTGACTTTGATTCGTTCACAGGCACCGTGCCGGAGGAAGCTGTCCGTTATCCGTCTGAAAAAGACGTGACCGACCTTGAGATCGCTCTCGAGGCGGCACGAGGGAAAGGGGCGGACGTGATCGACGTGTACGGTGCACTCGGAGGCAGACTCGATATGACGCTCAGCAACGTCGGTCTGCTCGAGGCGTACCCCGAGATGCGGTTGTTCGCAGACGGGCAAGAAGTCCGCCTCGTCGGAAAAGGGGACTATCGTCTCCCGCGTCGTCCTGACCATTACTTGTCGCTCGTACCTTGGAAACGGGCCTCGGTCTCGATTCGTGGCGTCAAGTACCCGCTCGAGAACCATGACGTCGTCAGCCATGAGGCGCTGACGATCTCAAACGAGTGGTCGGCGGAAGAGGCGGACTTGCTCGTTCATAGCGGCAACGTCTTGATTATGTATATAAAGAAATAAACAAAAAAAATCCCATCGGCGCATGCCGCTGGGATTTATTTCGTTCGTGTATGGTAATTATACGCGTTCAACGAGACCTGATTTAAGAGCGCGAGCTGAAACCCAAACTCGTTTAGGTTTACCGTCAACGAGAATGCGAACTTTTTGTACGTTTACACCCCAAGTACGTTTTGTCTTGTTGAGTGCGTGCGAACGGTTGTTACCTGACTTAGGTGACTTACCTGTTACGTAGCATTTACGTGCCATGCGTTTCCCCTCCTTTTTTATGTGGGTTCGTCCTAATAGACACTCGTTTATATTAGCATGGGTTTTTTCACGATGCAACTAGAAAATAACCGGATGACAAGAAAAAAACTTGACATTACGGATGAGGATTTTAATAATGAATGAGGGTTGCGGTTACAATTGACCGAGTTTAGGGGCATGTCCTTTTAATAACTAGGTACTTATTGTAGAATATACTGTAGGAATCATTCCGAATAAAGGAGGCTACTCCATATGGCAATTGAAATGAAGACAACATATGGCAATATTGATATCACGAACGACGTGGTCGCGACACTCGCGGGCGGTGCGGCGATGGAATGTTTCGGCGTCGTAGGAATGGCGTCACAAGCTCAACTGAAAGACGGGATCGCAGAACTGCTCAAACGTGAGAACTATGCGCGTGGCGTTGTCGTACGTCAAGATGGAGAAGACGTACATATCGATATGCACATCATCGTGAGCTACGGGACGAAAGTGTCGGAAGTCGCGTACAACGTGCAAAGTCGTGTAAAATACACGCTCGGTGAAACTTTAGGATTAAACGTTTCGTCGGTAAATATATTCGTACAAGGCGTTCGTCTGACGAATGACTGACGAGAACGAAGGAGGATTTGGTGTGGGGTTAAAACGTTTAGATGGATTGGTGTTTGCGCAAATGGTCGCAAACGGTGCAGCCAACTTGAGCCAAAATGCAGATTACGTGGATTCGCTTAACGTCTTCCCGGTCCCAGACGGCGACACGGGAACGAACATGAATTTGACGATGACTTCAGGTGCGAAGGAAGTGGCCGCACTCGACACGGCGAATATCGCTGACGTGTCATCAAAGTTTGCCCGCGGTCTACTTATGGGGGCCCGTGGGAATTCGGGTGTTATTTTAAGCCAATTATTCCGTGGTTTCGGTAAATCAATCGAAGGAAAGACAGAATTATCGACACTCGACTTTGCCGAGGCACTCAAACGTGGCGTCGACACGGCATACAAGGCGGTTATGAAACCGGTTGAAGGAACGATTTTGACGGTTGCTCGTGAAGCGGCCGACGAAGCGCTCCGTGCCTCTGAGTCGACGAGCGACTTCAATGAGTTCATGGAGCAAGTGATCACGGAAGCGAAAGCGTCGCTCGAGCGGACACCTGATTTGTTACCGGTCTTAAAAGAAGTCGGTGTCGTCGACTCAGGCGGTCAAGGTCTCCTCGTCATCTATGAAGGGTTCCTCGCGAGCCTTGAAGGGAAAGAGCTCGAGAAGCCGCACGCACCGGTCATGGATGCCCTCGTTGAGGCAGAACACCATGCTGCGCAAGGTTTCATGTCGACGGAAGATATCGAATTTGGATATTGCACGGAGATCATGGTCCGTTTCCAAGACGAAAAGTTGAAACAGACTCCGTTCGATGAGGACGTGTTCCGTAACGAGTTGTCTGAACTCGGAGACTCGCTCCTTGTCGTCGCCGACGAAGAGTTGCTCAAAGTCCACGTTCACGTCGAGACGCCGGGCGACGTCATCACGAAAGGACAACGTTTTGGTGAGCTTGTCGCGGTCAAGATCGAGAACATGCGTCAACAGCATTCGACGATTCTTGAAGAAGAGCACGGTGCCAACCAGCACGGCGTTCAAGCGACTGCCGTCAAAGCGAAAGTGCCTTACGCGATCGTCACCGTCGCCATGGGTGAAGGTGTCAGTGAACTGTTCCGTTCGCTCGGTGCCGCACATGTCATCGAAGGCGGGCAGACGATGAACCCGTCGACGGAAGACATCGTCAAAGCGATTGAAGCGGCGAACGCCGAGCACGTCTTCATCTTCCCGAACAACTCGAACATCATCATGGCCGCTGAGCAAGCGGCATCGGTCGCACCTTGCGGCGTCTCGGTCATTCCGACGAAGACGGTACCACAAGGACTAGCGGCTGCCATCGCGTTCAATCCTGAAGCGGATGTCGAGACGAACGAGTCGGTCATGAAGACGGCCGCAACTACGGTCAAGTCAGGACAAGTGACATACGCTGTCCGTGACACGAGTATCGACGGTGTCGAGATTCGTAAAGATGATCATATGGCGATTGCCGAGAAGAAAATCGTCGCATCATCAAAATCGAGTCTAGAAGCGGCAAAAGCGCTCGTAGATGCACTTGTGGACGCGGATGATGAGATTGTCACGATCTTGACGGGCGAAGGTTCGTCGGCGGAAGACGTCGCAACACTCTCGGCTTACATCGAATCGAAGAACGATGAGATTGAAATCGAAGTTCACGACGGTAAACAACCGCTCTACTCCTACATTTTTAGTGTGGAATAAGCTGTATCTCAGCCCTGCCTTCTGTATAATGAAGGTAGGGTTTTTTTGAAAGGGGGAAATGCGATGAAATATCGCAGTGTGTTTGATATTATCGGGCCGGTCATGGTCGGACCATCGAGTTCGCATACGGCCGGAGCCGCACGCATCGGTCTTATGGCCGGCAAACTGTTCGGCCGAACGCCGGACCTCGCGCGGATCACGTTTTACGGGTCGTTCGCCGACACGTATCGAGGTCACGGGACGGACGTCGCCATCGTCGGAGGCATCATGGGGTTCGATACGTTCGATCTGCGCATCCCGCAAGCGCTCGACATCGCGAAAGAGCGGGGGATCGAAGTCGTCTTTGAGACGAGCGACGCGCTCACGGATCATCCGAACACGGCCCGGGTTCATCTCGAGGACGCGGAGGGGACGTTTGAGATCGTTGGGATCTCGATTGGCGGTGGCACGATTGAAATCACCGAATTGAACGGATTCCCGCTCAAGCTTTCCGGCGGTGGACCGGCACTTGTCGTCTTGCATCACGATCGCTTCGGGGCGATCGCGGCCGTGACGGGCATACTCGCCAAGCACGAACTGAACATCGGGCATATGGAAGTGAGCCGTCATGAAAAAGGCAAGCAAGCCTTGATGGCGATTGAAATGGATGAACCGATGCCAAAAGATGTATTAGCGGAACTGGAACGGTTACCTCAAATCGAACGGGTAGCCATCTTTGGGGAATAAGGAGAAACGACTATGTTTAAATCAGTAGAAGAATTAGTACGGACGGCAACGGAACGAGACATCCCGATCTCTGAAGTGATGATCGAGCAAGAAGTCCACGTCAGACGCTCGACACGAGAAGAGGTCATGGCGATGATGGAACGTAACCTTGAAGTGATGGAAGAAGCGGTCGAGCGGGCGATGCAAGGCGTGACGTCTGTGACGGGGCTGACTGGGAATGACGCCGTGCTCATGCAAGACTATGTCCGATCGGGCAAATCACTTGCCGGTGACTTGATTTTAGATGCCGTCGCCAAAGCGATTGGCACGAACGAAGTGAATGCGGCGATGGGACGGATTTGCGCGACACCGACGGCGGGGAGCGCCGGGGTCGTACCGGGGACGCTATTTGCGGTCAAGGACCGTCTCGAGATGGACCGCGATGCGATGATTCGGTATTTGTTCACCTCGGGCGCGTTCGGATTCGTCGTCGCGAACAACGCCTCGATTTCGGGTGCGGCCGGAGGCTGTCAGGCCGAAGTCGGTTCCGCGACCGGTATGGCTGCAGCAGCCATCGTCGAAGCGGCCGGCGGGACGCCGGAACAGTCGGCGACGGCGTTTGCGATC
Organism: Exiguobacterium sp. SH3S3; assembly: GCF_004337115.1. Classification (NCBI taxonomy): domain Bacteria; kingdom Bacillati; phylum Bacillota; class Bacilli; order Caryophanales; genus Exiguobacterium; species Exiguobacterium sp. SH3S3. The sequence goes on from NZ_SJUU01000001.1 coordinate 186,490, forward strand.
GCCTTGAAAAACATGCTCGGGCTCGTCTGCGATCCGGTAGCGGGTCTTGTCGAAGTACCTTGCGTCAAACGGAACGCCATGGGTGGGGCGAACGCGGTCGTCGCGGCTGATATGGCGCTCGCGGGCATCACGTCCCGCATCCCGTGCGATGAAGTCATCTCAGCGATGTACGAGATCGGTCAAATGATGCCGACCGCCTTGAAAGAGACGGCACGGGGCGGACTCGCCAATACACCGACAGCACGTCGGATCGAACGCAATATTTTTGGAGAGAAAGAAAATGCCAAACAGTGACGCGTTGACGACGCTCCGAGGGGTCGGGCCAGAGATGGCCAAAAAACTAGAGACGATGGGTCTCGAACGAATCGAGGACGTGCTAGAGCACGTCCCGTTTCGTTATGAAAATTATAACAGCGGCACCGTGACGACGGCAGTCCACGGGGACCTGGTCAAATGGAGTGGGACCGTTCAAGCGGAACCGCTCGTCCGTTATTATAGTAAAGGCAAAAATCGACTTCAGTTCCGGCTGTTGTTAGAAGAGCGCTACGTCGTCCATGTGACGATGTTCAACCGCGCTTTCTATAAAGACAAACTGGCGCTTGGTGCGACGGTGACGGTCAAAGGGAAATGGGATATGAACCGGATGACGATCAGTGCGACCGATCTCGAGTTCGGTGAGCTCGCGGACGGATTACAGCCGATCTATTCGCTTCGTGCCGGATTGACGCAAAAGAATTTCAGTCGAATCGTCAAACTCGCCTTCGATCAGACGACGACGTTTGAGGACCGGCTGCCGGAATCAATCCGCTTGCGTTACCGCTTGGAGAACCGGGCGTCGATGCTCAGAGGGATGCATTTCCCTGATTCGATCGAGATGTACAAACAAGCGCGCCGCAGTTATGTGTACGAAGAATGCCTGCTTTATCAATTGAAGCTTCAGGCGTTTCGAAAGATGGAACGTTCCGGGAAAGGGAGGGCGCTCACGCTCGAAAAAACGCAACTCAACGAGTTCGTCAAGCGGCTCGCTTTCCCGTTGACGGGTGCACAGACGCGCGTCATTCGTGAGATCGTGAGTGATATCGAGAAGCCCGAACGCATGAATCGCCTGTTGCAAGGGGATGTCGGGAGCGGGAAGACAGTCGTTGCCGCGATCGCCTTGTATGCGACAGTGAACGCGGGTTATCAAGGCGCGCTCATGGTGCCGACCGAAATTTTGGCCGAGCAGCATGTCGCTTCGCTTGAACAACTGTTCGAGCCGTACGGGATCCGTGTCGCCTTATTGACGAGTTCGGTCAAAGGGAAGGCGCGCGCTACGTTGCTCGAAGCGATCAAAGCCGGTGACGTCGACATCATCGTCGGCACGCACGCCTTGATTCAAGGGCCGGTTGAGTTTTCGCGTCTGCACTTGGCGATCACGGATGAGCAACACCGGTTCGGCGTCGAGCAGCGGAAAATGTTACGAGACAAGGCTGATCTTGCGGACGTCTTGTATATGACGGCGACGCCGATTCCGCGGACGCTCGCGATCAGCGCGTTCGGGGAGATGGATGTGTCGACAATCGATGAGATGCCGGCAGGCCGGAAGCCGATCGAGACGTATTGGGCGAAAACGGATCAAATCGACCGGGTGCATGTGATGGTCGAGCGCGAACTGTCACTCGGACGTCAAGCGTACGTCATCGCGCCATTGATCGAGGAATCCGATACGCTCGAAGTCGAGAGCGCAACCGAGTTGTATCATTTACTCAATGAGCGATTCCCGAACTATGCGGTCGGACTCATGCACGGAAAACTGTCGAGTGCCGAGAAAGATGAAGTGATGAAGGCGTTCGCTGACAACTCCCTGCAAATTCTCGTGTCGACGACGGTCGTCGAGGTCGGGGTGAACGTGCCGAACGCCTCGCTCATCGTGATCCACGATGCGGAACGGTTCGGTTTGGCCCAGCTCCATCAGTTACGGGGACGCGTCGGTCGAGGCGCACATCAATCTTATTGTATATTAGTAGGAGACCCGAAGTCTGATGTCGGGAAGCTCCGCTTGAAGACGATGACGGAGACGAACGACGGATTCGTGTTAGCGGAAAAAGATTTAGAACTCCGCGGCGCCGGCGACTTCTTTGGGACAGCCCAAAGCGGGTTGCCGAGTTTCCGTGTCGCCGACCCGGTGCTCGACCTCAAAGTGATGGAAGTGGCGATGCAAGACGCCGTCCGCTTGCTCGGCAGCGAGACGTTTTGGCAGGAGTCCTCGTACAGACCGCTGCGTCAATACTTGAAGCGACTCGACTTACTTGTCGGCGAAAGGTTAGAATAACACTTGAAAATTAAAACTAAAGAATATATACTGCTATTAGTACCAGGTATTAAGTTCTTTAGGGAAGAGTTTAGGAGGGAACTGAATGCGGGTACCTAAGAAGGAGCGGCAACGCTTACTGCAAGAAACGATTGAACATAACCCGTTCATTAAAGACGACGAACTGTCGAAGCAGTTCGCCGTCAGCATTCAAACGATCCGTCTTGATCGGATGGAGCTTAAAATTCCTGAAGTCCGGGAACGGATCAAGCATGTTGCTTCAGAGCACCTCGATGAAGTGAAGTCGCTCGCAATGAGCGAGGTCATCGGTGATATGATTGACTTGAAACTCGACGAATCGGCCATCTCGGTTCTCGACATGGAAAGAGAACACGTCTTTAGCCGCAACGAGATCGCCCGTGGACACGTTTTGTTCGCTCAGGCCAACTCGTTAGCGGTGGCGCTCATCGACGACGAACTGGCGTTGACCACTAAAGCGGAAATCCGGTTTAGTCGCCAAGTTCATCTCGGAGAGCGAGTCGTTGCCAAGGCTCGTGTTGTCAAACTGCGTCGAGACGGACGGACGGACGTCTCAGTGGATAGTTATGTCGGCGAAGAGTGTGTCTTTAGCGGAGACTTCACGATTTATCGTCGCGGTGAGGAGGAACAAGTATGAAGTTAGCAATTGATGCAATGGGTGGGGATCATGCCCCAAAAGCAATCGTGGACGGCGTAAAACAATTTGCTGAAAGTTTTCCGGACGAGCAGATGGAACTGTTTCTAGTCGGTGATGGAGTGTTGCTTGCATCCTACGGGTTGACCGACCCGCGGATTACAATCGTTCCTGCGAGCGAAGTCATCACAGGCGAAGATGAACCGGTCCGGGCGGTTCGCCGGAAGAAAGACAGCTCGCTCGTCGTAGCGGCTCAGCTCGTCAAAGACGGGAAAGCAGATGGACTCGTATCGGCCGGGAACACCGGGGCGCTCATGGCGGTTTCGCTTTTTGTCATCGGTCGGATTCCTGGAATCGAACGTCCGGCACTGTCGCCAACGTTCCCTACATATACGGGTAGCGGTGTCGTCGTCTTAGATGTCGGGGCCAATCCGGACGCTAAGGCAGAACATTTGGTTGATTACGCGATCATGGGTTCGCTATACGCCGAGCACGTCCGCGGCATCAAGCGCCCACGTGTCGCGCTCCTAAACATTGGGACGGAGGCTGGGAAAGGAAACGCGCTGACGAAAGAAGCGTTCCCCCTCCTCGAACAGGCTCCGGTCCACTTCGTCGGAAACGTCGAGGCCCGCGAGGCGATGTCAGGTGACGTCGATGTCATCGTGACAGAAGGATTTGCCGGAAACATTTTGTTGAAAGGTGTGGAGGGTGCTTCGTCAATGCTCATGAAAATGTTGAAAGAACAGTTCACGAGCGATATTGTCTCGAAGCTTGCCGCTCTCGTCTTAAAACCGAAACTGAAAAACTTGAAACAAACATTAGATTATCGTGAGCAAGGTGGTGCGGGCTTGTTCGGAATCAACGCCCCCGTCATCAAAGCGCACGGGTCGAGTGACGCACTAGCCATCATGAGTGCGCTCAAACAGGCGAAAATCATGGTTGACCATGATGTCGTCGCGAAGATCAAACAAGCGAAAGCAACAGACTAACGTAAAGAAGGTGAGTACATGAGAGAAGCGTGGATATTTCCCGGCCAAGGGTCACAAACAGTCGGTATGGGTCAAACGTTCTTAGACGATCCTGAACAGATGCAAGCGATCGATCGTCGACTCGGATTTGATTTGCTCGACGTCATGGCGGCCGGATCAAAAGAAGAGCTTCAACAAACGGAAGTCGCACAACCTGCCATCGTGGCGCACGCGGCGCTGCTCGCGCTCGCACACGGGAAGACCGGTGCCAAACCGGACGTCGTGATTGGCCATAGTGTCGGTGAGTATGCGGCACTCGTCGTCGCAGGCGTCATCGATCTCGAAGAAGCGTGTGTGCTCGTACGTGAGCGCGGTAAGCTCATGTCCGAGGTGAAGGACGGAACGATGGCAGCGGTCATCGGCATGACCGATGTCGCAGAAGCGTTCCACTTGACCGAGAAGATCAGTGCCAGCGGAAACCTTGTACAAATCGCCAATTACAACTGTCCGGGCCAGTTCGTCATTTCGGGTCACGTCGACGCGGTCAAACAAGCAGAGACAGACTTAAAACAGGCTGGGGCGAAACGCGTGTTGCCGCTAGACGTGTCAGGCGCGTTTCATAGCTCGTATATGATGCCTGCTGCGACACGGTTTAAAGATGTGCTCGCATCGTCACCGTTCAAAGATGCGACGATTGGGATCATTTCGAACGTCGACGCGGCGGTCCATACTGACGCCGAGAAACTAAAAGCTCTTCTCACCGAGCAACTGTACGCCTCGGTCCGGTTTGAGGACTGTGTCCGGAAAGCGATTGCTGAGGGGGTCGATACGTTCATCGAGTTCGGTTCGACGTCACCGTTGTCCGGGCTCATCAAACGAATCGATAAAAACGTGACACTTAAACAAGTGACGACGTTAGAAGAGGTTGCAGCGTTAGGGGGAGAAGTGCGTGCATGACCAAGTAGCAATCGTGACGGGTGCGTCCCGGGGTATCGGGGCCGCCATCGCGAAGCGTTTAGGGGAAGACGGCTTTCGAGTCGTCGTCAATTACTCGGGTAGTGTCGAGCAAGCAAAAGCAGTCGTTGCAGCCATTGAAGCAGCGGGCAGCGAGGCGATCGCCGTCAAAGCGGACGTCTCGAACGCTGACGATGTGAAAGCACTCGTCAAGACGGCAGTCGATACGTTCGGCCGTTTGGATTGCCTCGTCAACAACGCCGGGATCACACGAGACGGTCTGCTCATGCGCATGAAAGAGACCGACTTTGACGATGTGCTCGCAACGAATTTGAAAGGCGCGTTCTTGACGTCGCAAGCGGCGACGCGTCCGCTCCTCAAGTCGAAATCAGGGCGCATCATCAACATCGCCTCGGTCGTCGGAATCACGGGGAACGCCGGACAAGCGAACTATGCGGCAGCGAAAGCTGGACTCATCGGACTCACGAAATCGGTGGCGCGCGAGCTCGCGGCCCGTCACGTGACGGTGAACGCGGTCTGTCCGGGCTTTATCGAGACCGACATGACGGGTGCGTTGACAGACGCGCAGCGCGAAGCGACGCTCGGACAAATTCCGTTCAATCGCTTCGGCCAAGTCGAAGACGTGGCGAGCATCGTCTCGTTTCTCGCGTCAAGCGAGGCCGCTTATGTGACCGGGCAGACGATCGCCGTCGACGGCGGCATGACGATGGCGTAAAAACAGAACTTTACCAATTGTAGTACATTTAATATAATTTACTTTGGAGGGATTTTATCATGACAAAAGAACAAATCTTAGTAGACGTACAAGCAGCAGTAGCAGAGAAACTCGGGAAAGACGTTTCTGAAATCACAGCCGAAAAATCATTTAAAGACGACCTCGGTGCGGACTCGCTCGAAGTGATGGAAATGGTCATGGACCTTGAAGACAAGTTCGATATCACTATCGAAGACGAAGATGCCGAGAAGCTTGCAACTGTGGGCGACGTCGTGTCTTACATCGAAACAAAATTGTAATCAAGCCTCCCACCGCTCATAATGAGCGGTGGGCTTGTGCTTATACACGGAGGGACTTATGACAAAGGATAAGCGACGGTTCGACCGTCAAGGGTCGGCGCAAAGACGCCGACGAAATGAAGTGGAGCGAGCACGCATCGTGGAGAAGTTCACGGCACTCGAGGAACGGCTCGGTGTGAAGTTTACGAACCAAGAACTGTTAATGCAGGCGTTCACCCATTCATCATATGTCAATGAACAACGCGGCTTGAAAAAAGACAATGAACGGTTAGAGTTTTTAGGAGACGCGGTGCTCGAGTTGACAGTGTCCCGGTTTTTATATGAGACGTATCCGGAGCGCTCCGAGGGGGAATTAACGAAGTTACGGGCGGCCATCGTTTGTGAGCCGTCGCTCGTGAACTTTGCCGAAGCCTACGCTTTCTCTGATTTTATCTTGCTTGGAAAAGGGGAAGAGCTGACGGGCGGACGGAAACGTCCCGCGTTACTCGCCGATGTGTTCGAATCATACATCGCCGCCCTCTACCTTGACCAAGGGATCGAACCAGTAGAACAGTTCCTCGCCGAAGCGGTTTTTCCGAAAGTCTTAGCCGGTGTGTTTGAAGAGCAGACCGATTATAAGAGTCAACTTCAAGAGAGTGTACAGCGCGAAGGGCTCGGCCCGGTCACGTATACGATCATCGAAGAACGCGGTCCGGCCCATAGCCGTGAATTCGTCTCCCACGCTCGTCTCAGTGACGATATCGTCGGCGAAGGGATCGGTCGTTCGAAGAAAGAAGCCGAGCAGATCGCGGCTAAAGAAGCGTTGATCGAATTCAATCGGCGATACGCCGGCCTATAAAAAAAGGAGTGGACCCGCGCGGGTCCACTCCTTTTGGTTACGTCAATTGGCCAAGTTCTTCGACGAGACCGTCGACTTCAGAGATCGAGAGTGATGACCGGTTCATCACGTAGTCGTAAATCTCTTTCACGGCCGATGCATCGGCTTTGTTATATTCTTCCGCCTTGATCGCACCGCGGTTGATGATGTTCATTTTATCGAGGATTTCCTCGATCATTTGTTCATTCGTCATGTGTAGTACCCCTTTCTACAGTTCTTTTTAGAATAGCATGATTCTAGCATTTTGACGAACTAGCAACTGTGGTAAAATAAACGAATGAATGCTTACTTAGGATAGGATGGTCACGATGCACTTAAAACGAATCGAACTCGCTGGCTTTAAATCGTTTGCCAAGCGGATTGAACTAGATTTCCGTCCCGGCGTGACAGCCGTGGTTGGACCGAACGGGAGCGGGAAATCAAATATATCGGACGCTGTTCGCTGGGTACTCGGCGAACAGTCGGCCAAATCGCTCCGTGGGGCGAAAATGGAAGATGTCATCTTTGCCGGTAGCGAAGGCGAGAACCACCGCAACGTCGCCGAAGTGACGCTCGTTTTAGATAATAGCGATGCGCACTTGCGCCTGCCATATGAAGAAGTGAGCGTGACGAGACGCGTGACGCGCAGTGGCGACAGCGACTATTTCATGAATAAAAAGCCGTGCCGCCTGAAAGACGTCATCGACTTGTTCATGGATACGGGTTTGTCCCGTGACGCGTTTGCGATCATCGGGCAAGGACGGGTCGAACAAGTCATCTCGGGTAAACCGGAAGATCGTCGCGCCGTCATTGAAGAAGCGGCCGGCGTGCTGAAGTACCGCCAACGCAAAAAACAAGCGGAACGAAAGTTGCAAGACACCGAGTTGAACTTGTCGCGCGTCGACGATATCTTATACGAACTTGCCGACCGGGTCGAACCGCTTCGTGAACAAGCGGCACTCGCTCGAGAGTTCCAAGTCGCCAAGGCACGGCATGACGACCTCGAGACCGGGATTCTCGGTGCCGAGATCACTGAGCTCAAGGCGAAGATCACTTTCGCCACAACACAACAGACGGCAGCAGAAGAACAGTTACGCAACCAAGAAGCGGCGCTGAACGCGCTCGTCACCGAACGGGCTGCGCTCGAGGGAACATTGACTGAGCATCGTGCCGTCCTCGAGACGCTCCATCAGGATGAGCGTCTTCAAGCGACTGAGCTCGAACGGCTCTCAGGAGATATTAAACTCGCCAAAGCGCGAGAAGAGCATGGGGCAGAGACGAAAGAACGACTCGAGCGCCAACGTGCGGAGTTGGTCGAAGAGACAGAGCAGTTGCAGTCGCGATTGTCGGTCGCTCAAACGGACAAAGCTTTGAAGTCAGAAGCGTTGCAGACCGTTGAGGCGACACGTGACGAGCTCGCGCGGAAGCTTACGGCGGCGACTCGCGATTTCAACGCGGAGATCGAACAGCTTCAAAGTGAAGCGTTCGAACTGGCAACGACACGAGCCACGCTCAGCAACCAACAAAAACGGGAACGACGTGACATCGAGCAGGCAAAGGAAGCGAAAGCACGTCTCCTGCGTGAGAACAAGGACCGGCTTGACGTTCGAACCGAACAGACCGCCTCGCTCGATGCAAACCGAGATCGTCTTGAAGCGGCACGTGCGGCTTGGCAGGAACTGTTGGCCGAAGAAGAGGCATTGGTCGCTAAGGAAGTCGCGCTTCGAGAAAAGTTGTCGCGAGCCGAACAATCGTATCACGACCTCGACCGGCGCCGTCAAAAGACCGAAGACCGAATCGACATGTTAGAGCGGATGAAGCAGTCATATGAAGGGTATTTCCATGCCGTCAAATTCGTATTGAAAGACCGTGCGAGCGGCGTGCTCGGAGCGGTTGCAGAGCTGATTCAAGTGCTCCCATCATATGAGGCCGCCATCGAGACGGCACTCGGTCAAACGCAACAACACGTCGTCGTTGAAGATGAAGCGGTCGGACGCCGCGAGATCGACAAGTTGCGCCGGGCTAATGCCGGGCGGGCTACGTTCGTCCCGATGACGACGGTGAAAGAGCGCTTTATCCCGAGCGAGGTCGCCCATCGTCTCGAGGCGATGGATGGCTTCGTCGGCATCGCATCGGACCTCGTGACGACGGAACCTTTGTTTGACAAATTGAAACGGTCCTTGCTCGGGGCCGTCATCGTGGCCAAGACGCTCGAGGTCGCGAACCGGATCGCTCAGACGACGGGCTATCGCTACCGGATCGTCACGCTCGACGGCGATATCGTCAATGTCGGTGGTTCGATGACAGGGGGGAGCCGGAAACAAGGCGTCGCCCTGTTCACCCAGTCAAGAGAGCTCGATGATTTGAAACAAGGATTGACGCAAGGGTTGGCCATGCTGCACGAACAGCAGCTTCGTGTGACCGAGTATGAAGCGGAGACGAGTCGTCTCAAACAGTCGCTCCACGCGCTCAGAACACGGAAACGGCAAGAGGAAGAGACGCTTCGGGCGTTAGAGACCTCGTTCCGGGAATTAGAGCGGACGACCCAGGACGCGAAAGCACAACTCGAACTGTTCGATCACGAGATGAATCGCTATACGCATACGATTGAAACATCTTCGGCAGAATTGACGCGCCTCGCAAGTGAACTCGAGGCGACGGAAGTGTTGCAGACGTCGCTGCGGACAGAGCTCGAGCAGTTGCGTGCGGAGCAGGCGAAAGGCGCGGAGACGACGGGGCAATTGCAAGAGGCAATCCGTCTAAACGAGCTCGACCTGCAACGTCATACGCTTGACCTGGATCGGGTGAATACGGAAGTCGAACGGCTCGTTGCCGAAGTCGACAAACAGACGACCCGACTCGATCAAATCAAACACGAACTCGAGCGGCTCGAAAGCGGACGGATCGTCTCATCCGCGGAACTTCGAATCGAGCATGACGAGGCGACGGAGCGGATGAAAGTGTTGACAGGGCGAATTGAAGCGCAGTTGCAAACGCTGAAAACAGAGGAAGAGTCACACCGTATCCTCAGGCAGCGTGAGCAGCAGGCGACGGACGTTCGCCGCCAATTCGAGGCCGACGTCCGTAAGCTTGAAACTGAGGCGAATGAACTCGAGTTGAAACAGCAGTGGAAACTAGACGCCCTCGAAGAACGTGGACTCGTCTACGACCTGCTCCCGGTATTATCGATCCCGCTCGACGAGGCGAAAGAAGAGTTCAAGTTGCTCGTCCGTCAAATCGAGGAGATCGGACCGGTCAACTTGAGTGCGATCGAAGAGTTTGAACTCGTCAATGAACGGTTCACGTTCTTGTCTGAACAGCGAGACGATCTCGTCAATGCGAAACAGGACCTGTACGACGTCATCTCCGAAATGGACCGAGAAGTGACACGGTTGTTCAACGAGACGTATGCGACCGTCCGCGCGCATTTCAAACAGACGTTCAAAGAACTGTTCGGAGGCGGCGAGGCCGACCTTAAACTCGTCGATGCGACCGATTTATTAAACACAGGGATCGATATCGTCGCCAAACCGCCCGGCAAAAAGTTACAGACGTTAAGTCTGTTGTCTGGTGGCGAACGGGCACTGACCGCCATCGCGCTCTTATTTGCGATTTTAAAGACGCGCCCTGTCCCGTTCTGCGTGCTCGACGAGGTCGAAGCAGCGCTCGACGAGGCGAACGTCCACCGGTTCGGTGAATACGTCCGCACGTTGTCAATCGATACACAGTTCGTCATCATCACCCACCGTAAAGGGACGATGGAGGCGGCCGACACGCTCTATGGCGTGACGATGCAACAAAACGGTGTCTCGGAGGTACTTTCGGTCGAATTATCAGAAGCGAAACGTGTCGTCGAGACAGAAGAAGAGATGGAGGAATTGACTTGAGTTTTTTCAAAAAATTAAAAGATAAATTGACGACCTCGACCCAAGAGGTGTCGCAAAAATTTACAGACGGATTGACGAAAACACGTGACGGGTTCGCGAGCGCCGTCAACGACCTCGTCTATCGGTTCCGTGAAGTCGATGAGGACTTCTTCGATGAACTTGAAGATTTGCTCATCCAGGCGGACGTCGGCGTCACGACGACGATGGACCTCGTCGAAGATTTAAAAGAAGAAGTGAAGCGTCGCAATTTGAAAGACCCGGTCGCCGTCCGCGACGCCCTCGTCGAAGTCGTGGCGAAACGTCTACAAGAAGACGAGTCAGACCGCGAGTTGAACATGCAGGACGGGTTGACGGTCATCTTGTTCGTCGGTGTGAACGGTGTCGGCAAGACGACGACAATCGGAAAACTCGCCCATCAGTTGAAAGCAGAAGGTCGTTCGGTCATGCTTGCGGCGGGCGATACGTTCCGGGCCGGCGCGATCGACCAGCTGCAAGTATGGGGTGAACGTGCCGGTGTCCCCGTCATTCGCCAAGCGGAAGGGTCAGATCCGGCCGCGGTCGTGTTTGATGCTGTCCAAGCCGCGAAGTCACGCGGGGTCGACGTCTTGATTTGCGATACGGCAGGACGACTCCAAAACAAGGTCAACTTGATGAAAGAGCTCGAGAAAGTGAAACGGGTCATCGAACGCGAAGTGCCAAACGGTCCGCACGAAGTCTTGCTCGCGTTAGACGCGACGACGGGACAGAACGCGATGCTTCAAGCGAAGGCGTTTCAGGAAGCGACGAACGTGAGCGGGATCGTGCTCACGAAGTTAGACGGGACGGCCAAAGGCGGCATCGTCCTCGCGATCAGAAACGAGCTCGATATTCCGGTCAAATACGTCGGTCTCGGTGAAAAAATTGATGATTTACAGGCGTTCGACCCAGAGCAGTTCGTCCTCGGACTATTCGGTGACGTATTTGAAGAAAAAAACCAGACAAACGATGACCTCGCCTAACTTTCACTGTTAAGAAAAAAACTTGACAAGACGTTAGGACGGCTGTACTATTGTTAGTTGTAAAGGGATTTCACTTAACATGTGGAGGTGAGAGGTATGTCGCTCGAAAAGACGAATCGAATGAACTACTTATTCGATTTTTATCAAGCGCTTCTCACGCCGAAACAGCGCAACTACATGTCTCTTTATTACCTAGATGACTACTCGCTCGGAGAGATTGCGGAAGAGTTTGAAGTCAGCCGTCAAGCGGTCTACGATAACATAAAGCGTACCGAAGCAATGCTTGAGCAGTATGAAGAAAAGCTGGAGCTGTTCGAGAAATTCGAGCAACGGCAACTGCTTCTCCAAACGCTCAGACGTCAAGTCGAGCAAATGCCCGACGTGACGGAGACGGTTTCGGCGCTTGAGAATTTAGAGTAGGGGGCTGAAGCATGGCATTTGAAGGATTATCAGAACGGTTGCAATCGACATTGGCGAAAATGCGGGGGAAAGGTAAGATTTCCGAAGCAGACGTCAAAGAGATGATGAGAGAAGTTCGTCTCGCGCTCCTTGAGGCCGACGTTAACTTCAAAGTGGTCAAACAGTTCGTCAACGACGTGAAAGAACGGTCAATCGGCCAAGACGTCATGAAATCGTTGACACCTGGACAACAAGTCGTCAAGATCGTTCATGAAGAATTAACAACCTTGATGGGGAGTGATGTCGTCCCGATCACCTTTAGTTCAAAACCACCGACAGTCGTCATGATGGTCGGATTACAAGGTGCGGGTAAGACGACGACGACCGGAAAGCTCGCGAACTTGATTCGCAAAAAGCATAATCGGAGTCCGCTTCTCGTCGCTGCTGATATTTATCGGCCGGCGGCCATCAAACAGCTCGAGACTCTCGGCAAGCAACTCGATTTACCGGTGTTCTCACTTGGCGATCAAGTGACGCCGGAAGAAATCGTCACAAAAGCGCTCGAGCACGCCAAAGTTAATCATCACGATTTCGTGTTGATAGATACGGCCGGTCGTCTTCATATCGACGAGACGCTCATGGGCGAACTCGAAAATGTGAAAACGATCGCCAAACCGAATGAAATCTTCCTCGTCGTCGATGCGATGACGGGTCAAGATGCGGTCAACGTGGCCGATCGCTTTAATGATTTGCTCGGAATTACCGGCGTCGTGTTGACAAAACTCGACGGTGATACACGTGGTGGGGCAGCCCTTTCAATCAAGGCAGTCACGGGAGCGCCGATTAAGTTCGTCGGTCTCGGTGAAAAGTTGGATGCCCTCGAACCTTTCTATCCGGAGCGCATGGCGTCACGGATCCTTGGAATGGGTGACGTGCTCACGCTCATCGAAAAAGCGGAGTCACAAATGGACCAAGATGCCGCGAAAGAGCTTGAAAGCAAAATTCGTGATGCATCGTTCACGTTCGATGATTTTATCGAGCAATTGGGTCAAGTGAAAAACATGGGCCCGATTGATGAATTACTCTCGATGTTACCTGGTGCAGGTAAGATGAAAGGGTTGAAGAACGTCCAAATCGACGAGAAGCAACTCGATCATGTCGAGGCAATCATCCGGTCGATGACGAAGCATGAGCGCACGAATCCTGAAGTGCTCAACGCCAGTCGTCGCAAGCGGATCGCAAAAGGGAGCGGTCGTTCCATCCAGGAAGTGAACCGTCTCATCAAACAGTTCGATGACATGAAGAAGCTCATGAAGCAGATGTCAGGACAAATGAAAGGGAAGAAAAAAGGTCTCGGCCTTCCGTTCTTCTAAGAAAACTTTTGTCAGTCAGGCAAAAAAGCAGTATACTATTAAAGTTGTCAATTCTTAAACACATAATGGAGGTATATTACCATGGCAGTTAAAATTCGTCTCAAGCGCATGGGCGCAAATAAATCACCTTTTTACCGGATCGTTGTAGCAGATTCACGTTCACCACGTGATGGCCGTTTCATCGAACAACTCGGTCACTACAACCCGGTTGCAAAACCAGAAGCAGAAGTTCGCATCAACGAAGAACTCGCGCTCAAATGGTTGGCAGACGGCGCGAAGCCATCTGACACAGTCCGCAACTTGTTCTCTAAAGCAGGGATCATGGAGAAATTCCACAACGCGAAAAACGCGAAGTAACCCTGTGGCCGACCTTTTATGAGGTCGGCCTATTTTTTTGAGGAGGTTTTATGATGGATTGGTTAAACGTAGGCAAAATCGCCAACACGCACGGTTTAAAAGGGGAATTGAAGTTGCTCGCCGCGACTGATTTTCCAGAAGAACGCTTTAAAATTGGTGAGACGCTCTACCTTGACGTCGACGGTAAGAAGATGCCGCTCGAAGTGACGACGTATCGTCCGCACAAACAGTTCCATCTCGTCACGTTCAAAGGGCTAGACAACATCAATCTCGTCGAGAAGTACAAAGGGATGTCGCTCTACGTCCATGCCGGAAACGTCCACGAGCTTCCGGAGCATGAATTTTACTACCACGAGATCATCGGATGCGAGGCCGTCGTCGACGGAGAAGTGATCGGTGTCGTCGAGGACATCTTTGAGACCAATGGCGCGAACGACGTCTGGGTCATCAAGCGCCCCGGCAAGACGGATGCGCTCATCCCGTACATCGAGTCGGTCGTCAAAGACATCGACGTCGAAGCGAAACGTGTCATCATCACGCCGATCCCTGGAATGATCGACGATGAAAATTGATGTCTTGACCTTGTTCCCGGAAATGTTCGCCCCGCTCGATCATTCGATCGTCGGGCGTGCCCGGACACTCGGCCAAGTCGAAGTAACGTTCACGAACTTCCGTGACTTCTCGACGAACAAACATCATAAAGTCGATGATGCTCCGTATGGAGGCGGCGCCGGGATGCTACTCACGCCGCAGCCGATGTTTGATGCGTTCGATTCGCTCGCGAAGTCGAAGCCGCGCGTCATCGTGACGACGCCGACGGGGCGACCGTTCACTCAACGTGTCGCCGAAGAGTGGGCGAACGAAGAGCACTTGATTTTCTTATGCGGCCATTACGAAGGATTCGACCAACGGATCCACGACGAACTCGCGACAGACGAAGTGTCGATCGGAGACTTCGTGATGACGGGTGGGGAACTCGCGGCGATGGTCATGATCGACGCGACGGTCCGCCTCATCCCGGAAGTGCTCGGCGATCAAGCGAGCCACGAGGACGACTCGTTTTCGACCGGGCTCCTCGAGTATCCGCATTATACGAGACCGGCTGACTTCCGCGGCCTCAAAGTTCCGGACGTCCTGTTGTCGGGCAATCACGCCAAAATCGAGTCGTGGCGCCGCGAGCGTTCGCTCGAACGAACGTTCAGGCGTCGACCGGAACTGTTAGACCAAATCGATCTGTCGCCGGCCGATAAAAACTTCATCGAATCGTTGCGCGATTCATAAAATTATGCTATGTTTGAGCATGTGGGTTAGCCCCACCGATTACCGATGTTCCGCTATTGGATGCCGAGGCAAACGAAGATATGAACATTGAAGAAAAAGGAGATCAATTCATGAACGCACAAAAACTGTTCCGTGAAATCACAGAAGAACAATTCAAATCGGACGTCCCTGCTTTCCGTCCTGGTGACACAGTACGTGTCCACGTTAAAGTCGTAGAGGGAACGCGTGAGCGTATCCAGATCTTCGAAGGCGTAGTCATCAAGCGTAAAGGTGGCGGCATCAGCGAAACATTCACAGTCCGTAAGATTTCTTACGGCGTAGGTGTTGAGCGTGCATTCCCGCTTCACTCACCGCGTGTCGCGCAAATCGAAGTCGTTCGTTACGGTAAAGTTCGCCGTGCGAAACTTTACTACCTCCGCAACCTTCGCGGTAAAGCAGCACGTATTAAAGAAATCCGTCGTTAAGATGGGGAAAGCTTGTCGCTTGCGACAAGCTTCTTTTTTTCTAGTACAATAAGTTCAAACGGACAGAGGAGTGAGGCAAGTTGAAAGAAGTGTTCAGTTGGCTTAAAGCAATCGTAGTGGCGCTCGTCATCGCGTTCGTGATCCGGACGTTCATCTTTGTACCTGTCATCGTCGAAGGTGAGTCGATGATGCCGACGCTCCAAAACGCCGATCGAATGATCGTCAGCAAAATCTCTAACTACGTCGGTGAACTCGACCGGGGCGATATTATCGTCTTTCATGCGACTGAATCAAAGGACTATATTAAACGCGTCATCGCCATTCCTGGCGATACGCTCGAATATCGGGACGATACGCTCTACTTGAACGGAGAAGCAGTCGAAGAACCGTATTTAGAGGATTTTCAAGCCCAAATGAACGGCTTTCCTCTAACCGAGAACTTTACGCTCGAACAAGTGACAGGCGAAGCGGTCGTACCGGAAGGCTCATACTTCGTTATGGGAGATAACCGACAAAACTCGAAAGACAGCCGTGAAATTGGCTTTGTCTCGAAAGAAAGCGTCGTCGGCAAAACGAACTTTGTGTTCTGGCCGATGGGTGACTTTGGGACGGTAGAAGAATAGGGTGGTGTTTTTTTGGCAATTCAATGGTTCCCTGGCCACATGGCCAAGGCGCGAAGACAAGTAACAGAAAAGTTAAAACTGATTGACGTCGTCATCGAACTCGTCGATGCACGTGTTCCGCAATCGAGCCGAAATCCGATGGTCGATGAGATCACGGCGGGTAAACCGCGGCTGATCGTGTTGAACAAGGCTGACATGGCCGATCAAGCCGTCACCGACGCCTGGATGCGCGCCCTGAAGCGTGACGACATCGAAGTCGTCGCCGTCGATGCGAAGCATAGCAAAGGCTTAAAGCAGCTCATGACGGGCGCAGAGAAGCTCATGAAAGACAAGCACGACCGCATGCGTGAGAAAGGCCGTAATCCTGGCCCGATCCGTGCCCTCATCATCGGCATCCCGAACGTCGGGAAGTCGACACTGATCAACCGGCTCGCCGGACGCAACATCGCCATCACCGGGGACCGTCCTGGTGTGACGAAACGGCAGCAATGGATCAAGATGAAAGGCGGCGAGATGGAACTGCTCGACACGCCTGGTATTCTGTGGCCGAAGTTCGAGGATCAGATGGTCGGATATCGCTTAGCTGCTACGGGTGCGATCAAAGACGACATTTTAAACCTCGATGACATCGCGATGTATGCAGCGCGTGAACTACGCAGTCGTTACCCGGAACAGTTGAAAGAGCGGTTTAAACTCGACGACTTGCCGGAAGACGCGGTCGAACTGCTCGAGTTGATCGGAAAAAAACGTGGCCTTCTCAGCGGCGGCTACGTCGATTTCGAAAAAGCGAGCGAACTATTATTGAACGAGCTTCGTCATGAGAAGATCGGACGTGTCTCGCTTGAGACGCCGGCAGATCATAATATGGCGTGAAGTCCTGTGAAAACAGGGCTTTTTTGGATAGGAGGCAGATCGTGACGATTCAAGAGATTAAACAACGGCTAAAAACCGTCCGATATGAAGAGTGGGACGATGTCCGGGCCGAACTGAAGGATGACCCGCGCGCGGGCGTCCAGGCGCTCCTGCAGCAACGTCAGAGACGGTTTGACGCGGAACGGGACGAGCGGGACGACTATACACGTCGCCTGCAGTATGAGGCCGAGCTGAAACAGCAAGGCTTCAAGTTGGTCGCTGGCATCGACGAGGTCGGGCGGGGACCGCTCGCGGGTCCTGTCGTCGCGGCGGCCGTCGTCTTGCCGGACGATTTTTACAGCCCGGGACTGAACGATTCAAAGAAGATGACGAAAGCGGCGCGGGAACGAGCGTACGCAACGATCCTCGACGAGGCATTCGTCGGGGTCGGAATCGTCGACGCGGAAGTGATCGATCAAATCAATATTTATGAAGCGACGAAGCTCGCGATGACCGAGGCGGTCCGACAGCTTGACGGGGCCGACGCGCTCTTGATTGACGCGATGACACTCGAGCTCGATTTGCCGCAGACGTCGCTCATTAAAGGGGACGAGTTGAGCGTCTCGATCGCGGCGGCGAGCGTCGTCGCCAAAGTCGTCCGCGACAAGATGATGGAAGAGTTCGCCGCGACGTATCCGGGATACGGTTTCGAACGCAACGCCGGCTACGGGACGGAACTTCATTTGAACGCGTTGAACGAGCGCGGCATCACACCGATTCATCGCAAGTCGTTCGCACCGATTAAACATATGATATGAAAGGGGGAGCCCGATGCGGATCGATCACCAAGGCGTCCTGCCGTTCAAAGTCACCGAACAGACGTCGCGTCAGCTGCTCGTCGGCAACACGGTCGTCGGCAGGGTGCTCCAGCTCTTGCCCGGGAACGAAGCGGTCATGCAACTGCCGCAAGGACTGTTCCGGGTCGGGGTGAACGCAGACGTTAAAGAGAACGTCACGTATAAGATGGTCGTCACCGAGCTCGAGCCGAAACTCGTCCTGAAAGTGATGCCGCCTACGGCGGAACCGGCCCAGGCCGGGAAGACACCGGTGACGTTACTCCTTGAACAACTCGGCCGCTTCTCAAAAGAGGCCATCCAGACACCGGAATCCGTCAAAGCGATGGGACGGCAACTGCTCGAGAGCGGGGCGGGAACTGACGTCAAACAGCTCGTCGGGGAACTTTTCAAGGCGAAAGGCGACCCGAAGTTTGAACAGTTCGTGCGGGCCCAAGAGACGTTCAACGCGGTCCAGACGCCGCCGTTCGTCGTCCAAGCATTTCACATACCGCAATTAGGACCGTTCGAACAAGTCAGGTTTCGGCTTGAGGCCCCGAAAAGCGAGATGATCGACGCAGACCATGCCCGTATCGTCTTATTTCTAGAAACGCCTCGCTTCGGCGAGACGGGCATCGACCTGCTCGTTCAAAAGCGGCACGTCACCGTAAAAGTATTCAACGAACAACATGACTTGTCCCCGTTCATCAAAGCGTACGAGCCGCTGCTCGGCAGTGCGCTCAAAGCGAACGGCTATGAACTGTCCCGATTCTCGTTCGAAGTGAGACAAGAATCGCTCCCCGAGACGTTCGCCCCGTTAGGAAAGGTGGATTTTCATGTATGATGGACCGTAAAAAAGCAATCGCCTTGTCTTACGAACAATCGATGGAATCTCCGCGCGTCGTCGCGAAGGGCGGCGGCCTCGTCGCCGAACGGATGCTCGCCCTCGCACAAGAGAACGGTATCCCGATCCATGAAGACCCGGCGCTGTTGTCACTCCTGTCGGCGTTACAGATCGAAGAGCATATTCCGGACGACTTGTATCAAGTGATCGCTGAACTTTTTGTGTTTCTCTATCAGATGGAACAAGGTAAAATCGAAAATGTCTAGGGGTAGATGTGAAAAAAAGATGAAAACTTAAAGCAAGAACGATAGACAGCGCTTTCAGTTTTTCGTTACAATAGATATGCCGATATCAAAGGGGACTAAGGGGGAAACTAAATGAATATCCATGAGTATCAGGCGAAAGAATTGCTTAGAACGTTTGGAGTGGCCGTACCTACGGGCTATCCGGCTTTCACGGTAGAAGAAGCAGTTGCAGCAGCCGCCAAGCTAGACGGTGAATTGAAAGTAGTCAAAGCACAGATCCACGCAGGTGGTCGCGGGAAAGCCGGCGGCGTCAAACTTGCCAGAACGGATGAGGAAGTAAAACAGTATGCGACAGAGATTCTTGGTAAGACGCTCGTCACGCACCAGACTGGACCTGAAGGAAAAGTCGTGCAGCGCCTCTATATCGAAGAAGGTTCTGCCATCGATCAAGAATTTTACTTAGGACTTGTGCTTGACCGTTCGATCGGCCGAATTGTCATCATGGGTTCATCTGAAGGCGGTATGGACATCGAAGAAGTCGCTGAACATACTCCTGAAAAGATTCATAAAGAAATCGTCGACCCGGTCGTCGGACTCCGTCCGTTCCAGGCGCGCCGTCTTGCTTTCAAGATGGAAGTGCCGACTAAACTCGTCAACAAGTTCAGCGACATGGTCATGAAGCTTTATAAAGTGTACGTCGAGACGGACTGCACGATTGCGGAGATCAACCCGCTCGTCACGACGAAAGACGGTAACGTCGTCGCGCTCGATGCGAAATTGAACTTTGACAGCAACGCGCTTTATCGTCATACCGACATCGTCGATCTTCGTGACACGACGGAAGAAGATCCGCGTGAAGTCGAGGCGTCGAAACACGACCTTAGCTATATCGCCCTTGACGGCAATATCGGCTGTCTCGTAAACGGTGCCGGCCTCGCCATGGCGACGATGGATATCATCAAGCACTATGGCGCCGAACCCGCTAACTTCCTTGATGTAGGCGGCGGTGCGACAAAAGAAAAAGTCACAGAAGCGTTCAAATTGATTTTGTCGGATGACCAAGTCAAAGGAATCTTCGTCAACATCTTCGGTGGCATCATGAAGTGTGACATCATCGCCGAAGGAATTGTCGCGGCGACAAAAGAAATCGGACTCGACTTACCACTCGTCGTCCGCTTAGAAGGAACAAACGTGGATGCGGGAAGACGCATTCTCGATGAATCTGGACTTGCGATCACTTCTGCGACCTCGATGGATGATGGGGCAGAAAAAATCGCGGCACTCGTTCGATAAGGGGGAAACGACATGAGTATTTGGGTGAATCAAGATACAAAAGTGATCATTCAAGGGATCACGGGGAAACAAGGTATGTTCCACGGCGAACAGATGTTAGCGTATAATACGAAACTGGTCGGCGGCGTCACACCTGGTAAAGGTGGTACGACCGTACTCGACAACGTACCTGTGTTTAACACTGTCTCTGACGCGGTCGAGGCGACAGGTGCGAACGCATCGATCATCTACGTGCCACCAGCTTTCGCGGCCGACTCGATCATGGAAGCGGCTGATAGCGGCATCGAACTCATCATCTGTATCACGGAAGGGATTCCTGTCATCGACATGATCCAAGTGAGCCGCTATCTCGAGGACAAACCGGCCCGTTTGATCGGACCGAACTGCCCAGGGATCATCACGCCGGGTGAGGCGAAACTTGGCATCATGCCAGGCTATATCCACACGAAAGGCCATGTCGGCATCGTCTCACGTTCAGGGACGCTCACTTATGAAGCGGTCCATCAGTTGACGACGGCCGGAATCGGCCAATCGACTGCGGTCGGGATCGGTGGGGACCCGGTCAACGGGACGAACTTCATCGACACGCTCCAAGCGTTCAACGAAGATGAAGACACGCTTGCGGTCATCATGATCGGCGAGATCGGTGGGACGGCTGAAGAAGAAGCCGCTGAATGGGTCAAGGCGAACATGACGAAACCGGTCATCGGTTTCATCGGTGGTCAGACGGCTCCTGAAGGCAAACGGATGGGCCACGCTGGAGCGATCATCTCGGGTGGAAAAGGAACGGCCGCTGAAAAAATCAAGACGTTAAACGCAAACGGGATCGAAGTCGCCGAGACACCTGCTGTCATCGGTGAGACACTCATCCGTGTGCTTAAAAATGAAGGTCTGTATGATGCTTGTGTCACGGGACAACCGACGACGTAAGACCAATCGGAATGAGGGGTGCGCGCATCCCTCATTTTTTTAAAGGAGATTGTGATGAATCAAACAATAGCTCGTTTTGCGGCAGAACGTTTGCCAGTCGAGTTCGTCCATCATTACTTATCAAATCCGGGTCTGACGGAACGGAATTCGTTCCATCCGAACGTATGGAAAAAAGCGAATCGGGCGTTCCGTTCAACGGTCACGTATGACCGTTTTTTGACGTGGGAGGACGAATTGTTCCCACGAATGCTCTTACATATCCCCAACCCTCCGTACTGTTTGTTTTATCAGGGCGATTTAGAGGTACTACAAGAACAAACGACCGCTTTGGTCGGGAGTCGTGAATTGAATCGGATCAGTCGACCGCTCGTTGAATATTTACATCCTTTAATAGAAGAAACTGTATCGATTTCAGGCGGCGCGCTCGGTATTGACGGACTCGTTCACGAGTTGGCAGTCAGGCGGAACCGACCGACGATTGCGGTCCTCGGTTCCGGCTTTTCGCACATGTATCCACATGCTCATCATCAACTGTTCGACCAGATCTCGAGACAAGGATTGCTTCTCAGTGAATACACTCCGGAAACACCTGTCAAAAAATTTCAATTTTTAGAACGGAATCGAATTGTCAGTGGATTAGGCGACCGGCTCGTCGTCGTCCAAGCGAGACGAAAGAGCGGGACGATGAATACGGTGAGTCATGCGCTCGAGCAAGGCAAGACGGTGTTTGCGGTGCCGGGAAGTCCGCTCGATCCGTTAGCGGAAGGACCGAATAAATTGATTGAAGAAGGAGCGATTCCTTTGACGAATCCCGACCAAATTTTGAATGGTGCGATGATTGCACGTTGACAAACGGTCGGTAACATGAATATTATGGTAGGGATTTAAATGACCTCCAAAAGGGGAGCAGATGTATGGCAAAATATTTGGTGATCGTCGAATCACCTGCGAAAGCAAAGACAATTAAACGTTATTTAGGATCAAACTACACGGTCAAAGCGTCCATGGGTCACGTCATCGATTTACCGAAAAGTCAACTCGGTGTCGACGTTGAACATGACTTTGAACCGAAGTACATCACGATCCGTGGAAAAGGCCCAGTGTTAAAAGAACTGAAGACGGCCGCTAAAAAAGCGACGAAAATTTTTCTCGCGGCTGACCCGGATCGCGAAGGGGAAGCAATCGCCTGGCACTTAGCCCGTGCCCTCGGCGTCGATGAAACGACAGAATGTCGTGTCGTCTTCAACGAGATCACAAAAGATGCGATTAAAGAATCATTTAAACATCCGCGCAAGATCAATCACGATCTCGTCGACGCCCAACAGGCGCGACGGATTCTCGACCGTCTTGTCGGATACGGGATGAGCCCGTTGTTATGGAAGAAAGTCAAAAAAGGTTTGTCAGCCGGTCGTGTTCAATCCGTCGCTGTCAAAATGATCATCGACCGCGAACGTGAAATCAACGCCTTTGACCCGGAAGAGTACTGGACGATTAAACTGATGCTCAACCATGAGGGTGAGACGTTTGAGACATCGTTCTACGGAAAAGACGGGAAAAAGATGGAGTTGAAGACGGAAGCGGATGCCGACGCCGTCCTCAAGACGATCGATGAGTCGTTCAAAGTCATCGATGTCACGAAGAAAGAGCGGAAGCGTAACGCATCGCTACCGTTCACGACAAGTTCACTCCAACAAGATGCGGCCCGGAAACTGAACTTCCGCGCCAAGAAGACGATGATGCTCGCCCAACAGCTTTACGAAGGAATCGACCTTGGTAAGAAGGAAGGGACTGTCGGGTTGATCACGTATATGCGTACCGACTCGACACGAATTTCTGACTTGGCGAAAGACGAAGCGAAATCGTATATCGAATCGACGTTTGGTGCAGAGTACGTCGCCTCTCAAAAGCAGAAAGAGAAAAAAGCGGCGAACGCACAGGATGCCCACGAGGCGATCCGGCCGACGTCGGCGTTACGTGACCCGGCTTCGATGAAGGCGTACTTGTCACGGGATCAGCTCCGGTTGTATAAACTCATCTGGGAACGGTTGGTCGCGAGTCAAATGGCGCCAGCGATTCTTGATACGGTGAAAATCGACGTCGAATCGAACGGCATGATTTTCCGTGCCAACGGATCGACCGTCAAATTCCCAGGTTTCATGAAAGTGTATATCGAGTCAAAAGACGATGATATCGAAGACACGAACTTAGAGCGGGAAGGATTGCTTCCGCCGCTTGAAGTCGACGACCTCGTCGCATTCGAGACGGTCGAGCCGAAGCAACACTTCACACAGCCACCACCGCGTTACAGTGAAGCGAGACTCGTCCGAGCGATGGAAGAGCTCGGCATCGGTCGTCCGTCGACTTACGCGCCGACACTCGATACGATCCAAAAGCGCGGTTACGTCGTGCTTGAAGAGAAAAAATTCATTCCGACCGAGCTCGGAGAACTTGTCATCGAGATGATCGATGAGTACTTTAACGACTTCATCACGGTACAGTTCACAGCCGACATGGAGACGCTTCTTGATTCGATTGCCAATGAAGAAGTCGAGTGGACGGAAGTCGTTGCCCCGATTTACCGGTCATTCGAGAAACGTTTGAAACGGGCCGAATCGGAAATTGAGAAGATTGAAGTGAAAGACGAGCCAGCCGGTATCGATTGTGAGATCTGCGGTTCGCCGATGGTCATCAAGATGGGACGGTACGGCAAGTTCATGGCTTGTTCTGGATTCCCGAACTGTACGAACACGAAGCCGGTTCAAGTCGAAATCGGCGTCCCGTGCCCGAACTGTAAAGACGGACAAGTCGTCGAGCGCCGCAGTAAGAAAGGTCGCCTGTTCTATGGCTGCTCGAACTATCCAGACTGTGAGTTCGTCTCATGGGACAAACCGGTCGCGAAACCGTGTCCTGAATGCGGTAAGTTGATGGTTGAGAAAAAGATTAAAGATGGCGTCAAATATCAATGCACGAACTGTACCCATACCGAGGTACATCAGTTAGAGGAGGATTAACCTTGCAGCAACGTGTAACTGTGATCGGAGCGGGCCTCGCCGGCTCCGAGGCGGCTTGGCAACTCGCAAAACGCGGGATTCAAGTCGATTTGTATGAAATGAGACCAGTCCGACAGACGCCGGCGCACCATACGGATCAGTTTGCTGAACTGGTCTGCTCGAACTCGCTTCGGGCGAACGGACTTCAAAATGCGGTCGGTGTGTTAAAAGAAGAGATGCGCACACTCGACTCGCTCATCTTGAAAGCGGCGGATACGGCAAGCGTTCCGGCCGGTGGCGCCCTCGCCGTCGACCGTCACGACTTCGCCGGCTTCGTCACCGACACGCTCAAGAATCATCCGCTCGTGACGGTACACAACGAAGAGATTAAACAGATTCCGGACGGGGTCGTCATCATGGCGACGGGACCGCTCACGTCTCCTGACTTGTCTGCTTCATTGAAAGCTTTCACCGGTGAAGATTATTTATACTTCTACGATGCGGCCGCTCCGATATTAGACGGAGAGACGATCGACCGAGAGAAGGTCTACTTGAAGTCGCGTTATGACAAAGGCGAGGCGGCTTATCTCAACTGTCCGATGACGGAAGAAGAATTTAATCTGTTTTACGAAGAACTCGTCAAAGCCGAAGTCGTACCGCTCAAAGAGTTTGAGAAAGAGATTTACTTCGAAGGCTGCATGCCGTTTGAAGTGATCGCTCAACGCGGGAAGAAGACGCTCTTGTTCGGACCGATGAAACCGGTCGGACTCGAAGACCCGAAAACGGGTAAACGTCCGTTTGCGGTCGTTCAACTTCGCCAAGATAATTCGGCCGGAACGCTCTATAACTTGGTCGGGTTCCAAACCCACCTCAAGTGGGGCGAGCAAAAACGGATCATTCAATTGATCCCAGGTCTCGAGAATGCGGAGATCGTCCGTTACGGTGTCATGCACCGGAACACGTTCATCAATTCACCGAGCCTGTTGAAACCGACGTATCAGGCCCGTACTCGCGATACGCTATTTTTCGCCGGTCAGATGACCGGTGTCGAAGGCTACGTCGAGTCAGCCGCGTCAGGACTACTCGCCGGAATCAATGCGGCGAAGATGGTTGCCGGTGAAGAGCTGCTTGTCCTCCCGCGCGAGACGATGCTCGGTTCGATGGCGCATTACATCACGACGACAGACGGGAAGCACTTCCAACCGATGAATGCAAACTTCGGTCTCGTGCCGTCGCTCGAAGATGCGCCGAAGAAGATGAAAAAGCAAGAACGCTATGAGCGCTATGCGAATCGTGCCCTTGAGACGATTCAGCAATATAAAGAGATTTAAGGGAAAGGAGCCAATTTTTGGTTCCTTTTTTTGTGAATTTAAATTTCAATTGTGTAATTTGTACAATACTTTGAAAATTTTCAGATTATTGAAGGGGTTTCTATTGTCACCTCTGATTCTGTATGCTATGCTAATTTCGATTTGACGGGAACATGCGTTTTTAAGCTGAAAGCAAGGGGGCGAGAGGATGGGATTCGCTGAGGATCAACAATCATTTTTACGCTATTGCCAAGTCGAACGAAGACTGTCGCCTCATACGAAACGCTCTTACGAACAAACACTCGAACAGTACGCCGCTTATTGCCAATCGACACATCAAGAGCCATTTGATGTGCAGTCGGCGCGGCGTTATTTATATGTCCTTTACGAGAATGAAGCGGCGACGACGACCGTTTCCCAAAAAATCTCCTGCCTCAAACAGTTCGGGAAATTTGTGGCTCGAGAAACCGGGAGTGAACCGCTGTTTCATGACTTGACGTCGCCGAAACGTCGCAAGACACTGCCGACGTTTGCCGTACCGAGCGAGGTCGAACACTTGCTCATGACGGCAAACGGCCAAGACGACCCGTTCCTGCGGGCACGTGATGTCGCGCTTGTCGAAGTGTTGTACGGGACCGGGATGCGTGTCGCCGAACTTTGTGGCATGGACATATCGTCATATGATGCGGCGCTCTCATTCGTTCATGTCATCGGGAAAGGCAAGAAAGAACGTTACATCCCGCTCGGGCAATTTGCCGTCGAAGCGTTGGAGCATTACCTTGAGTTAAGGCAAAACTGCGCCGCGGCACACGAAACGGCATTATTCGTTAGTCAAAAAGGGAATCGAGTGACAACAGACCAAATTCGTTACGTGATGAAGCGGCTCCGGAAACTCGGCGGACTTCAAAAACCGTTAACACCGCATTCGTTACGTCATAGTTTTGCGACCGACCTGCTCGAACGCGGGGCCGATTTACGTGCCGTCCAAGAGTTGCTCGGGCATGAGTCACTATCGACGACCGGTCGTTACACCCACGTATCGACGGAACGCTTGCGAGCGGTCTATCAAGCCACACATCCGAGAAAGTAGGGGGTCATTCTATGTTTCATGCAACAACTATTTTCGCAGTCCGGCACGACGGAAAATGTGCGATGAGCGGAGATGGGCAAGTCACGTTTGGCAACGCCGTCATCATGAAAAACAAGGCTAAAAAAGTGAGGCGGTTATACGGCGGAAAAGTCGTGGCCGGTTTTGCCGGTAGCGTGGCCGATGCGTTCACGTTATTTGAAAAGTTTGAATCAAAACTCGAGATGTATAACGGGAACTTACCGCGAGCGGCAGTCGAACTCGCCAAAGAGTGGCGCGGCGACAAGATGCTTCGTCAGCTCGAGGCGCTTCTTATCGTCATGGACGCGGAACATCTCTTACTCGTGTCCGGGAGCGGCGAAGTGATCGAACCGGACGATGGCATCCTTGCGATCGGTTCAGGTGGGAATTACGCGCTAGCAGCGGGACGCGCTCTCGTACGTCACTCACCGGAGAAAACAGCAGAAGAGATTGCTCGCGCCGCCCTAGAGATTGCCGGTGAATTATGCGTCTATACGAACGACCAAGTTATCGTAGAAACGATCGGAGGCGATACAGAATGAAACGTGAATTGACACCACGTCAAATCGTAGCTGAGTTAGACCGGTTCGTCATCGGGCAAAAAGATGCCAAACGTGCGGTCGCGATTGCACTACGCAACCGTTACCGTCGTCAGAAGCTGAGCGCTGACTTACGCGACGAGGTCACACCGAAGAATATTTTGATGATCGGTCCGACCGGTGTCGGGAAGACGGAAATCGCGAGACGTCTTGCCAAGCTCGTCGGTGCCCCGTTCGTGAAAGTCGAAGCGACAAAATTCACCGAAGTCGGATACGTCGGACGGGACGTCGAATCGATGGTCCGAGACCTTGTTGAAGACTCGGTTCGCCTCGTGAAGGAAGAAAAGAAAGAAGACGTGAAGGAACCAGCGGAAGCCGCTGCGACCGAACGTATTCTCGATGCACTTCAGGGTAAGGCTAAAGTTGAGCCGACAGCCGCAAACCCGTTCGAAGCGCTGTTTGGCGGTCAAGGACAGAAGACGCAAGAACCGACGGACGATCAATCGACTGATCGGTCTCAATTACGGAAGTTGCTTGAACTTGGCGAACTCGAAGAGCGATTGATCGAGGTCAACCTTGAAGAGAAACAGACAGTTGATTTGTTTCAAGGACAAGGGATGGAAGGCTTATCGAATCTTCAGGACATGCTCGGCCAAATCGTCCCGAAAAAGCGGAAGAAGCGGAAGCTCCCGGTTCGAGAGGCTCGCCCGCTCATCGTTGCCGAAGAGGCGGAAAGTTTGCTCGACATGAATGAAGTGCATGACGAGGCGGTACGACGCAGCGAACAGATGGGCATCATCTTCGTCGATGAAATCGATAAAATCGCGACGAAGTCACAAGACCATGCTGGCGTCTCTCGTGAAGGTGTGCAGCGAGACATCTTACCGATTGTTGAGGGTTCGACCGTCGTCACAAAATATGGACCCGTCAAAACGGATCACGTGTTATTCATCGCGGCAGGTGCTTTCCATATGGCGAAGCCGTCGGATCTGATTCCTGAACTGCAAGGTCGTTTCCCGATCCGTGTCGAGTTGAGTAGCCTGACCGAGGAAGATTTCGTCAAAATTCTGACGGAGCCGTCACAGGCGCTCATCAAGCAGTATAAGGCCCTTCTCGAGTCAGAGGAGATCACCGTCGAATTTACCCACTCGGCCATCGAAGAGATTGCGAAGATCGCAACGCACGTCAACCGAGAAACTGATGATATCGGAGCGCGCCGTCTCTATACGATCATGGAGCGCGTGCTCGAGGACTTATCGTTTGAGGCGGCCGACATGCCACAAACACACGTCGAGATCACACCAGCGTATGTGAAAGAAAAAGTCGGATCGATCGCGGAAGATCGAGACCTTAGTCAATTTATATTATAAGAATTCTGTATGCACATACAGGGAGGAAAATTAGAATTATGAACTTACTAGATAAAACACGTCAATTGAACACGATGCTTCAACAAGAGGCGAGCGCGCACGTCGACTTTAAAGAGATGGCAGATAAGATGCGTGAAGTACTCGAAGCGAACACGTTCATCGTGAGCCGTCGCGGTCGCTTGCTCGGTTTCGCCATTAAACAACAGATTGAGAACGAGCGGATGAAGGCGTTCCTAGTTGATCGTCAGTTCCCTGAACCGTACGCATCGAACTTGTTCAACGTGAAAGAGACGACGGAAAATATCGGCATCGATAGCGAGTATACGGCGTTCCCGGTCGAGAACCGTGAGCTGTTCCTTGATTCGATGACGACGATCGTCCCGATCATCGGTGGCGGGGAGCGACTCGGCACACTCGTTCTCGGCAGACTGAACAACGAGTTCACTGAAGACGACCTCGTTCTCGCAGAATATAGCGCGACAGTCGTCGGGATGGAGATCCTCCGTGAGAAGGCGGCGGAAGCAGAGGCGTCGGCGCGCAAGAAAGCAGTTGTCCAAATGGCGATCAATTCGTTGTCTTATTCAGAGCTTGAAGCGATTGAGCATATATTTGAAGAACTTGGGGGGAACGAAGGTCTGTTAGTTGCTTCCAAAATTGCCGATAGAGTGGGAATTACTCGCTCTGTGATTGTCAACGCGTTGCGCAAGCTTGAAAGCGCTGGCGTCATCGAATCACGTTCGCTCGGAATGAAAGGAACGTATATCAAGATATTAAATGATAACTTCTTGTTTGAATTGCAGAAACTGAAATCAAATTAAAATCGAGCGAATATCCGTTAGATTATAGCTAAAAGTCCTATCAATTAGGACTTTAGTTGCAAAAAGGCGTTCCTTTGTTAAAAGGAACGTCTTTTTTTAGTACAAAAGTAATTATTTTCAGAATATGTCGTGAATTCGACAAAAACAGACGATACCATTTACCTGTTTTAACAAAAATATCTTTCAGAACTGTTACAGATTTGTTTCAATGAAGTAGTGGAATTTCCAAATAAGGTATATACATGCATTCTTTTAAGTGAAAGTGAGTGAGACGCATGAATTGGATCGGCACAGATTATCAATTAATGAAGCAAGCGATCAATCATTCGGTCATTAACCAAAAAGTGATCAGTCATAACTTGTCGAACATCGACACGCCGAACTTTAAAGCGAAACAGGCTGTGTTCGAACAGACGTTAAGCAACGAAATGCGCCTAAAGTTAGCTGGTGGCCGTCCGAGTGACCGCGGTAGTGCAACGAAAATCGTTGACCGGGCCGGAGGGGCGATGCGAAGTGACGGGAACAGTGTCGATCTCGATTATGAGATGAGTGAACTGGCCCGTAACCAACTGCAGTATGAGGCGATGATGGAACAATTGAACCGTCGACTCGGTGGACTTAAAACCGTTATTAGAGGAGGACGTTAATTATGGGTATGTTCGATAGTTTTCATATATCCGCTTCGGCACTCATGTCTCAACGTCTTCGGATGGATACAGTATCGGCGAACATCGCGAACGCCCAGACGACTCGTGGCAAACTTGTCGATGGAGAATGGCAGCCGTATACACGGAAACTGACGGTGCTCCAAGAAGCGCCGTTTCGTCAACAACTGTCGGCAGTGAGCGGAGGCGTCGAAGTTTCAGGCATCGTCGAAGACGAAAGTCCTTACAAACTCACATATGACCCGAGTCACCCGGATGCGGATGAACGGGGATACGTTCAGATGCCAAACGTTGACCTGTTAAAAGAAATGGTTGATTTGACAGGTGCGACAAGATCATATGAAGCGAACATTGCCGCGATGAATGCGTCAAAAGCAATGCTCGTCAAAGCGCTCGAAATCGGTAAAGGATAAGGAGTGACAGACTATGCAAATTAACCCAATTCAATTAATCGGTAACCAGACCGCGGCTCTGCCGACAGTGAAAGAGACACCGTCTCAGTTTGGATCATATTTGAATGAAGCGATGCAGTCGCTTAATAAAGTTCAACAGGCAACGAGTACGGCGCGTCAAGACCTCGCCGTCGGGAAAGCCGATCTTCACCAAGTCATGATCCAAAGCGAAGAGTCGTCGATTGCGATGCAACTCGCCATTGAGGTGCGAAATAAAGCGGTTGAGGCCTATCAAGAAATGATGCGAATGCAAGTTTAATGAAGAGGATGACGAGTTGCGATGAATGATAAGTTAAAAGAACAATTCAGCTCACTGGCCGGCTCACTGAAGGCGATGCAAACAAACCGTAAAATCATTTGGGGCATCGTCATCGTCGGCGTACTTGTCGTCGCGGTGCTCTTGACGGTTTGGCTCTCGCGCCCGAACATGGCTCCTCTCTACACGAACCTCTCGGCCCAAGAGGCTGGAGAAGTGACGGAAAAGCTGACGGCTGATGGGGTGAAGTCAGAAATCAAAGCGACATCGAACGGTGTCAGCGTCTACGTGCCGAGTGAGCAAGTCGACCAATTGAAAGTTAACTTGGCAGCCGCCGGGATTCCAAAGTCAGGTGCGATCGATTACAGCTTTTTCAGTGAGAACGCCGGATTTGGAACGACGGACCGAGAAATGGCAGTCATCGAACGAAGCGCGATGCAAACCGAACTCGAACGTTTGATTACACAAATCGAAGGAATCAACCAAGCAAAAGTCATTATCTCGCTTCCGGAGAAATCGGTGTTCTTGGCCGAAGATCAAGGGGAGCCGACAGCTTCGATCGTCCTAAATTTAGGAGCAGGTACGAATCTTGAGCCGGCGACGGTCAAAGGACTATATCATTTGATCAGTAAGAGTGTCCCGAACTTAAAACCGGAGAACATCTCGATCATGGACCAATATTTCACGTATTACGATTTGGATCAATCGACGATGGCCGGTGGGACTTCGACCGATCCGTTAGCGCTGAAGCGTCAAGTCGAGAAAGACGTACGTCAACAGATTCAACAAATGCTCTCGGTCTTACTCGGAGAACGCAGCGTGCTCGTCTCGGTCACGGCTGATATCGACACGACCCAATCGGCAGAAGAACAAAACCTGGTAACCCCGGTCAACGAGGATACGATGGAAGGGATTGTGACGTCTGCTGAACGGATCGCCGAAGCGTATACAGGTGGTGCCGGTGCGGCAGCAGCGGCAGGAGCTGGTGAAAACGATACCGTCAACTTCCCGGCCGCAATGGGAACTGGTGAAGAAGAAAGCGAAAAGAACCATGAAATCATCAACTATGAGGTCAATCGCATCACGAAACAAATTCAGAACGCCCCCTACACAATCCGTGACCTCGGTGTTCAACTGATCGTCGAGCCGCCAGACGGCGCTCAAGCGATCGACCCGCAACTTGAGGGCGACCTTGAGACGATGATGTATTCAATCATCCGGACGTCGCTCGCTAAAACGGGCGAGGCGTTGACGGAAGCGGAACTCGAACAGAAAGTCGTCGTCGTGTCACGACCGTTCGCTGAAACGGAAGAAATGGTAGTGGCAGAACAGCCGACAGCGTGGTGGATGTATGCAGCCGCAGCTGGTGCCGTTCTCTTACTCGCACTTCTGTTCTTCGCCATGCGAAGACGGAATCAGCAACCGGTTTCGGGAACGAATGAATGGGAAGTACCGTATGAAGACGAAGTACCCGATCTCGATTTGGAAGAGCGAGGCGAAGGTGCCGTCAAGAAGAAACAGTTGGAGAAATTGGCAGAGAGTAATCCAGAAGAGTTCGCCAAGCTTCTTCGTACTTGGATGTCTGAGGAGTGAGTACTGTGAACTACGCAAAACAACCGAATCGAGAAAAAGCGGCCATGCTCATGATCTCGCTTGGACCTGAAGTGGCGGCGAGTGTATATAAACACCTGTCTGAAGAAGAGATGGAGCAGTTGACGCTACAAATATCGGCACTCCGAAAAGTGTCGTCTGAACAAAAAGAAGCCATTTTAGGAGAATTTCATGACCTGGCGATGGCACAGAGTTATATTACCCAAGGTGGCATCGGGTTTGCGAAAACGGTTTTAGAGAAAGCAGTTGGAGAAGAGAAGGCGATGGCGTTGATTCATCGTCTCACTTCGACGCTACAAGTCCGGCCGTTTGAATTTGCCCGAAAAGCCGATCCGAAGCAGTTGCTCAACTTTATACAAAACGAGCATCCGCAGACGATCGCCTTAATCTTGGCTCATCTTGAACCGGTCAAGTCCGGGCAAATCTTGTCGGAACTTCCGCCAGAGATTCAGTCGGAGGTCGCGAAACGAATCGCGACGATGGATCGCCTCAATCCGGACGTCATTCACGAAATCGAACAGATTCTTGAAAAGAACTTGTCTCAAACCGATATGCAAGATTACGCGCAATCCGGCGGGATCGAGGCAGTCGTCGAAGTGCTTAACGGTGTCGATCGGACGACGGAGCGGACGATTCTTGACGCGCTCGAGATCGAAGACCCGGAACTCGCGGAAGAAATCAAAAAACGGATGTTCGTCTTCGAAGATATCGTCACACTCGACTCACGAGCGATTCAACGGATTATTCGCGAAGTCGCCAACGACGATCTTCTGCTCGCGCTCAAAGTATCTTCCGAAGAGGTCAAACAGATCATCTTCAAAAACATGTCGCAACGAATGGTCGATACGTTCAAGGAAGATATGGAGTTCATGGGACCGGTCAGACTGCGTGACGTCGAAGAAGCACAAAGCCGCATCGTCGGAATCATCCGCCGGCTAGAAGATGTCGGAGAGATCGTGATTAGCCGTGGTGGAGGAGATGACATCGTTGTCTAACGTAATCAAACGTCAACGAGCGATGCCGCTCGAACCACAACGAATCGATTCGCGGCCATTCCTTGAACCGGTTTCAGAGGTTGTGGTCGAACGTAATCATGAACAAGAGTTAGAAGTGAGGTACGCCTCCCTCCGCCAGGAGGAAGAAGCGATCAAGTTACACCGTGAAACAGTCGAACATGAGCTTGAACTGTTACGAGAACAAACGCTTGAAGCCGCTTATCAGGAAGGGTACGGGTCAGGTTTTGACCTAGGACGTCAAGAAGGGAAGTCAGAGTTCGATGAGCTGACGGCCCGGCTGAACATGGTCAGCGCCGAACTTGAGAACTTGTTCGAACAGAAATGGCGAGATGCCGAAATGAAGTTAGTTGATTTGGCCGTCGAGATCAGTGCACGTGTCACGACCGATCTCGTCCGAAACGAGGAGGCGTTGTTCGCCGACATGATCCGCGAACAACTGCTTCGCCAAATCGATGCCGAAGCGTTGACCGTCTTCGTCCACCCGACGCGGCTTGCGTCAATCCAACGTTTCGAGTCGACGTGGCAATCCGAACAGATGCCACCGTTGAAATATCGGGCTGATGTCTCGTTGACAGAGACGAGCGTACGGATCGAGACGCCACATCATGGCAACGAGCTCGACGTATCGTACAGTTTTGAACGAATCCGTTCCAAGATTGAGGAGGTTCTATCCGATGGCGCTTATTGACCGCGTAGTCGCCACAATCACCGCTTCTCCAGAAGATGAGTATGTGCGTAAAGTCGGTCGTGTCTGTCGCGTCGTCGGGCTGATGATCGAATCGAACGGACCGAGTGCGTTTATCGGTGAGCGCTGCCTGATCGAGTTACCGTCCGGCCAAACGGTTGAAACCGAGGTCGTCGGCTTCAATGAAGAGCGCGTCTTGCTCATGCCTTACGGAGAAACGACACAGATCGCCCCAGGTTGTATCGTCAAAGGGACGGGGCACATGCTCCAAGTACCGGTCGGCTTCGAACTGATCGGTCAAGTCCTTGACGGGCTCGGGCGCCCTTTATCGGGCGCAGCGATGCCGACGGGCAAACGCTACGATGTTCTTCGAAAACCGCCGAACCCGTTAGAACGTCCACGCATTTTAGACGTTTTGTCGACCGGGGTCCGGATCATCGACGGGTTATTGACGGTCGGGAAAGGCCAACGTGTCGGTTTGTTTGCGGGATCAGGCGTCGGGAAGTCGACATTGCTTGGCATGATCGCTAAACGCTCATCGGCAGACATAAACGTGATCGCGTTGATTGGCGAACGGGGACGAGAAGTGAAAGAGTTCATCGAAAACGAACTTGGCCCTGAAGGCATGGCTCGATCCGTCGTCATCGTAGCGACAAGCGATCAACCCCCGCTCGTGCGTTTGAAAGGCGCTTACACGGCGACGGCGATCGCCGAGTACTTCCGGGACCAAGGCAAAGAGGTCGTCCTTATGATGGACTCAGTGACCCGATTCGCGATGGCCCAACGAGAGATCGGGCTAGCGACCGGAGAACCACCGACATCAAAAGGATACACGCCTTCCGTGTTCGCGATGCTGCCGCAACTGCTAGAGCGGAGCGGGACGTCCGTCACCGGTTCGATCACGGCGTTTTATACCGTCCTCGTTGACGGGGACGATATGAACGAACCGATCGCAGATGCCGTCCGTGGGATTTTAGATGGTCACTTCGTGATGGACCGTTCGCTCGCCAACCGAGGGCAGTTTCCGGCGGTCCATGTCCTAAAATCAATCAGTCGTGTCATGAACCAGATTGCTTCACC
The DNA here is from genome assembly GCF_004337115.1 of Exiguobacterium sp. SH3S3. Lineage (NCBI taxonomy): Bacteria > Bacillati > Bacillota > Bacilli > Caryophanales > Exiguobacterium > Exiguobacterium sp. SH3S3. The sequence goes on from NZ_SJUU01000001.1 coordinate 221,545, forward strand.
TGTACATCGCGATGCCGCGCAGACGTTTCGGAGTTGGCTCGCCACTTATCTAGACGCGGAAGACTTGATTAACATCGGAGCCTATAAAAAGGGCACGAATCCTGCGATCGATACAGCAATCGATGAATATCCGGGACTGCTCACATTTTTAAAACAGTCGATTGAAGAAGAGGCATCGCTCGAGCAGACGCTCGATCGTCTTGTCGGAATTGCGAGAGGTGAATCATGAACAAGCTGTTGTTAGAACGCATCATGCCGATTGCCGAGCATGCAAAAGAAGAATCGGCGACAGAGATGAGAGGTCATAAGGCGCGATTCGAAGCCGAGATGGAGACGCTGTATCGATTAGTCGTGACGTATGAGACGCTCATGAAGAGTCAAGATGAACAATCTGGTGTGATTGATCTGCTCATGTTCCAATATCGTGAAAAGGCGAGGGAACAGTTGAAACGTCAAATTGAGACGCAACAACTCGTCGTGCAACAGTCACGGAACCGTTACAACTTGGCTCAAGAGCGTTTGCTCGGAAAAGTTGTCGAAGAAAAAAAATATGTAACGTTGCATGAGAAGGTCAGCCAAAATGAAGTGGCCGTCTCGAAACTCACCGAACAACATTTTATCGATGAGTTGGCAGTGATTCATCACGGGAAAGGGAAGTAAGCTGATGGAAAAAGAGAACAATAAGCGAGGTAGACAGCTCTTGGTCGCTCTTGTCCTCGTCCCGGCAATCTTTTTACTCGTCGGCGGAATCGTCGTCATGAACTATGCGATGGACCGGCCGCTATTATCGGTGCCGTTCATAGAAACGCGCGAACAGGCAGACAAAGATGAGACAGTTGAAACAAAAGTCAATGTCACCGGCATTGACGCGGACACGACGAATCGATTAAAAGTCGCGAACGCTGAGATTGAAAAACTGCGCACGGAAAACGTCGAATTGACGAATGAAGTGAAAGCGAGACAAAAAGAAGTCTCGGACTTGATCAAAGAGCGGGACCGACTCGTGTCTGAACTCGGAGCCACTGCGGAAGCAGAAGTGGAGGAAGACACGTCGAACGTGTCTCGCGTCTATGAAGAAATGTCCGCCAAACAAGCGGCCGCGATCATGAACGAACTCGATAGCCCGCAAGTGGCGACGATCTTAAAAGAACTGTCGCCGAAACAACAGGCCGACATATTGGGACGGATGGATGCACAACAGGCTGCCGTCGTCACGCAATTGCTCCAATGAAACGTGAAAGGAGGAAGAGATGATGAATATCGCCTTATTTGCTCAAGCGGTCCAAGGAACGACAGCGAAAGGCGGGGAGACAGGATCTACCCCGACCGGACAGTTTTTAGACCTGCTTTCATCGATGCTTGGCGCCTCAACGGAAGCGTTGGCTGAGTTGGAAGCTGCGCCGACGACACTCGCACCGAGCGCGGCAATTCTGACAGATAGCGCCCTTCCGCTCGAGAACTTGTCGAGCCAGCTTGAACAATGGTTACAACAACCCGATAGCTTAGAGTGGTTAAAGTCTTTGCCACAAGACGCCTATCGTAAGTTCATGGACGCCTATATCGGCATCATCGCCCAAGCAGGTGCAGGCACAGGAACAATCGAGGAAACGGTCTCGTCAGACGTCGTAACCACGTTAGCTGCCGCCCAAACGATTTTACCGGGCGCGATGATGTTAGGAAAGACGGAACGCGAGGCGTTGGCCGGAAAACAAAACCAGCCAACCGTAAACGAGAACGTCCAAGTTATCCAGCAAATCGTTTCGCAATTTAAAGGGAGTTTAACCCAGACTTCAAAACATATTCCCCTCCCTTATCAAACTGAAACGCCGGCGAATGTATTACCACAAGCTGGAAAAGAAAACGTCGACTGGTTGCCGAAAGGCATGACGTGGTCACGACCACAGATCGACTCAGAAACGGTCATGTACGCGTCTAAAGGGTCGCTTCCGGAGAACCTCCAAGCCCGGATCGAGGCTGCTCTTCAAAGAGCACCGTTCCGAAGCGGGGCCGACGGATCGAAAGTGTTCACCGTTCGACTATACCCGGAACAGCTAGGCGAACTCGTCGTCAAACTCGAGCGCCATAACGGTGAACTCGTCGTCAAGCTGTTCGCGAGCAACCAAGAAGCGAAACAGTTGCTCCAGTCACAAATGCAACAACTGCAACAGACGCTCCAACCGTTGTCGCAGCATATCCGGGTCGAAGTGAGTTTGACGCAACAAGCGCTCGAAGCGAAATCATCGACGTTTAGCGAGTCAGACCAACCTGAACCAGAACAACAGGAACAACCGAAAGGGGAACCCGACGATGACGACCATCCAACCGAAGACGAATGATTATACGTTACCCGATCAATCGCTGCCTAAAGCGAAGAACCAATACGATAAGGACATGTTCTTAAAGCTATTGATGGCCCAGCTCGCGAACCAAGATCCGATGTCACCGATGGAAGATCGTGAGTTCATCTCACAAATGGCTCAATTTTCATCACTCGAACAAATGCAGACGATTTCAAAGCAACTTGATTCAGTACTCGTCGATCGCCACATGTCTTCAATTTCCGAGTTCAGCAATATGATCGGCAAGACGGTCGACCATAAAACGGAGACTGAAACGGAGACGATCAAAGGATCGGGACGTGTCGTCTCGATTTCAAGAACGGATGAGTCAGGGTACATGGCCGATCTCGAAGACGGTAGCTCGGTAAGCGTCTACAATATTACGTCCATCAAACAAGCATAAGGGGGATTCATCATGTTAAGAGCAATGTACTCAGGAATCAGTGGATTAAAGAACTTCCAGTCAAAGCTTGATGTCGTCGGTAACAACATCGCCAACGTCAACACGTTCGGGTATAAAAAAGGCCGCGTCACGTTCAAAGACCTCGTCAGCCAACAAGTCGGTAGTGCTGCAGGCGGGAACGGCAACACGGCCGGCGGGATCAACCCGAAAGAAATCGGACTCGGGGGCACGATGGCGACCGTCGACAACGTCTATAACCAAGGCGCGATGCAAAACTCAGGGAGAGCGCTCGACGTCGGGATCTCCGGTGAAGGATTCTTCGTGACGATGGTCAACGGACAAGCGCAGTATACGCGCGCCGGTAACTTTTACACGGATAACCAAGGAAACTTGGTAACGGGTGACGGAACTTACTTGCTTGGGACAGGTGATAAAGCAAATGGGAATCTAGCAGCCCCTAACCTTGTTGGAAATATCCCTGATGTCACACCAGGTGCAGCAACTTACGGGAAAATCAAAGTTCCGACTGATGCTCGGTCACTTTCAATCGGAAAAGACGGCCAAGTCAGCTACGTCGACGCGGCAGGCGCTTTACAAACTGCTGGATATATTGTCACCGCCAACTTCCCGAACAACGCCGGGCTGTCAAAAGTTGGGGCAAATAACTACCTACAATCGCAAAACTCAGGAGATCCGACGATTGGTGCTTCAGGTGACAACGGACGTGGTGAACTCGTCTCAGGCGCCCTCGAGATGTCGAACGTCGACTTGTCTGAAGAGTTCACCGAAATGATTATCGCGCAACGTGGATTCCAAGCGAACACACGGATCATCACAACGTCAGACGAGATTTTACAAGAACTCGTCAACTTGAAACGCTGATGATACGCGTCACGACATTGCGGGGTGAGGAATTTGTCTTGAACGCCTTGTTCATCGAGACGGTCAAGGCCGAACCTGACACGATCATTCATTTGTATAACGGCAAGACGTATATCGTCACAGAGACGAAAGATCAAATCATCGATCGGACGACGGCGTTTTACGGCTCGATCGGTTTGATGGGAACGACAGTCACAAGAGGTGAAGAAGATGAGTGAAGAAAAACCAAAAGGAGGCGCCATGAAAATGGTGCTCATCCTGCTCGTCGTCCTGCTCGTCATGGGGGGCGCTGGGTTTATGACTTATAAATATGTATTCGGCGACAACGTGACGGCTAAAACGAAACCTGTGACGGCAGAAGAACTCGCCGAGCGCAGCTTCACGACCGAGGATATGACGACGAATATTCAAGACGAACGGTTCATCAACGTCCAATTCACGATTGTGACCGATGCGCCTGAGACGAAAGAAGATCTTGAACTTCGTAAGTTCCAAGTCCATAACGTCATTCTCGGCGATTTGGCCGGGATGACGAAGGCACAGCTCACGACGAAGGAAGATATGCAGAAGTTCGAGCAATCCCTTCGAGCGCAATTAAACGGACTGCTGGAAAAAGGTGAGGTCCAGCGCGTCTATATGACGAAGAAAATTATACAGTGAGGTGGCATCATGGGAGAAGTACTGTCTCAACAAGAAATTGATGCCCTGTTATCAGCGCTAAGCAGTGGAGATGTCGAAGCCGATTCCTTTTTGAATCAAGAAGAAGAACGAAAAGTACGGCAGTATGACTTTAAACGGGCCGTCCGTTTCTCTAAAGATCAAATTCGTAGCTTGACCCGGATCCATGAACATTTCACACGGATGCTGACGACATTTTTCTCGGCCCAACTTCGGACGTATGTCCAGTTTACGGTCAATTCAGTCGAACAGCTTCCATACGATGAGTTCATTCATTCGATTCCGAGTATGACGATGATCAACTTGATCGAGGCGCCCCCGCTTAACGGTCGGTTCATCATCGAAGTCAATCCGAACATCTCTTACGCGATGTTGGATCGACTGCTCGGGGGACCTGGCGTCGAGATTGAAAAAGTCGAAAGCTTCACTGAAATCGAGATGCGAATCTTGACCCAGCTATATAAACGAGCTTTTGCCGGTTACGGGGAAGCGTGGGAGTCGATTGCCGAGATCAAGTCCGAAATGACGGCCGTTGAAGTGAACCCACAGTTCCTTCAACTCGTGTCACCAAACGAGACGGTCGTGCTCATTTCGATCGGGGTCACGATCGGAGAAGTGAGCGGGACGATTAACGTCTGCTTGCCGTTCGTGACGATCGAGCCGGTGCTATCGAAACTATCGAGTCATTATTGGATGCAGGAGGCGAACCGCCGCAATGCGAGCGGGAACAGTCAAGAACCGCTCAAAGCCCAATTGATGAATTCGACGGTAGAGGTCGTGTCCCTACTCGGGGAGACGACAATCACGTTCGGTGACTTGTTGCATTTAGAAATCGGTGACTGTTTGACGCTCGATCAACTAGTGAAAGACCCGCTATCCGTCCTAGTAGGGGAAAATAAAGTGTTCAGAGGGCAAGTCGGTGTGAGTGGGAAGCGGATGGCGGTCCAAGTGCTTCACCGGGTGAAGGAGGAAGAGCAATGAGTGAGATGTTGTCACAAGATGAAATTGACGCGTTATTACGAGGAACGAGCGACAGTTCGCCAAAACCGGTAGACGAGAGCGAAGAACATCTCGACTCGATGGAAAGCGACGCCCTTGGAGAGATTGGAAATATCTCGTTCGGAAATTCCGCGACGGCGCTGTCGACGTTACTGCAACAAAAAGTAGAAATCACGACCCCGGTCGTCAGTGAAGTGACGATCGATGAGCTCAGAGAGCGTTATCCGACACCTCACGTGGCGCTTCGGGTCGGTTACACCGAAGGGTTGAAAGGGGAGAACGTCCTCGTCTTGACTCGTGAAGATGCGGCCATCATTTCTGATTTGATGCTCGGCGGGACCGGAATCGGTGTCGATCCGGACGGGCTCGATGAGATTCGGTTGTCGGCCGTTCAAGAAGCGATGAACCAAATGATGGGGGCTGCGGCCACATCGCTCTCGACCGTGTTCTCTAAAAAGATTGATATTTCGCCGCCGCTCGTCGAAGTGTTCGATGCGACGAAAAATCAAACGATCATTGACCGGCTTGAGCTTTGGGAGACGATGGTACTGATCGAGTTCAATTTGAAAGTCGGTACGTTGATTGATTCAAAAATTGTTCAAATTGCCCCGATTCAATTCGGGAAACAACTGGTGAACGAACTGATCGCAGCTACGACGTCAGCCCCGGCCGCGCCTAAACAAGAGCAACCGAAAGTTCAAGCGGCGGTCACACCAGCGAAAGCGCAGGCACCTGCTCCGGCACGCACTGAAAAAACGTCAGCCCCGGAAGTGGCGGTCAGCCAAGCCGAGTTCATGCCACTCCACGCCCCGACGTCAAACGATTCGGTGCCGGCAAACCTAGGTTTACTGTATGATGTGCCGCTCAACGTGACGGTCGAACTCGGTCGGACGAAACGGTCGGTGCGAGAAGTGCTCGAACTGTCGCAAGGATCGATCATTGAACTTGATAAATTGGCGGGGGAACCTGTCGATATTTATGTGAACCAACAACGCATTGCCCGCGGCGAAGTCGTCGTCATCGAAGAGAACTTCGGGGTACGTGTAACAGAAATCATCCAACCGCATGAGCGGATTGGAATCGTTTAAGGAGGAAGAATAATGAGTGCAAAAATTTTGGTGGTAGATGATGCGGCGTTCATGCGCATGATGATTAAAGACATTTTAACGAAGAACGGGTTTGAAGTGGTCGGCGAGGCAGAGAACGGTATTGACGCGGTCGCAAAATACCGTGAACTCACGCCAGATCTCGTCACTCTCGACATCACGATGCCAGAAATGGACGGCCTGGCGGCATTGAAAGAAATTCGCGGGTTCGATTCGAACGCCAAAGTCATCATGTGTTCGGCGATGGGACAACAGGCGATGGTCATCGATGCGATCCAAGCGGGAGCGAAAGACTTCATCGTGAAACCGTTCAACGCGGAACGTGTCGTCGAGGCAGTTTCGAAAACGGTCGCGCAATGAACAAGTGGTGGTTGATTTTCCTGCTCGTGGTCGGGCTGTCTATGCCGGCCACGGTCGAGGCCGCCACCGTGGATAAACAGTTCGAACAACAGCAGCCTGAAGCCAAAGATCAATCTGTCCCTACGACCGTCTCGACGGTCGGGACGTTGGTCAAGGTCGTCTTGAGTTTAGTTGTCGTAATTGGAGGATTCCTCGTCTTGATGCGTTGGTTAAACGCACGGACGCAAGGTGTGAAGACGGCGCAACATATGAAACATCTCGGCGGAGTACCGCTTGGGAAAGACCGCTCGGTGCAGCTCGTCAAGCTAGGGGAGCAAGTATACGTGCTCGGTGTCGGTGAATCGATTCAATTGATTGATCGAATCGACGCGGAATCGATCGATGAAGCAGCGTATGACGCACCTTCACTGAACGCTTCGAATACATCAACGTTCTTAGATACGTTCAAGCAACAACTGTCACAGATTGAAGAAGTGAGGAAGAAGCAATGACGACGATTGAACAACTGATCAATTTAGAAACGCCGGACAGCACGTCGACTTCGATTAAATTGTTGGTCGTATTGACACTGCTCACGCTGGCGCCGTCATTCTTGATTTTGATGACTTGTTTTACACGTGTCGTCGTCGTCCTGTCGTTCATTCGGCCAGCCTTAGGGACACAACAGACACCGCCGAACCAATTGATCATCGGACTCGCCTTGTTCATCACGCTGTTCGTCATGTCTCCGGTCTTATCTGATTTAAACGACAAGGCGTTGTCTCCATATATGGACGACGAGATCAGTCAAGATGAGGCGTTCGAGGAAGCCGGTAACACGATGAAACGATTCATGGCAAAGTATACGCGACAGGAAGATTTGCAACTGTTTATCAAATACGGGAATTATGAGCAACCGGAGTCGGTCGAAGACGTTCCTTTGCTCGCGATGGTACCAGCTTACGCCATCAGTGAGCTCAAGACGGCGTTTCAAATCGGCTTTATGATTTTCTTGCCTTTTTTGATCATTGATATGGTCGTGGCGAGTGTGCTCATGTCGATGGGGATGATGATGCTTCCACCGGTCATGATCGCTCTGCCGTTCAAATTGTTGTTGTTTGTATTAGTGGATGGATGGCACTTAATCGTGGAATCATTGCTTAGAAGTATGTAGGAGGAACGATTATGACGCATGAAATGGTCATCTATTTGGCGACAGAGAGTGTATGGACGTTATTAAAGATTGCGATGCCACTTCTTTTGATCGCCCTCGTCGTCGGACTCGTCATCTCGATTTTACAGGCGACGACTCAAATTCAAGAACAAACATTATCGTTCGTTCCAAAGCTAGTCGCGGTCTTTATCGGGCTCGTCGTTTTCGCCCCGTGGATGCTGCAACAGATGGAAGGATTTACGCGGATGATCTTTGAACTGATGGTCGAGGTCGCCTCGAAATGAATGCGGTCGATTTCATTAGTTTATATGGATTGACGTTTGCTCGTCTGTCCGGATTTTTCGTAAGTGTGCCTTTATTTTCTTCAAAGCAGCTTCCGGTCATGCACCGTGTCGCGTTTAGCGCCTTTTTAGCTTATTATGCGATGTTCACGGTAACGGAGCCGCTTGAACTCGGACAAGCATTCATCGTTCAAGTGCTGTACGAAGTGCTGATTGGACTTCTGCTCGGCATTTTGATCAACATCTTATTTTTTGCCCCACAGATTGCCGGGGGAATCATCGATTTGCAGCTCGGTCTGGCGATGGCGTCAGCGTATGACCCGATGTTTGGCGGACAGTCGCCGTTGATCGGACGATTTTATTACATCTTTACGCTGTTCATCATGCTATCAAGTAATTTGCACTTACTGTTGATCGACGGTATCTATTACAGCTTTCAAATTTATCCGCCTGGTCAGCCGATGATCAACTTTAGCGAAGCATCGCTCATGATGGCCGTGAAGGTCGTCACGATGACGATGATGGTCGCGTTGCAACTCGCGTTCCCACTCATGGCATCGTTGCTTCTCGTCGACTTGGCGCTAGGCTTCTTAGCAAAATCGGCCCCGCAGTTCAACATTTTTGCCATCGGGTTCTCGTTCAAATTGATCGCCGGGTTTTCCGTGATGGTCATGATGATGGGGTTGACGTTGAATGGGATCAGCCAATTCATCCCGGTGTTGCAAGAAATATTACGTGATTTTATGACGTTGTTAGGAGACGCTCAATGAAGCCTCTATACTCTTTATCGGTCGATCTTCAGTTTTTTGCAGGAGAAAAAACGGAAAAAGCAACACCTCGAAAACGAGAAGACTCGCGTAAAAAAGGACAAGTTGCGAAATCAGCCGATCTGACCGGAGCGTTCGCCTTGTTCGCGATGTTCCTCATGTTATCTTTTCTCGGACCTTATGTCGGTCAGCAGTTGTTTGGCCTGACGAAAGAGCTGCTCGGTCCAACGTATTTGCTGTACGACTTATCAGAAGGCATGTCCGGGATGATGATTGATTTGGTCATTCGCGCCGGGATCATTTTAGCACCGTTCTTGATCGTTGCGGTCGTGTTCGGTATTTTAATCAACTATTTCCAAATCGGTTCACTGTTCTCAACAGAGGCGATTCAACCAAAGTTAGAGCGGATTGACCCGCTCAAAGGGGTCAAGCGCATCATCAGCATGAAAGCAGTCGTCGAATTTTTAAAGTCCTTATTCAAATTATTGATTATCCTGACGACTGCGGTCGCTATACTTTGGCAAAACCAAAAAGAATTGTCACGCATGGCCGTCGAACATGTTCGTGAATCGGTCGTCGCACTCGCTGCAATCACGATCGAACTCGGGCTTTGGGTCAGCGTCGCGTTGCTCGCGCTCGCACTGCTCGACTTCTTTTATCAACGGTTCGACTTTGAAAAGTCGATCCGCATGTCGAAACAAGACATTAAAGACGAGTATAAGAACAGTGAAGGCGACCCGCTCATCAAGTCGAAAATCAAACAACAACAACGGGAGATGGCGATGCGGCGCATGATGCAAGAGATTCCGAACGCGGACGTCGTCATCACTAACCCGACCCATTTCGCTGTCGTCATCCGTTATGACGATACGAAAGACTTTGCGCCGCTCGTCGTCGCCAAAGGGGTCGACCAAGTCGCTTTCAATATTCGTGACGTCGCAAAAGAGCACGATATCCCGATCGTGGAAAATAAACCACTGGCCCGTGCGCTCTATGCGCAGCTAGACATCGGAGAAGTCGTCGACGAGTCGTTTTATCAGGCGATCGCCGAAGTGCTGGCGTTCGTCTATCAACTGAAACAACCGTCTTGAGGAGGAGTATGCGTTGGCTGTAAAAGCTAAAGATTTCGCAGTATTGATTGGCGTTCTTATGATCGTCGTCATGCTGGTCATCCCGTTACCGGGGTTCTTACTAGATTTTCTTATCATTATAAATATATTGATCGCCCTCATGATTTTACTCGTGGCGATGAACGCCCGGGAAGCGCTTGATTTCTCTGTCTTTCCGTCCCTCTTGCTGATCATCACGCTGTTCCGGCTAGGGTTGAACGTGTCAACGACCCGTTCGATCCTCTCGACCGGATATGGTGGGGAAGTCATTGCGACGTTCGGGAACTTCGTCATCGGCGGAAACGTTCTCGTCGGATTTGTCGTATTCCTCATTCTCGTCATCATCCAATTCGTCGTCATCACGAAAGGTGCCGAACGGGTATCTGAAGTCTCGGCTCGATTCACACTCGACGCGATGCCGGGGAAACAAATGGCAATCGATGCCGATTTGAACTCCGGGTTGATCGATGACAAAGACGCCCAAATCCGTCGTAAAAAGATTCAAAGCGAGGCTGATTTTTATGGTTCGATGGACGGGGCCTCGAAATTCGTAAAAGGTGACGCCATTGCCGGAATCATTATCGTCGTCATCAACTTGATTTTCGGTATCATCATCGGCGTTGTCCAAATGGGATTACCTGTCGGTGAGTCGTTTACGACGTTCTCGCTTATGACAATCGGGGATGGGCTCGTCAGTCAGATTCCGGCCCTCCTCATTTCGACGGCGACCGGGATCATCGTCACCCGTGCCGTCTCGGACGGCAATCTCGGGGAAGACGTGGTCGACCAGCTCGGTCAAAATCCGACGTTGCTCTATATCGCGGGCACGGTCATCTTCTTGCTCGGTTTCGTGTCACCAAGTTTACTTCCGGTGACGACGCTCATCGCGGGTGCGACATTCTTCGGGGCGTACTCGATGCGCCGCAGCCTGAAGCAAGCGATTGCTGAACCGCTACCGGATGAGGAACCAGCGGCACCGACCGAGACCGTCGTCTCGCTCCTGCAAATCGATGCGATCGAGTTCGAGTTCGGCTACGGGCTGATCCCACTCGCGGATGAATCGCAAGGCGGCGATCTGCTCGACCGTGTCGTCATGATCCGCCGTCAACTCGCACTCGAACTCGGGTTCATCTTACCGACGGTCCGGATTCGTGACCACCTGCAACTGTCACCGAACGCTTACCGGATCAAAGTGAAAGGCAATGTTGTTGCAGAAGGTGAGTTATTACTCGATCACTACTTGGCGATGAGTCCTGGAATTGAAGACCCTGAAGTGTACGGGATCGAAACGACGGAACCGGCTTTCGGATTGCCCGCTCTCTGGATCGATGAAGAGACGCGGACGCGGGCTGAGATGAGCGGTTACACCGTCGTCGACCCACCTTCAGTCGTCGCCACGCATTTAACGGAGACGCTCAAGAAACATGCGTCCGACTTACTCGGACGGGAAGAGACGAAACAGCTCGTCGAGCATTTGAAAGAGACACATCCGGTGCTCGTCGAAGATGTGACCCCATCCGTGCTCTCAATCGGAGATATCCAAAAAGTACTTCGTCATCTATTGAAAGAGCACGTCTCGATTCGCAACTTGCCGCTCCTGTTTGAGACGATGGCCGATTATGGGAAAGTGACGAAAGACGCTGATATATTAGGCGAATACTGTCGTCAAGGACTCGCCCGTCAGTTGACTGACCAAGTCAGCCCGCCGGACGGTCCACTCTACGTTGTCACACTCGGTGGGCAGACCGAGCAACTGATTCAAGACGCTGTCCAAAAAACCGAGTTCGGCAACTATTTGGCGCTCGATCCGGAGCAAGCGCGCGAAATCATCGAGCGCTCTGGCGAACAACTGTCGATGTTTGAACGCTACGGGGCTTCGGCCGTCATTCTTTGCTCGCCGACGATTCGGATATTCGTGAGACAACTGCTCGAACGGTACTATCCTGACGTTCCGGTCCTTGCGTATAACGAATTGCTCAGCTCGCTCGAAGTGAAAAGTATTGGGGTGATTTAATATGCAAATTAAAAAATATACAGGCAAGACGATGTCCGAAGTGATGGCGAAAGTGAAACAAGAGCTCGGCGACGAGGCTGTCATCTTAAATTCTCGCCAAGTCAAGAAAGGATGGTTTGGGTTGTTCGCTTCACAAGAAGTTGAAGTGATTGCCGCACTCGAGAAAGCGCCGCTAACGGTCAAGCCTCGAACCGAGCCGAAACTGCAGCCGAAACAAGCAAAGGCGAAGCCGGTTCCTGCACCTACACCCACTCCACAACTGGTGACGCCTGTTCCTGAAAAGAGGCGTTTGCCGGCGGGGCTGACCCATATCGAGTCGCTCTTAGCGTCTGAGTCGTTCACGAATGAATCGTGGGAAGAGAGAATCAACGAACTGTACTATACGACTAAATCGCTAGAGGTCGTCGAGCAATACGTCTATGACCAGATCCGCAGTTCCTTTTTACCAGTCCCGGATGCGTTGCGCTACATCATGCTCGTCGGTCCGACCGGTGTCGGCAAGACGACGACGCTCGCGAAGCTTGCCGCTCACTATAAGCTCGACCAAGGGATGTCGGTCGGTTTGATTACGACCGACACGTACCGGATCGCAGCGATCGAACAGCTGAAGACATACGCCGAGATTTTAAATATCCCCGTCGAGGTCGCCTATGACTTTGACGACTTTAAACGGGCGAAACAACTGTTTGCAAGAAAAGATATCGTCTTGATCGATACGGCCGGACGCAATTTCCGCGATGAGGCGTACGTCGAACAGTTTCATAACCATCACGACTTCTCGGAGACGAGCTTGTCACTCGTGCTCAGTCTGACGTCGAAGATGAAAGACATGGATTTGATTTACCGACAGTTTGAAAAATTGCCGCTCCGGTCGCTCATCTTCACGAAATCGGATGAGACGAGTGATATCCACGCGATGTATCGGATGGTGCGCGAGAGCGGACTCCCCGTCGCTTGGCTGACAGACGGCCAGGAAGTGCCGGACGATATGGTCGCCGGCGACCCAGGCATCTTGACGCAAAAGATGCTTGAGAAGGAAGGGTGGACACGATGGACCAAGCAAGGCGTTTAAGAGCGAAGACGGATGTCGCGCCAACGACAATCGCGTTCGCGAGCGGAAAAGGCGGCGTCGGCAAGACGAACGTCTGCGTGAATACCGCAATCGGGCTCGTCGAACTCGGAAAGCGTGTCTTGATCGTCGATCTCGACATCGGGATGGCGAACGTGCACATTCTTTTGAATGCGGCGCAGTCTAAAACGATGGTCGATTCTGTGAAAACTCGGACTCCGCTTGCGTCTTCGGTTCAGAAAGACGTGCACGGTGTCGATATATTACATGGGGGAAGTGGACTTGACACATTAGTTCAATTCTCAGAAGCAGACATGCAGTTTTTAATGCGTGAACTTGAAGTGCTGACGACTTATGATTACGTACTGTTTGACATGGGAGCAGGAGCAACGGACACATCGTTACGATTCATTGAAGGATGTGACGAGATGTTTCTCATCCTGACCCCAGAACCGACATCGCTGATGGATGGTTACGCGTACACGAAACTCGTGCATCGTCAAAGTCCGGATTTACCGATCGGGGTCATTGTCAATCGGGCGCAGTCGGGGGAAGAAGCGCTCCAGTGTTACGAACGTATGGAAGTCGCATGCCGACAGTTTTTGAATAAACCGATTCGGTTCCTTGGTTTTTTACCAGATGACGCTTCTGTAAGGAAAGCGGTCATCGCCCAAGTCCCGTTTTACCAATTTGACCGAAAGAGTGATATTAGCTGGCGGCTTGAGCGTATTTTGACAACGCTTACCGGTACACCACCGAAGCCACGGCACTTCATGGATCGGTTGATTGGGAATTTGCGGCAACAGTGGAAGCGAGTCTAACGACAGGGAGGCAATATAGATGGACGTGAACGAATACTTAGGGTTGTTTTTGGATGAGTCGCAAGAGCATATCCAATCGGTCAACACACAGTTGATGAAATTTGAGCAGACGGCTAGCGCTGAAGCGGTTCAAGAGATTTTCCGTTCGGCCCATACGCTCAAAGGGATGTCGGCGACGATGGGGTACGAAAGCGTGGCCAACTTGACACACGAAATGGAGAGCGCCCTTGACCTTGTCCGGTCAGGCAAAAAAGAGAGCAACCAATTGTTGCTTGATACGATGTTTACCGCAATGGAACAAATTGAAGCGATGATTGCCGACATCGAGACGGGTGGAACCGGCACGAACGTCGACGTCAAAGCGACGGTTTCGGCATTCCAGTCGTTTATCGGGAGTAAAGAACAAACGGTCGCTGCGGCGGAAGAATCGTCGGTGTTTACTGTCGACTTGTATGCGGATTCGGTCATCGAACAAGCGAAACAGACCGGTTTTGAGGCGTTCCAACTCCATGTGAAGTTATCGGATGCCGTCGTCTTAAAAGCAGCCCGGGCTTATATGGTGTTTGATCGTCTCCAAGAGCTCGGTGAAGTCGTTCGGACCCATCCGGAGACGGAAGCGATTGAGCAAGAACAGTTCGACTTGTCGTTTGACGTCTTGTTCTTGTCACAAGAGACGGCTGCAGTCATCGAACACGCCGTCTCGCAAGTGTCGGAAGTTGAAACAGTCCACGTCTCGGTATTTACGGGCGTGAGCGAGAGCGAGAGCGAGCCGGAAATTGCTGTGAGTGCAGAAACGGTAGCGGTGCAAGAAATAAAACCGAAAGCGCAAGAAGCAGAAGAACCGAAAGAACAAGCTGTCGCTCAAGCGAAGACGATTCGTGTCAATTTAGAACGGATCGATCGTCTCATGAACTTGTTTGAAGAATTCATCATCGACCGCGGCCGACTCGAACGCCTTGCCGATGAGGTTGGACAGCCTGAACTAAACGAGACGGTCGAGAAAATCAAACGGGGCACGAACGAACTGCAATCACTCGTGTTGACGTTACGGATGATGCCAATCGAGCAAGTGTTCAACCGGTTCCCACGGATGGTCCGCTCGGTCGCGAAAGACATTCATAAAAAAGTTCAACTCGATATCTCAGGAGCTGACACGGAACTCGACCGGACCGTAATCGATGAGATCGGCGATCCGCTCGTCCACTTGATTCGCAACGCGATCGATCATGGCATCGAGCTTCCTGACAAACGCGTCCAAGCCGGCAAACCGCAACAAGGGCGACTCGCCCTCCGTGCTTACCATGGCGGTAACCGTGTCTTCATCGAGATCGAAGATGATGGAGCGGGAATCAATGTCGATAAAGTCCGGTCGAAAGCGCTCGAACGTGGTGTCATCACGACTGAAGAAGCGGCGGCGATGACGGACAACGAGCTCGCGATGCTCATCTTTGCACCGGGCTTCTCAACGGCAGACGTTGTCACAGACTTGTCAGGTCGTGGCGTCGGACTCGACGTCGTCAAAAATAAAATCGAGTCACTCGGTGGTGTGGTCACGCTCGAGACAGTGGTCGGACAAGGGACCAAGTTCCAAGTCAGCCTACCGCTCACGTTATCAATCATCTCGGCGATGCTCGTCCAAGCGGGCGATGAGACGTATGCCATCCCATTGTCATCGATTCTCGAGACGACATTGCTCGATGAAGCCAACATCCTGACGGCCCATCGTGAACGTGTCTTCGATTTCCGCGGACAACTCGTCCCGCTCGTTTATTTAAAAGAAATTTTCGGAATCGATTCGGAAACAAAATCACAGTTCCCGGTCGTCGTCGTGCGTAAAGGAAATAAACTCGTCGGAGTCGTCGTGAACGACTTGATTGGTCAACAAGAGATTGTCATGAAGCCGCTCGGGACGTATCTCGAAGGTATTCCGGCTATTTCGGGGGCAACGATTCTCGGAGATGGACGGGTCGCTCTCATCGTAGACAGCAACGATCTCTTTTAAGGAGGAAGAAAGATGGAACAAAAATGGGTAGTGTTTTCACTCGCATCGAACACGTACGGAATCGATGTCCAATCAGTCCGTTCGATTGAACGGTTACAACCTGTCACCCGGGTGCCGAACGCACCAGCACACGTGAAGGGCGTCATCAACCTCCGTGGTGTGGTCACGCCGGTCATCGACCTCAGGCTTCGCCTCGGTTATGAAGAAATCGCACCGACAGACGAGACACGGATTTTGATCGCTTCTTTGAATCAAGGCGATGCTGGTTTTATCGTCGATCGTGCCAACGAAGTCGTCGAGAGCGATGAAGTCCGGATCGAACCGATTCCGGATTCGAGCCACGAGATGCACTCGGCACACTTGACGGCGATCGCCAAAGGTGAGGACAAGCTGTTCTCGCTTCTCGATGCGAACGCGTTGTTCGAGGACCAACATGCTGAGTGAATTTGAACAAGATTTGTTAAAAGAACTCGGGAATATCGGGTCTGGTCATGCGGCGACCGCGCTCTCGACACTGCTCGCCAAGCCGGTCAACATCACGGTATCGTCTGCCGAAATGGAACCGATCACGTATTTACCGGACCGCGTCGGCGGTCCGGAGCGCCATGTGGCCTCTGTCCTGTTAGAGCTTGGAGGCGAGATCAGTGGCATGATCCTGATCATGTTCCCGGTGGATGATGCGGA
Organism: Exiguobacterium sp. SH3S3; assembly: GCF_004337115.1. Lineage (NCBI taxonomy): Bacteria > Bacillati > Bacillota > Bacilli > Caryophanales > Exiguobacterium > Exiguobacterium sp. SH3S3. The sequence continues at coordinate 238,212 of NZ_SJUU01000001.1, forward strand.
GAGTATGGTGGCTTCGCTGATCGGCTCACCGTTCACGTTCCAATCGAACAACGAGCTCGGTCAATCGGCGTGGGAAGAGATCGGTAACATTATGAGCGGGGCCTACGCGCGAGCGTTAGGCGACTGGCTCAATACGCCGATCATGATTCAAGTGCCGGCGACCGCGATTGATATGGCCGGATCGATCGTCGAATTTGTCGTCACGTCCGTTCAACCGGAAGAAGATGCCGCGCTCTATATCGACACGACGTTCATGATTGACGAGAAGGTGAGTGCCGGGCATGTGCTCTTCTTACCGACGCACGGCTCGCTAGATCGGATTCAACGAAGGTTGCTTGGCCATGGCTGAAGTTCTTAAAATCGGGATTGCCGAGTGGAAGCAAACGACAGCACCGAACCGGCTCCGCACGGCGGGACTCGGCTCATGCGTCGGTGTCATCTTGTATGATGCCCGGCTGCAAGTGGCGGCGATGGCGCACGTCATGCTTCCAGATTCGGCGATCGCAAGGAAACACCAGACGATCGAAGTCGGGAAATATGCGGATACGGCAATTGACGCGCTCGTCGAGTCGCTCAAACGGGCCGGGGCAGGACGTCTGCAAGCCAAGATGGCCGGTGGGGCCCAAATGTTTCAATTCAAATATGAGAACGCGGCGATGCGCATCGGGGAACGAAATGCCGAAGCAATCCGCATCGCTTTAAAAGCACATCACATCCCGCTAATCGCTGAGGATTGTGGTGGGCATAACGGACGAACGATTGAATTTGACGTGGCAACATGCGTCTTATCGATTCGGACAGTGAGTATCGGAACAAAAGAACTATAAGGGGGGGATCGACATGACGACTCAGCTTACCCAGTTGTGGGATCGTTGGAATACTGACCGCGATATGGATACGGCAAATGAATTATTATCACATTATGAATTTCTGATCCATTATCACGTGCAACGAATGATCGTGACGCTCCCAAAGAGCGTCGAACGCGACGAATTGAAAAGTTTGGGTTACATGGGATTGTACGATGCCCTCATGAAATATGATCCGGAACATAATAATAAATTCGATACGTATGCGGCGTTTCGGATTCGGGGCGCGATTATCGACGGACTTCGAAAAATCGATTGGCTGCCGCGCTCGGTACGGGAGCGCGTGAAGAAGATTGACCATGTCGCCGAACAACTCGAGCAAAAGCTGCACCGTGCCCCGACGAAAGAAGAATTGGCCGACGCGTGCGCGCTTCCGATCGCTGATATCGAAAAGGCGATGGCGGAAGGGTATTTCGCGAACATGTTGTCGATTGACGAGGCGGTGACGCTCCAAGAAGAAGGGAAAGTCATGTCGGTCACGTATTTTGACCCCGATTCGGAAAAACCGGAAGACACGTTGTTGCAACGCGAGTTAGTCGACGTGCTGACGACCGAGATCGATCAACTGTCTGAAAAAGAACGTCTTGTCGTCTCGCTATTTTATTTTGACGAGTTGACGTTGACGGAGATTGGGGAAGTGTTAGAATTATCGACTTCCCGCATCTCACAGATTCATTCGAAAGCGTTAAAGACACTCAAACAGGCACTAGGCCGCTCGTATCTAGAAGAAAAGACATCGTGAGGAGGTGAAGGGATGACTTTTGTGTTGCTGATCGCGGGGATCGTGATTGCCTATGGTCTGTTGATCGGGTTCCGGCAGATCCAAACATTGAACGAACGCGTCAATCGGCTCGAAAGCGAGAAACGCGAGACAGAGGCGTTGCTCTTGTCATTCATGGAATCGATGAGCGATGTTGTGAAAAACGATGCGGCCGAATCGCCAAAACCGACCTCGACTGAAATCGCCGAGATAGAAACTGAAACGTCTGAAGACGGTGCGGTTAACCCGAGCGTCGAAGAGGTGTTGCTCCGTCATTCAGTCCGTGACACGGCACGTCTCCTCGGAAAAGGGGAAGGCGAAGTGGCGCTTTATGCGAAACTTCGACAAAAGTGAGAGTTGCCGGATTTGAAGACTTATGCTATAGTAATTTTCGGTGTTAAACACATCACACACGTCTCGGGATGGTATTCCTCGGTGCCGAAAGGTCGGAGTACAACGATGAACGAGGCGGAGGACTTTTTTAAACCACAAGGAGGAAATTTATCATGGCAGTAATCTCAATGAAGCAATTGCTCGAAGCTGGTGTACACTTCGGTCACCAGACACGTCGTTGGAACCCAAAAATGGCGAAATACATCTTCACGGAGCGTAACGGAATCTACATCATCGACCTTCAAAAGACGGTTAAAAAAGTAGACGAAGCTTACAACTTCGTTCGTGAACTCGCGGCAGAAGGCGGAAACGTCCTCTTCGTAGGTACGAAAAAACAAGCTCAAGATACAATCAAAGAAGAAGCACTCCGTTCAGGTATGTACTTCATCAATGAGCGTTGGTTGGGTGGAACACTCACAAACTTCTCAACAATCAAAAAGCGTATTAACCGCTTGAAGCAACTTGAGAAAATGGAAGCTGACGGCACGTTCGAAGTACTTCCTAAAAAAGAAGTCATCATCTTGAAAAAAGAAATGACACGTCTTGAGAAGTTCCTCGGCGGAATCAAAGATATGCCAGGCGTTCCTGACGCTCTCTTCATCGTTGACCCACGCAAAGAGCGGATCGCGATTGCAGAAGCTCACAAATTGAACATCCCAATCGTTGCGATTGTCGATACAAACTGTGACCCAGATGAAATCGACTACGTTATCCCAGCGAACGACGATGCAATTCGTGCGGTTAAATTGCTCACTTCTAAGATGGCTGATGCGATCATCGAAGCGAAGCAAGGCGAAGAAGAAGTTGCTGAAGAAGCTGTAGCTCCAGAAGCTGAAGCTACAGAAGCTGAGTAATCAGTTAGACAACAGGTGATAAAGGGAAAGCCTTTTATCACCTTTTTTTAGGACATAGTCTATTCGAAGCCTAGTGCTTTTATTTTAAAAAAATGTAAGTTTTACAAGGAGGAATTTCCGATGGCAGTTACAGCAGCAATGGTAAAAGAACTTCGTGAAAAAACAGGAGCAGGTATGCTCGATTGCAAAAAAGCACTCGTGGAAACAGACGGTGACATGCAAGCGGCAATCGACTTCCTACGTGAAAAAGGGATTGCTAAAGCAGCAGCTAAAGGCGATCGTATCGCAGCTGAAGGCTTGACAGCAGTAGCGGTTGAAGGCAACAAAGCTGCTCTCGTCGAAGTCAACTCAGAGACGGACTTCGTTTCTAAAAACGAGAAGTTCCAAACACTCGTCAGCGACGTGGCGAAAGCAGTTCTCGCTTCAGGCGCGACGACAGTCGAAGCAGCTCACGCTTCTGAATTCGTGGCTGGTAAAACACTCGAAACACACATTCAAGAAGAAGCATCGACAATCGGAGAGAAAATCTCGCTCCGTCGCATCGCTGTTCTTGAAAAAGCGGACGACGCTGTATTCGGCACTTACCTTCACATGGGCGGACGCATCGGTTCGGTCGTCGTCATCGACGGCACGACAGATGAGTCAGTAGCGAAAGACGTAGCGATGCACGTAGCAGCAGCTAACCCACTTTACGCGACACGTGACGAAGTTTCGGCTGAAGAAGCAGAGCGCGAGAAGAAAGTCTTGACTGAACAAGCGATCAACGAAGGCAAACCTGCTAACATCGTCGAGAAGATGATCGCGGGACGCATGAACAAGTACTTCGAAGAAATCTGCCTCGTCGACCAAACGTTCGTCAAAGACGCTGACTTCAAAGTTGGAAAATACGTAGAGTCTAAAGGCGGCCGTATCAACTCGTTCGTACGTTTCGAAGTTGGAGAAGGTATGGAAAAACGCGAAGAAAACTTTGCTGAAGAAGTAATGAACCAACTTAAAAAATAATCTGCGTCATATATGATGATGCAATTAAAATTGGGAACACGTCTGTATAACCTTGAGTTAGTTCGTTAAGGGAGCGTGTTCCCTTTTTTCAAGCATGAGGAGGCAAAGTATGGAACCGAAATATAAGAGAATTGTGTTAAAATTGAGTGGAGAAGCGCTCGCAGGAGATCAAGGATACGGAATCGATCCGGCAATCGTCAACTCGATTTCTGGACAGATTAAAGAGTTAGTCGCCATGGGCGTCGAAGTAGCGGTCGTCGTAGGTGCCGGAAACATCTGGCGCGGAAAGACGGGAAGCGAACTCGGTATGGACCGGGCCAATGCCGATTACATGGGCATGCTCGCAACTGTACTTAACTCGCTTGCACTTCAAGACAGCCTCGAAACACACGGTGTCCAAACCCGCGTCCAAACATCAATCGAAATGCGTCAAGTTGCTGAACCGTATATCCGCCGCCGGGCGATGCGCCACCTTGAAAAAGGCCGGGTCGTCATCTTTGCAGCAGGGACGGGTAACCCATACTTCTCGACAGATACGACAGCAGCGCTCCGGGCAGCCGAGATCGAAGCTGATGTCATCTTAATGGGGAAAAACAACGTCGACGGCGTCTACTCGGCAGACCCGAAACTTGTCCCGGATGCGGTCAAATACGAGTCACTCACATACTTGGACGTTTTAAAAGACGGTCTCCAAGTCATGGACTCGACAGCGACGTCACTATGCATGGACAACCATATTCCGCTGATTGTATTCTCATTGCTTGAAGAAGGAAATATCAAACGTGTCGTTCTCGGGGAACATATCGGGACGGTAGTGGGAGGAATCAATTCATGAGTGCAAACGAAGTTATGAAAACGGCTGAAGAAAAGATGGTTAAAGCCCATACATCATTAAAACGTGATTTTGGGACGCTCCGCACCGGACGCGCCAGTGCATCGATTTTGGACCCGGTCCAAGTCGACTACTACGGTGTGCCAACACCGCTCAACCAAGTAGCGAACATCAACACGCCAGAAGCTCGTCTTTTGTTGATCCAACCTTGGGACAAGTCGCTCGTAACGGAAGTCGAGAAAGCGATTCAAAGAGCGGATCTCGGTCTGTCGCCATCTTCGGACGGGACAGTCATCCGTTTAGCAATCCCTGCCTTGACGGAAGAGCGCCGGAAAGAACTCGTTAAAATCACGAAGAAGTATGCGGAAGAAGCGAAAGTTGCGGTTCGTAACGTTCGTCGTGACGCGAACGAGAACTTGAAGAAGCTTGAAAAAGATGGAGATTTGACAGAAGACGACCTCCGTGGTTACGCGGACGACGTTCAAACGTTAACGGATTCTTACATCAAAAAGATTGATGAGTCTGCAGCGGTCAAAGAAAAAGAGATCATGGAAGTATAATCACGGAAGTGGTATACCAAAAAGCTGTGTGGGGACCCTTTTACTGAAAGGGTCCCTCTTTCATACAATCAGGAGGATAGACTATGTTTAAATGGGTGAATCCTAAAACGAAGACTGAGGCGGAATTGAGCATCCCCGAACATGTCGCCATCATCATGGACGGAAACGGCCGTTGGGCGAAGAAACGCGGGCTCCCGCGCATCATGGGTCACCGGGAAGGGATGAAATCGGTCCGTGAATCAGTCCGGACGGCTCAAGAGCTCGGCATCAAGTCGCTGACGCTTTACGCGTTCTCGACCGAAAACTGGACGCGTCCAGAAGAAGAAGTCAATTTTTTGATGAAGTTGCCGAAGCAATTTTTAGAGACCGACTTAAAAGAACTCGACGAACAAAACGTCAGAGTGCTCGTTGCCGGTGACGTGTCGAAACTGCCGCGCGGAACACGCGAGGCGGTCGAGGAAGCGCGGACGCGTACCGCGACAAACACGGGGTTAGACCTCGTCTTCGCGTTGAACTATGGCGGCCGTGACGAACTCATCCAAGCGATGCGTGACATTGCGCGCGACGTGTCGGCCGGACACATCAATCCAGATGAGATCGACGAGTCGATGATCGGAGAGCGGCTCATGACGAATATGCAAGATGTCGATTTGATCATTCGGACGAGCGGTGAACAACGGTTATCGAACTTCCTGCTCTGGCAAGGGGCGTATGCCGAACTCCACTTCACAGACGTATTGTGGCCCGAGTTCAAACGTGAGCACTTCGTCGAAGCAATCGAAGCGTACAATACACGTACGCGTCGGTTTGGTGGAGTGTAATATGAAAACACGAATTATTACCGGACTTTGGGCCGGCGCCATCTTTGTCAGCTTGATCGCCCTTGGCGGCAGCCCGTTCGTCATCTTGATGGGCGTGCTCGCTTTGATCGGTTTGAGCGAGTTTACGATGATGCGTGAGCATAAGCTGACAGCGTTCCCGTTCCTCGTGACATCGTTGCTCGTAGCGTTCCCGTTCGTCATGATGCTCTTAGAACGGCAGTTGTTGACGAGTGAACTTCCGATTTCGACGAGTCAATGGATGGTGCTCGGGTTAATGCTGCTTCTCTTTTGGACGGTCGTCACGAAAAACCGTTTCACATATGAAGATGCGAGTTTTTATTTCGTCTCGGCTGTTTATCTCGTCATCGGGTTTTCAAGCTTTGCCCTCGTCCGTCTGTCTGAAGACGGGCTGGCGAAAGTATTGCTCGTCTTATTTATCATTTGGGCGACCGATTCGGGTGCGTATTTCACGGGGAAAGCGATCGGCAAGACGAAACTATGGCCCTCGATCAGTCCGAACAAGACGATCGAAGGAGCTGTCGGCGGTATTGTTTCAGCTGTCGTCGTCGGTGTCGTCTATGTCTTGATTGAACCGGTCCTACCGCTCGTCGAAGTGCTCGTCTTAGCGGTTGTCGTTTCTGTCGTCGGCCAGCTCGGTGATTTGGTACAATCAGCGTACAAACGTCAGTTTGGCGTAAAAGATTCTGGACATCTATTACCGGGACATGGTGGCATTTTAGACCGATTTGATAGTATGATCGCGGTATTCACCGTCATTTGGATTTTCAATTTGTTGTAAAAGGAGTGTCAAGATGAAGCGAATCAGCTTAATCGGGGCGACTGGTTCGATCGGCGTACAGACGTGCGATGTGATCGAGCAGCACCCCGACTTGTTTGAACTTGAGGCGTACGCGTTCGGAACGAACGTCGAGGTAGCCGAGGAATGGATCAACCGCCTTCGCCCGAAATACGTATCAGCCAAAACGATCGAGGTACTCGAACAGCTCAAGCCACGCCTTACATACGAACCACTCTTTTTTATCGGACTCGAAGGGTTGATCGAATGTGCGACCGCTGAGCGGGCCAATGTGGTCGTGACGGCCGTCGTCGGGGCAGTCGGCTTAGAGCCGACGCTTGCCGCCATTAAAGCCGGTAAAGATATCGCCTTGGCGAACAAAGAAACGCTCGTCACAGCCGGACATCTCGTCATGGCCGCCGTCAAAGAGCACGGCGTCAGTTTGCTTCCGGTCGACAGTGAACACTCGGCCATCTACCAATGCCTGAACGGAGAGCGTCGTGAGGACGTTTCAAAAATCATTTTGACGGCCTCAGGCGGAAGTTTCCGCGATCGGACACGCGCTGAATTAGCGAACGTGACCGTCGAAGAAGCGCTCAATCATCCGAACTGGTCGATGGGTGCAAAAATCACGATCGATTCGGCGACGATGTTCAACAAAGGGCTCGAAGTCATCGAAGCGCACTGGTTGTTCGATATCGATTATAATGATATTGAAGTGGTGCTCCATCGGGAGTCGATCATTCACTCGATGGTCGAGTTTAAAGACGCCGCAGTCATGGCGCAACTCGGAAACCCCGATATGCGGGGACCGATCCTCTATGCGCTCTCTACCCCGAAACGGCTTGAAATCGAAGGGAACAAGCGGTTAAACTTGAGAGAAATCGGGACGCTCCATTTTGCGGAAGCCGATTTCGATCGCTATCCGGCTCTTCGACTAGCGTATGAAGCAGGTCGTCAAGGAGGTTCAATGCCGACAGTGTTGAATGCGGCTAACGAAACGGCTGTCGATTTGTTCTTGAACGGAAAGATTGCGTTCGTCGAGATTGAATCGATCGTCGCGCAAGCGATGGATGCACATACAGTCATTGTAGAACCGACGCTTGAGCAGATCCTTCAAGTCGATCAATCGGTTCGTGAACAAATTCAGCAACGAAAGTGAAGGTGGGGAATAGATCATGCAAACTTTTATCGCCATCGTTTTGATGTTTGGGGTGCTCATTTCAGTTCATGAATGGGGACACCTCGTCATGGCGAAACGGGCAGGGATTCTCTGTCACGAATTTGCAATCGGGTTTGGACCGAAAATCTTTTCGTTCAGAAAGAATGAGACGCTCTATACAATTCGCTTATTGCCGATCGGTGGTTACGTCAAGATGGCGGGTGAGGATTTCGAGCCGATCGAAGTGAAGGCCGGTCAACAAGTCGGGCTCCGGTTAACGAGCGCGGGCACAGTCGACCGCGTCTATTTCCAACCGGACCAAGCGACGGATGTACACGTCGTCGGAACGGTCGACAAGTTCGATTCGATCCGTGAATTGAAGATTCAATTGCTCGTCGACGAAGAAGTGCGGGTGTACACACTCGAGCGCGATACGCTTCTCGTCGATCAAGGTATGGAGATTCAAATCGCACCGTACGACCGCACGTTCGGAGCGCAATCAGTTTGGAAACGGGTGCTCGCGATCGCAGCCGGTCCGGCCATGAACTTCGTCCTTGCCTTCGTCTTGCTCGTTATTGTCGGTCTCGTGCAAGGCACACCGACAGACGACGGACAAATCGGGACAGTACAACCGGATTCGGCGGCTGATCAAGCCGGGCTCGTCACCGGAGACGAAATCGTCTCGATCGAGGGTGAGACGATTGATAACTGGCTCGATCTTCGAACGGTCTTGGCCGATCGTGCCGATACACCGACCGAGGTGACCTATATTCGGGCGGGTGAGGAACAAACGGTAACGCTCACACCTCAAGCAGTCGAACAAAATGGCGAGACGGTCGGTATCCTTGGCGTGACAAATGCGCTCGAGCGATCACCGACAAAAGCGTTCACAACAGGAGCTGAGACGACGTGGACGATGTCGACATTGATTTTCTCTGCGGTCGGTGATTTAGTGACCGGCCAAGTCGGAGTCGATCAACTCGCAGGTCCGGTCGGGATTGTCCGCATGACCGACGAAGTGGCGGCGAGCGGTTTCGTCATGTTGCTCAACTGGACGGCACTGTTATCCGTCAACTTGGCGATCTTCAACTTGTTGCCACTTCCGGCGCTTGACGGGGGACGACTCATCTTCTTGTTGTTCGAGGCAGTGCGTGGTCGACCGATCGATCCAAAAAAAGAAGGGTTCGTCCACTTTATCGGATTTGCCCTGCTTATGCTGCTCATGCTCATCGTCACTTGGAACGATATCCAATCATTTTTTAAATAGACTGTGTTAGAGAAGGGAAACGTTGATATTTATGAAACAATCGAGATTGCTTATGCCTACTTTGAGAGAGGTTCCTGCTGACGCTGAAGCTGTCAGCCATCAACTTCTCGTGCGCGGTGGATTTATTCGACAAAATGCAGCGGGGATCTACTCTTATTTACCACTCGGTCATCGTGTGTTACAAAATATTCAAACGATCATCCGTGAAGAGATGAACCGGGCCGGGGCGCAAGAACTGCTCATGCCGGCGATCCAACCAGCGGAGCTATGGGAAGAGACGGGACGTTGGGACATCTACGGACCTGAACTGATGCGTTTGACGGACCGTCATGACCGCCGTTTCGCACTTGGAGCGACCCACGAAGAGTTGATCACGTCGATCGTCCGTGACGAGTTGAACTCGTATAAGAAGTTACCGGTCAACTTGTACCAGATTCAGACGAAGTATCGCGATGAGCGTCGTCCGCGGTTCGGATTATTACGCGGACGTGAGTTTTTGATGAAAGATGCCTACTCGTTCCACGCCACACAGGCTGATTTGGACGAAGAGTACGACAATATGTACAACGCTTATTCGCGCATCTTTGACCGCACCGGTTTGAAGTATCGTCCGGTCGTGGCCGATTCAGGCGCGATTGGCGGGAAAGACACGCACGAATTCCAGGCGCTCGCCGAAATCGGTGAGGATACGATCGTCTACACGGACTCGTCGTCATACGCGGCGAACATCGAGATGGCGGAAACGCTTGACCGTTACGACATGCAAGCGGGTGTTGTGCTCGAGCTCGAGCAAGTCGATACGAAAGATCATAAGACGATCGAAGACGTGGCGCGATTCTTGGGCGTGGAGACGAACACGACGATCAAGTCGGTGTTGTTCAACGTCGACGGCGAGACGGTCATGGCGATCGTTCGCGGCGATCACGAAGCGAACGATGTCAAAGTGAAGAACGCCCTCGGCGGACTCGATATCCAAATGGAAGACGAGTCGAAGATTATTGAATTGTTCGGCTGTGAACCAGGGACGCTCGGACCGATCAACGCACCGGTCAAAGTCGTCGCCGATTACGCCGTTAAATATTTAGTCGATGCGGTATGTGGCGCCAACGTTGCGAACACGCACTTCATGCACGTCAATGCAGAACGCGACTTGTCGCACTTGACGTATCACGACCTCCGCTTCGTCGTCGAAGGCGACTTGGCACCGGACGAATCTGGTCCAGTCCGGTTCGCACGTGGGATCGAGGTCGGTCAAGTGTTCAAACTCGGTACGCGCTACTCAGAGGCGATGGGCGCGACGTTCTTGAACGAAGAAGGCCGGGCGGAACCACTCATCATGGGTTGTTACGGCATCGGTGTCTCGCGGACGCTTTCGGCAATCGTCGAACAGCATCACGACGACCGCGGTATCGTTTGGCCGAAGAGTGTCGCACCGTTTGATCTGCACTTGATCGCGATCAACGCGAAAGACGAGACGCAACTCGAACTTTCGAATCGACTTTACGGTGAACTATCATCGAAGTATGATGTATTGTACGACGACCGCAAAGAACGGGCCGGCGTTAAATTTGCCGATGCTGACTTGATCGGCTTGCCGATTCGTATCAACGTCGGGAAGAAAGCCGGCGAAGGCATCGTCGAAGTGAAAGTCCGTGCGACGGGCGAAGTGATTGAAACGACGGTAGAGGAGTTGCCGCAAGTGATTGTCGCGCAACTCAACGAGACGCATTGATCGATGAAGGTGACGGTTTCTTGCCGTCACCTTCATTTTTCGACATTGTCATATAAAAGGGGGGGACGACTTACCCGTGGAAGCAAATCAAAAGATGCAATTACTGTTGACGGATCTCGGGATCACGACAGAGAGTGATCAGTTCGACGGAGCGGAACTATCGCGTCTTGTCGTCAATAAACAGCGACGGACGTGGACGTTTTACTTTAAGATGCGCCAAGTGTTGCCATATGAGGTTTATCAATTGTTCATGAGTCGGGTCGAGAATCGGTACGCGACGTTTGCCGATGAAGTGTATGCTCGTTTTACGACAGAGACAGGTGGAAGCGAGCAGGATTATATCGACTACTGGCCGCGCATCGTCAGTGAGCTCAGTCAAGTGTCGGGGGCGATGCGAAGCTATTTCGCAACTGTCAAACCGCGCTTCGAGCAAAACAAGTTGCTCATTCCCGTCCGCTCCGCACCTGAGGCGAGCTATGTCGATAAAGAGCTGTGCCAAGAAGTTCAAGCGCTCTACAGTGCTTACGGGTTTATGAAAAAGCCGTGCCAAGCCAGTTTCTCAGAAGACGCGGAAGCGAATCAGGCGTTGCGTGAACAAGTCGTCCAAGAAGATATCGAACAGGCGAAACTCGCACTCGCGGCCCAGTTCGCCAAAGCGACCGAGACGAACGATGAGCCGATCACGGAAGTGCGGATGGGCGCCTTGATCAAAGACGAGATCGTCCCGATCAAGACGATTATCGAAGAAGAACGCCGTGTCGCCATCCGTGGACTCGTGTTTTCAGCCGAACGGAAAGAGTTGAAGAGCGGGAAGAAGCTATTCACGATCAAGATGACCGATTATACCGATTCGCTCATCGTCAAAGTGTTCGCACGTGACGATGATGACGACCGTATGCTCAGTGCCGTCAAAAAAGGCATGTGGATCCAAGCGGCCGGACGGGTCGAAGACGATAGCTTCATGCGCGAACTGTGCATGATGGCGTCGCAGCTCCAAGAAGTGAAAGTCGAACCGAAGCGGGACGAATGGGCCGGGGAGAAGCGCGTCGAACTGCACGCCCATACGCAGATGAGCCAGATGGATGCGGTCACGAACGTGTCGGCGCTCGTCGCCCGGGCCGCCAAGTGGGGTCATCGCGCCATCGCCATCACCGACCATGCCGGTGTGCAGTCGTTCCCGGAAGCGTATTATGCCGGGAAAAAGAACGACATTAAAATCTTGTACGGTGTCGAGGCGAACGTCGTCAATGACGGCGTGCCTGTCGCGTATCATCCGACCGACGTCTCGCTCGACGAGGCGACGTACGTCGTGTTCGACGTCGAGACGACCGGTCTGTCGGCCGTCTACAACAAAATCATCGAACTCGCCGGCGTCAAGATTAAAGACGGTGAGATCATCGACCGGTTCGAAGCGTTCGCCGACCCGAAACATCAACTTTCGGCGACGACGATTGAACTGACCGGGATCACGGATGACATGGTCCACGGACAGCCCGACCCGGAAGTGATCGCGAAACAGTTCGTCGACTGGTGCGGGGACGGGATTCTCGTCGCTCATAACGCCTCGTTCGATATGGGCTTTCTCGAGGCGACGCTCCGAAGCGGAGGACATGAGCCGGACGATTATCCGGTCATCGATACGCTTGAACTGGCCCGGACAATTTTACCGACGCTCAAAAACCACCGTCTCAACACGCTCGCCAAACGGTTTGATATCGAATTGACGCAGCATCACCGGGCCATCTATGATGCCGAGGCGACGGCGTACCTGCTCATGAAGTTGCTCGATTTGGCGAAACAGATGTTCGAGATGCAGACGCATCGGTCACTGAACGCGAAAGTCGGCAGTGACGTCTCGAAGATCCGTCCGTTTCATGCGACGGTTTACGCGAAGACGAAAAAACCAGGATTGCGCCACTTGTATGAGTTGATCTCGTTGTCGCACATCGACTATTTGTTCCGGATGGCTCGGATGCCGCGCTCAGAGATCGAGAAGCGCCGAGAAGGGCTGCTCATCGGCTCGGCGTGCGACAACGGCGAGATCTTTGACGCCGCCTTGAACAAGTCGGACGAAGAGCTCGAGAAGATGATGGCATTTTATGACTTCATCGAGATTCATCCGCCGGCACTTTATATGCATCTGATCGATAAAGAGATCGTCACGAACGAGCTTGAACTTCGTGACATCATCAAACGGATCATTCGCGTAGCAGGTCAAGCCGGACTTCCGGTCTGTGCGACCGGGAACGTCCATTACTTGGACCAGACGGATCGGTCGTATCGCGAAATCCTGATTCGGACGCAAGGCGGGGCCAACTTCATTAACACGAGAAAAGAGTTGCCCCATGCCCATTTCCGGACGACGAAAGAAATGATGGAAGAGTTTAAATTTTTAGGTGACGAGCTCGCACGGGAGATCGTCATCACGAATCCGAACGCGATCGCCGACCAGATTGAAGCGATTCAAATTATTCCGGATGAACTGTATACGCCGAAAATCGAAGGGGCGGATGACGAGGTCCGTAATATGAGTTATGACATGGCCCGCTCGATTTACGGGGACGAGCTTCCGGAGATCGTCGAGGCCCGGCTCGAGAAGGAACTGAAATCAATCATCGGCCACGGCTTCGCCGTTATTTATTTGATCTCACATAAACTCGTCAAGAAGTCACTCGACGACGGTTACCTCGTCGGTTCACGAGGATCGGTCGGGTCGAGTCTCGTCGCGACGATGACCGAGATCACCGAGGTCAATCCACTACCACCGCATTATGTCTGTCCGAAGTGTCAACACTCTCACTTCTTTAATGACGGGTCGATCGGTTCCGGTTACGATCTTCCGGACAAGCAATGTCCGGAGTGTGGGACGTGGTATACGAAAGATGGACACGATATCCCGTTCGAGACGTTCCTTGGCTTTAAAGGGGACAAAGTACCGGATATCGATTTGAACTTCTCAGGTGAGTACCAGCCTCACGCTCACGCGTACACGAAAGTGTTGTTCGGAGAAGAGTACGTCTATCGTGCCGGGACGATCGGGACGATTGCCGACAAGACGGCGTACGGATATGTGAAAGGCTATGCGACCGAAAACGATAAGATTTACCGGAACGCCGAAGTCGATCGTCTCGTCTCGGGTGTCACCGGTGTCAAGCGGACGACCGGGCAGCATCCAGGCGGGATTATCGTCGTCCCGGACTATATGGACATCGCCGAAATCTCGCCGATCCAGTATCCGGCCGACGACCGAACGTCTGAATGGAAGACGACACACTTCGACTTCCATTCGATTCACGACAACTTGCTCAAGCTCGATATTCTCGGACACGATGACCCGACCGTCATCCGGATGCTCCAAGACTTATCAGGCATCGACCCGTTGACGATCCCGACGGATGATCCGACCGTCATGAAAATCTTTTCGTCACCGGAAGTGCTCGGTGTCACACCGGAGCAAATCGAGTCAAAAACAGGGACGCTCGGTATTCCTGAGTTTGGGACGAAGTTCGTCCGCCAAATGCTTGAAGAGACGAAACCGTCCACGTTCTCAGAGCTCGTCCAAATTTCAGGTCTGTCTCACGGGACGGACGTTTGGATCGGGAATGCGAACGAGTTGATCTATAACGGGACGTGTGAACTGAAAGACGTCATCGGGTGTCGTGACGACATTATGGTCTACTTGATCTACGCCGGACTGGAGCCATCGTTCGCCTTTAAGATCATGGAGTCGGTCCGTAAAGGGAAAGGTTTGTCTGACGACATGGAGTCAGAGATGCGGGAGAACAGCGTCCCGGAATGGTACATCTCTTCTTGTAAGAAGATCAAATACATGTTCCCGAAAGCACACGCGACCGCGTACGTGCTCATGGCCGTACGGATCGCTTACTTCAAAGTGCACCACCCGATCCTGTATTACGCGACATACTTTACGGTCCGCGCCGGCGATTTTGATTTGTCGGCGATGATCAAAGGGTCTCAGGCCGTCCGCAAGGCGATGTCTGATATCCGGGAGAAAGGCTTCGACGCCACGGCGAAAGATAAAGGGCTTCACACCGTGCTCGAACTCGCGCTTGAGATGCTCGAACGCGGCATGAAATTCCAAAACATCGATCTTTACCGTTCGAATGCGACCGAGTTCTTGATTGAAGGCAACACGCTCATTCCACCGTTCAACGCTGTCGATGGACTCGGGACGAACGCGGCGAAAGCGATTGTCGAGGCGCGTGCCGAAGGTCAGTTCTTGTCAAAAGAGGATCTCCGGAAACGGGCGAAATTGTCGAAGACGATTATCGAGACGCTCGATACGATGAAATGTCTCGAAGGCCTGCCTGACGAGAACCAACTTTCGTTCTTTGATTTTGGGGTGTAAGTTGCGAAAAAGCGGGAAAATATGATATATTGGTATCGAACAATGTTGGATACTACGACGGAAAGGAGTAGGGAACCCTACTCCTTTCTTGTATGTAAAAGCCAGAAGGAGGGATGAGAGTGTCCAAAATAACAGAAGTCGTCGAAACAATCGCGTTGCCGATTGTCGAGCAAGCGAACATGGAATTGGTCGATGTTGAATTCGTGAAAGAAGGGCCAGACTGGTTCTTGCGCGTCTATATCGATAAACCGGGGGGCGTCGATTTAGATGATTGCGTCAACATCAACGAGCAACTCTCGGAGAAATTAAACGCTACCGACCCAATCGAACAAGCCTATTATCTTGACGTCTCGAGTCCCGGTGCCGAACGACCACTTAAAAAGCCGACTGACTTTGAGCGGGCGATCGGGAAAAACGTCTACATTAAAACGTTTGCCCCGATTGAAGGTGCCAAAGAGTTCGAGGGCATTTTGACGGAGTACGACGGCGAGACCGCAGTTGTCGAAACGCGCATCAAGACTAGAAAAAAAGCGATATCGCTACCGGTTGATAAAATTGCACAAGCCCGCCTAGCGGTCACGTTTAGTTAAGGAGAGGTAAAGATGGGGCCACAATTACTCACAACAATCGAACAGATTGCACAAGAAAAAGGGATCGAGAAAGAAATCATCATCGACGCGCTTGAACAGGCGCTCATTTCGGCATATCGCCGAAACGTCGCCAACCCGAACGAGCACGTCAAAGTTGAGTTTGACCAAGTGACAGGTGACATTCGCGTGTTCGCGCTTCTCGAAGTCGTTGAACGCCTGACGCATCCGGACCAACAGCTTTCGCTTGAAGAAGCGCACGAGATCGACCCGAACTTTGAGTTAGGGGACTTCCATAAAGAAGAAGTGACACCGAGCGACTTCGGTCGTGTCGCAGCGATGACGGCCAAACAAGTCGTCACGCAAAAGATGCGTGAAGCCGAGCGCGAACGCATCTACAACCACTTCGTCGATAAAGAAGACGAGATCATGACAGGGATCGTCGAGCGGTTTGACCCGCGCAACTTGTACATCGGTTTAGAGAACAACATCGAGGCGGTGTTGACGCCGAATGAACAGATGCCGAACGAGTCGTATAAGATTCATGAACGCATCAAAGTATACGTGACGAAAGTTGACTCGACGACGAAAGGTTCTGGCGCGGCGATTCAAGTGTCGCGGACGCATCCTGGCCTACTTCGTCGTTTGTTCGAACTCGAAGTTCCAGAAATCGCGAGCGGGACGGTCGACGTCATGTCGGTGTCGCGTGAAGCGGGAGACCGTTCGAAAATCGCGGTCCACTCAGACATCGTCGATCCGGTCGGCGCATGTGTCGGTCCAAAAGGGCAACGTGTCCAGACGATCGTCGATGAATTGAACGGTGAGAAGATCGACATCGTCCGTTGGTCGAACGATCCAAAAGAGTTCGTTAAAAACGCACTCAGCCCGGCTCAAGTCGTTGATGTATATGTCAATGAACCGAACAAGTCGACGACAGTCGTCGTGCCGGACTACCAATTGTCGCTCGCGATCGGGAAGCGCGGTCAAAACGCGCGTCTCGCCGCTAAGTTGACAGGTTGGAAAATTGATATTAAGAGCGAGACGGATGCAGAGAGCATGAACTTGTTCGATACGTATGCCGAAAAAGTTGAATCAACGCCAGAAATTGTTCACAATGAAGTTGAACAGACTGACTCGGTTGATGTGACGCTCGAACCAACCGCGGTAAAAGAAGAGGAATGACCATGAAGCAAAAGAAACTTCCTTTGCGTAAATGTGTGATCACTCAAGAGATGTTACCGAAGAACGATTTGATTCGTGTCGTACGGACGCCGGAAGGCGACGTCGTCATCGACACGACCGGCAAACTGAACGGTCGTGGCGCGTATTTGTCAAGAGATGTCGATGTGATTCGTTTAGCAGAGAAAAAACGAACGCTTGATCATCATCTGAAAGTAAAGACGAGCGAGACACTTTATGAACAGCTAGAACAAGCTGTCACAGGTGCCGAATCATGAGTCAGTGGGAATCATTGTTAGGCCTCGCCTCACGTGCGAGGAAGGTAACGATGGGAGAAGAGTTTGTCTTGAAGGATGTACGGGCTGGCCGAGCCAAGCTCGTCATTCTTGCCGGAGACGCGGGAGCGTCGACGAGAAAACGGATTACCGACAAATGTACATCGTATGGTGTTCCATTAATCGAAGTGAGCGACCGACATACAATCGGAGCTGCTTTAGGTAAAGACATGCGAGTCGTCGTGTCTGTGACAGAATCCGGATTTGCGAACAAGCTTAAGCAACTTCTCTCTTAACTATTAACGGAGGTGGATGCTTTGGGAAAACGCGTCTATGAATTTGCAAAAGAACAGAATGTAACAAGTAAACAAGTCATTACTCAGCTCGAGAAGATGAACAAGTCAGTGAAAAATCACATGGCTGTATTGGATGATGAGTCGGTCAAGCAACTCGACCGTGTCTTCAACCCTGAGAAATATCGTTCGGCTGAGAAGCAAGAAAAACCTGCTGAGTCGAAGCCGGCTGAAGCGAAGCCTGCTGCGAAACAAGAAGCAGAGAAAAAAGAAGCACCGAAAGCCCGTCCACAAACTTCTAGCGCCCCGAGCAATCAAGCGGGCAACCGTGGTGGCAACCGTTTCGGCAACAACCGTAACGATAACCGCAACAAAAAGCGCGGCGGTAAATTTAAAGGGAAGCCTGCAAAAGCGGCAATCCCGTTAGAAGCGGATCCAAATTCGAAAACGAGCCAGCGTAAAGCATCTCGTTTAGCGCAAGAGTCTGAAATGGGCAACGTCATCAAGTACGAGGATGTCCTTAGCGTATCGGATCTCGCGGCGAAGATGGATAAAAAGCCAAACGAGATCATCATGAAATTGATGGGTCTTGGCGTCATGGCGACGATCAACCAAACACTCGATGACGAGACGATCGAATTGCTTGCGACTGAATTCGGTTTCGAAGTCGAAAAAGAAGTCATCATCGATGAGACGGACTTCGAAGAAGTGGAAATCGACTTCTCTGAGTACGACCTCATTGAGCGTCCTGCCGTCGTCACGATCATGGGTCACGTCGACCATGGTAAAACGACGTTGCTCGACTCGATCCGGAACACAAAAGTCGTCGCTGGCGAAGCTGGTGGAATCACGCAGCATATCGGTGCGTACCAAGTTGATATCAACGGTAAAAAAATCACATTCCTCGACACACCAGGTCACGCCGCCTTTACGACGATGCGTGCCCGTGGAGCTGAAGTGACGGATATCGCGATTATCGTTGTCGCAGCAGATGATGGTGTCATGCCACAGACAGAAGAAGCGATTTCTCACGCGAAGGCGGCAAACGTCCCAATCATCGTTGCCGTCAACAAAATGGACAAAGAAGGGGCTAACCCTGACCGCGTCAAACAAGAGTTGACTGAATTCGGACTCGTACCGGAAGAGTGGGGCGGCGAAACAATTTTCGTACCGATCTCTGCTTTGAAAGATGAGGGAATTGATGAGTTGCTCGAGATGATCTTGCTCGTTTCAGAAGTCGAAGAGTACAAGTCGACGCCTGAAATGCCAGCTCGAGGTTCGGTCATCGAAGCGAAGCTCGATAAAGGCCGCGGTCCTGTCGCCACGCTTCTCGTTCAACACGGGACACTTCGTATCGGTGACTCGATCGTCGTCGGCAGCACGTTCGGACGCGTCCGGGCCATGGTCAACGATATCGGTCGTCGTGTGAAAGAAGTTGGCCCATCGACGCCAATCGAAATTACAGGATTGAACGATGTCCCACAAGCTGGTGACCAGTTCATCGTCTTCGAAGACGAGAAAAAGGCACGTGCAATCGGAGAGAAACGTTACCAACGTTACCTCGAGTCGCAGCGCCGTGAATCGGCTAAAGTCAGTCTTGAAGACTTGTTCAGCCGGATTCAAGAAGGCGAAGTCAAAGACTTGAACGTCATCATCAAAGCAGACGTTCAAGGATCGGCTGAAGCGCTCGCTGGATCACTCCGCAAAATCGACGTCGCAGGCGTCAAGATCAACATCGTTCACCAAGGTGTCGGTGCGATCACAGAAGGTGATGTCATCCTCGCTTCAGCAGCGAACGCGATCATCATCGGATTCAACGTTCGTCCGGACGGTAACGCCCGATCAATGGCCGAACAAGAACACGTTGAAATGCGTCTGCACCGGATCATCTACAATGCGATCGATGAAATCGAAAGCGCGATGAAAGGGATGCTTGACCCTGAGTTCGTTGAAGAAGTGACAGGACAAGTCGAAGTCCGTGACGTCTTCAAAGTTTCAAAAGTCGGTACGATTGCCGGCTGTTACGTCACTGAAGGTAAAATCTCACGTGATGCCGGGGTACGCATCATCCGTAACGGGATCGTTGTGTACGAAGGTAAACTCGATACGCTCCGCCGCTTCAAAGACGATGTCAAAGAAGTTGCGACAGGCTACGAGTGTGGGATTAAAGTAGAGAAGTTCGACGACATCAAAGTGGAGGACGTCATCGAAGCGTTCATCATGAAAGAAGTCGAACGTAAATAAAGCGAGGAGTGAACACGTATGAATATTCGTGCCCAACGTGTTGCTGAACAGATGCGTAAAGAGATCACCGATATCCTCTTACGCGAAGTCAACGACCCACGTACAAAGAACGCGACCATCACGAGCGTAGACGTGACAGGAGATTTGCAACAAGCGACGGCCTATTACACGGTGCTCGGAGACGACGCCGACGTGAAGGCTGAGACGCAGGCAGGTCTTGATAAGGCGAGCGCCTTCATCCGCCGTGAAATCGGCAGCCGGATCCGTCTCCGTAAGACGCCGGAATTGTCGTTCGAATACGATTCTTCGGTCGCATATGGTAGCCATATCGATTCGTTGATCCGTGATTTGAATAAAGACTAATAAATTGAGGGGGGACTCGTGTCTCCCCTTTTTTGATATGGAGGAATGAACGTGGAACCGACAGGGATTTTAATACTAGATAAAGACAGCGGGATGACGAGCCACGATTGCGTCTTCAAGCTGCGTAAACTGTTTCAAACGAAAAAAGTTGGCCATACGGGCACGCTCGATCCGGAAGTGACCGGTGTGTTGCCGATCTGTTTCGGCCGCGCGACGAAGCTGTCCCGGTTTTTGACCGATGAGGGCAAGCGCTACGTCGCCGAAGTCACGATCGGGACGGCAACGATGACGGAAGACGCACACGGCGAAGTCGTCGCGCAAACTGATGTCGCGCCGGATGCGTTCACGGGTGAAGCCATCGACCGCGTTCTCGGCACGTTGACCGGAAGCATCGAGCAGGTGCCACCGTACTTCTCGGCCGTCAAAGTGAACGGGAAGAAGCTATACGAATACGCCCGCAAAGGACAGACGGTTGAACGGCCGCGCCGCATCGTCGAGATTCACCGGTTAGAACGGACGAACGAACCTGTCTTCGAGGACGGCGTCTGCCGGTTTCGCATTGATGTCGAGTGCGGAAAAGGCACGTTTATTCGGACACTTGCCGTCCAAATCGGGGAAGGACTCGGTTATCCGGCCCATATGAGCGATCTGCGTCGGACGCGGTCAGGCACGTTCGATGAAAGGGACGCCGTGACGCTCGCGGAGCTCGCGGCGTTAGAGACGGTCGAAGCACGCGCTGAACGGCTCATCCCGCTCGAGGACGTGATCAAACGTTGGCCGGCCATCACCATTCCGGCCAATCGGGAACGGTATATTCGGAACGGTGGGCGCTTAAACGACGTCTCACTCGAATTTGAACTGTTTACTGTCTATAATGAAGAAGGAATTCCGCTCGCCCTCTATAGACGGCTTGACGGAACGACAGACGCAACAGTCGAGGTCATGTTGACAATCGACTAAGGGGGAATTTGAAGTATGGAAACGATACATCTCACACATCCCGAGACGCCAGAGTTTGTCCCTTCGGTCATCGTACTCGGATTCTTCGACGGCGTTCACATCGGACATCAAGCCGTGATCGAGCACGCCAAACAGCGCGCGGAGCAGCTTGACGTGCCCGTGACCGTCGTCACGTTCGATCCGCACCCGAAACAAGTGCTGTCGAACAATGCGGATGCTGTTCGTTACATCACGCCACTCAAACGGAAATTACAGCGAATCGCCGCGCTCGGTGTCGAACGTTGTCTCGTCTTGACGTTCACAAAACAGTTGGCATCACTGTCACCGCAACAGTTCGTCGACGATTATTTGATCGGCGCGGGCGCCGTGCACGTGACGGCCGGATTTGACTATTCGTATGGGAAGTTCGGGGAAGGGACGATGGAGACGATGCCCTACCACGCCCGAGGACGCTTCACGACGTCCGTTGTCGCCGAACAGACGAGTGACGGTGACAAAGTCTCTTCGACCCGGATCCGCAAACTTCTCGGCGCAGGCAGTGTCGACCTGGCGAGTGAGCTGTTAGGGGCGCCTTACGTCATCTGTGGCGAAGTCATCCATGGTGACGCCAGAGGGCGGACGATCGGCTATCCGACCGCAAACATGGTGATGGATGCGTCTTATGTCATGCCACGGCTCGGCGTTTATGCGACCCGCGTCCACCTAGAAGACGGCCGGACGTTTGATGCGATGACGAACGTCGGTCGACGGCCGACATTTTACGACACGGGAGACGTCTCAATTGAAAGTCATTTATTTGATTTTTCGGAGGACTTGTACGGACAATTGCTCGAAATCGAATGGGTTCACTATTTGCGTGATGAACGGGCGTTCGACGGACTCGATTCGCTGATCGCTCAGTTGAAACGAGATGAGACGGCGGCTCGGGCAATCCTATCTTGACTTTGGAGTAGGGGTCATGTATTCTAGTTTGGTACGCAAAGTACACCGCTTCGCTTGGCTGGACGATTCACCAACGACGGCTCGGCAACGCGGCAATTTTCTATTAAATGGAGGTGGAGAGGCAATGGCACTCTCAAAAGAACGTAAAAACGAAATCATCGCGGAATACGCGACAAAACAAGGTGACACTGGTTCACCGGAAGTTCAAGTTGCTGTTTTGACTGAACAAATCAACACTTTGAACGATCATCTTCGCACACATAAGAAAGACCACCACTCACGTCGCGGTCTTTTGAAAATGGTTGGACGTCGCCGTAACTTGCTCACGTACCTTCGTAACAAGGACGTAACACGTTACCGTGAATTGATTCAACGCCTTGGTCTCCGTCGTTAATCCGAACGGACCAAATGACGGACTGGGACACTCGTTCCTAGTCCGTTTCTTCTTTTTTTGGAGGAAAATCATTAGACAAACATATGAATGAGTTACATAATAAACTAGATAAGGTTTGAGAGGAGAATGTACATGTTAGGTACGAAACAAGTTTTTTCTACAGAATGGGGCGGTCGTCCGCTGTCTGTAGAAGTAGGTCAACTCGCGAAGCAAGCGAACGGTTCTGCACTCGTCCGGTACGGAGACACGGTCGTGCTCGCCGCGGTCACAGCTTCAAAAGGACCAAAGGATTTAGATTTCTTCCCGCTAACGGTCAACTATGAAGAAAAATTATACTCGGTCGGTAAAATCCCAGGAGGTTTCCTTCGTCGGGAAGGTCGTCCTGGTGAGAATGCGATTTTAACGTCACGTCTCATCGACCGTCCAATCCGTCCATTATTCCCAGACGGATTCCGTCACGATATCCAAGTCATGATTTACGTCATGTCGAACGATCCGGACTGCTCGGCTGAGATGGCCGGTATGCTCGGAACGTCGATAGCCTTGTCGATCTCGGACATCCCGTTTGACGGACCGATCGCTGGAGCGACGGTCGGACGTGTGGACGGACAGTTCGTCGTCAACCCGACGGTCGCACAACTCGAGAAGACAGATCTTGAACTTCAAGTCGCCGGAACGGCAACTGCGATCAACATGGTCGAAGCAGGCGCGAACGAAGTGCCGGAAGACGTCATGCTCGAGTCGATCTTGTTCGGTCACGAAGAAATCAAAAAGCTTGTCGCGTTCCAAATGGAAATCGTCGAAGCGGTCGGGAAACCGAAGTTTGAATACACGGTCTCTAAATTTGACGACGCGTTATCACAAGAACTTGAAGCGGCTCGCCCAGAAATTAACGCTGCCGTCCAAGTTGAAGAGAAACATGCGCGTGACGAAGCAATTAACGAAGTCATCGCGAAGTATGTCGTGTCATATGAAGAGCGTCTCGCTGACGAGCCGGCCAAGTTGAAAGAAGTATCTGGTATTTTGAACAAGTTCGTCAAAGACGAGGTCCGCCGTTTAATCACGGTCGATAAAGTTCGTCCAGACGGCCGTCGCCCGGAAGTCATCCGGCCACTCGCGTCAGAAGTCGGCGTGCTGCCGCGTGCGCACGGTGTCGGTTTGTTCACACGGGGGCAGACGCAAGTCATGTCGATCGCGACACTCGGTGTCATCGGTGACGCTCAAATCATCGACGGCATCGGTCTAGAAGATAACAAACGTTTCATGCACCATTATAACTTCCCGCCGTTCTCGGTCGGTGAAGCTCGTCCGGTTCGCGCGCCAGGTCGCCGCGAGATCGGTCACGGTGCGCTCGGTGAACGTGCGCTTCTTCCGGTCATCCCGAAAGAAGCAGACTTCCCGTATACGATCCGTCTCGTCTCAGAAGTGCTCGAGTCGAACGGTTCGAGTTCACAGGCTTCAATCTGTGGCTCGACACTCGCCCTCATGGACGCCGGAGTTCCAATCAAGGCACCGGTCGCGGGAATCGCGATGGGTCTCATCATGGAAGGCGAACACTATACAGTACTCACTGACATTCAAGGTCTCGAAGACCATCTCGGCGACATGGACTTCAAAGTCGCTGGAACGAAAGACGGGATCACGGCGTTGCAGATGGACATTAAAATCGCCGGCATCACGCGTGAGATTTTAGAAGAAGCGCTCGAACAAGCTCGTTCAGGCCGCCTCCACATTCTCAACCATATGCTCGAAACGCTTGACTCATCGCGTCCACAGTTGTCGAAGTATGCTCCGAAGATCGTCACGATGAAAATCAATCCAGATAAGATTCGCGACGTCATCGGGCCTGGTGGTAAGATGATCAACAGCATCATCGACCAAACCGGTGTCAAGGTTGATATCGAGCAAGATGGTACGGTGTTCATCGCCTCGACCGATCAAGATGGCATCGATATGGCGATGGCACTCATCGGTGACATCGTCCGTGAAGTCGAAGTCGGCGAAGTGTTCGACGCGACAGTCCGTCGGATCGAGAAGTTCGGCGCGTTCGTCGAGTTGTTCAAAGGCAAAGACGCGCTCGTCCACGTCTCTGAGTTCAGCCTCGACCGCGTCGCCAACGTGGAAGACGTCGTCAAGCTCGGTGACACGATCAAAGTCAAAGTCACAGAAATTGACGACAAAGGCCGCGTCAACGCCTCGCATAAAACGTTGATTGTCGAAGGATTATCTCCTGAAGAGCGAGAAGCGTATGAAGCGAAACGTAAAGCACAACGCGAGAGCCGTCCGCCACGTGACAGCCGCCCTCCGCGTCGTGACGGAGACCGTCGTCCGTCAAGACCAACAAACTAATTATTTTGGCCATCGTCTGGTGCGATGGCCTTTTTCATAGGAGTGATAAAATGGAATGGATTACCTTAAAGAATGGCGTCCGCATCGTGGTCGAACCAATGGCAGACGTCCGCAGTACATCGACCGGTGTATTCATCAAAGCCGGGACACGGACCGAAGAAGACAATGAGATCGGGATCAGCCACTTGATCGAACATATGTTGTTCAAAGGCACAACAACAAAAACGGCGAAAGAAATCGCTTCGTTTTTTGATGAACTTGGCGGCAGTGTGAACGCCTTCACTTCAAAAGACCATACATGCTACTACGTCAAGACGCTCGATGAACATGCTGTCATCGCCTTCGACGCACTGGCCGACATGTTGTTCCATTCAGTCTTTGATGAGACTGAGCTTGAAAAAGAGAAGCGGGTCGTGTTAGAAGAGATTAAAATGTACGAAGACACACCGGAAGACCTCGTGCATGAGTTGCTCGCCTATGCCGTCTACCGTGAAGACATATTAGCGAAGCCGATCCTCGGGACGGAAGCGAGCGTGCTCAGCTTCTCTCGCAATCAATTGTTGCGGTATGTCGAATCGATGTATACAGGCAACCGTGTCGTCGTCTCGATCGCCGGTCATGTGACCGACGAGCTGGTCGAAGCGGTCACGTCGAGGTTTGCGGAACTCCCATCAGGGGAATCACCGAAAGAATCGACAATTCCGGTTCTATACAGTGATGTGTTGAAAAAGCATAAAGAGACGGAGCAGGCGCACCTCTGTTGGAATTTTGAGGCGATTTCGGCAACGAACGACCGGCTCCCACACCTCGCGCTGGCAAACAACGCGATCGGTGCGACGATGTCGTCACGGCTGTTTCAATCGATTCGTGAAGAACAAGGGTTAGCTTACTCGATTTATTCGTACTATACGACGTTCGTTGACCATGGCACGTTCACGATTTATATCGGGACGTCACCGGAAACGCTCACTCAAGTCGAGACGATCATGGAGCGTGAACTTGAAGCGCTCAAGGCGCAGGGGTTAACCGAAGAAGAAGTCGCTAAAGGCAAACGCCAGTTGAAAGGTTCGCTCGTCCTCGGCAACGAAAGTACGAGCGCCCGAATGAACCGGAACGGGCGTAACCTCGTCTTACTTGACGAAGTCGAGGATTTGGACGAAGTGCTCAATAAAATCGACCGCATCGAAACCGATGAAGTCAACGCCTTGATTCGGGAGCTGCTTGGGCACGTCCCAGCAAAATCATATGTTCTTCCGTCCGAAGACTGACTTGAAACCAGATTGTAAGTTCTCTACACTGATTAAGAGGTATTCTTTACATTGGACAGGATACAGGTGAAAGAAGGGAAAGACTTGAACTTAACGGATTTAGTAACCAAGATACAATTGATTAATCAACCAACTATAGAGGGCATCAACGTGACCCATGTCACGACCGATTCACGGGAAGTCGTACCCGGAACGCTGTTTGTCGCGATTAAAGGCTACACCGTCGACGGCCACGACTATGCGGACTTAGCGGTGAGTAAAGGAGCGGTCGCGGTCGTCAGTGAGCGTCCGCTCGACATCAGCGTCCCAAACCTGCTCGTGCGCGATAGTTCGCGTACGGTCGGCTTATTAGCGTCGGCATTTTATAACTATCCGTCTGAACAGATGCGTCTGTTCGGCATCACGGGGACGAACGGAAAAACGACGACGACGACGATTTTACGTGACGTTTTATCAAAGCTTGGACATAGCACCGGATTGATCGGTACGGTCGAGGTCCGGATTAACGATACGGTCGTCCCGAGCAAGAACACGACGCCGCAAAGTTCTGAGCTTCAGCAGCTACTCGCTCGCATGCGCGGTGAAGGGGTGACCGATGTGATGATGGAAGTGTCATCACACGGACTTGAACTAGGTCGTGTCATCGGAACGGACTTCGACATCGTCGGTTTCACGAACTTGACGCACGACCATCTCGATTTTCACGGGACGTTTGAAAACTATGCGCGGGCCAAAGGTTTGCTGTTCGCTCAACTCGGACAGATGGCGTCGCGCGACAAAGTTGCCGTCTTGAATGCGGACGATCCGTACAGCAAGCTTTACGAGACGATGACGGGTGCTCGTGTCATCACGTACGCCATCGACGAAATGGCGGACGTGACAGCGTCAGACATCGTTCAGACACTGTCAGACACGAGTTTCCGTCTCAACTATCAGGGAGCGAGTCTGCCGGTGACGGTCCAGTTCATCGGACGTTTCAACGTATACAACCTGTTGCTCGCGACGGGTTGCCTGCTCGCGGCTGGGTACAGCTTACCTGAGATCATCCAAGCACTCGAGTCGATTCATCCAGCCAAAGGACGGATGCAACGACTCGACGTGCCTGGGTATAACGTCTATGCGGACTATGCCCATACACCGGACGGGATTGAGCAATGCTTGAAGTCGCTTGTCGGTGTCCCTAAAGAGAACATCGTCTTCTTGATTGGGACGGGCGGGAATCGCGATGTGACGAAACGCCCGACAATGGGCGAGATGGCCTCAAAATATGCCGGTACCGTCATCATCACGACGGATGATCCACGTTTTGAGGCGTATGATTCGATCACGAGCGGCATTGCCGCCGGGATGACCCATGACAACTTTGTTGAAATCGGCGACCGCGAAGAAGCGGTGTCTTACGCCGCGCGTCTAGCCAAAGCGGATAATATCGTCGTGTTGGCGGGTAAAGGACATGAGAAGTACCAAATCATCGGTAACGAGAAAATCCCGCTCGATGAGGAAGCGATCGTCCGGGCGACAATTTTAAATACGGAGGAATCTTGATTTATGGCAGTACAACCGATTACCTTGACAGAGACAGAGCATGACGATTTCGTCAAAGCACACGACCGCGGCGACTTGCTCCAACTTTCGAGTTGGGCAGACGTCAAAAAACAAAACGGTTGGTCCGCTGAGCGGATTGCCGTCGCTACAAATAGTGAGACGACAGGAGTGGCGCTTCTTTTATTCAAACAAGTGCCAAAGCTACCGTTCACGCTTTGTTACGCACCGCGCGGTTTCGTCGTCGATTACGATGACGTGGCATCATTGCGTGCCTTGACCGAGGAAGCGAAACGCGTCGCCAAACTGAAAAAGGCGATCGTCATCAAAATCGATCCGAATATCGACCGGGACGAAGTACCGGGCTTACTTACGGAAATGTCTAGCCTCGGTTTTACACATAAAGGGTACGGCGGCGGCTTTGACTATGCCCAACCCCGTTTCACGATGGAGACGGACCTCCGTCCGAGCGAGAAAGATATTTTCGCCAAGTTCCATCATAAGTTTCGCTATAACGTCCGTCTTGCCGAGCGTAAAGGGATTGTCTGTACCGAAGTCGGTCGGGACGGCTTGAAAACGTTCGCCGAACTGATGAAAGTCACGGGTGAGCGTGACGGCTTCGCCATTCGCGGGCTCGATTACTTCGAGAACTTGTACGATTGCCTGCAGCCGAATGACGCTCGTTTGTTTTTGACGAAACTTGAACCGAAACTCGCGCTCGATCAACAAATGGCGACGCTCGACAAGGCAAAACGGGACCTTGACAAGATCGAACGGTCTTTGGAAAAAGAAACGGTCGAGAAAAAACGGATCAGTTTGTCGAATCGTCAGAAACAGACGCGCGACCAACTCGTGAAAGCTGAAGCGGCCTTGCCGGAACTCGAACAGCTTCATGCCAGCTATCCGGACGGTCTCGTGTTATCGGGCGGCTTGTTGACGCTCGCCGGCCGCCGCTCGTATTACTTATACGGTGCTTCCTCGAACGAGTTTCGGGAGTTCATGCCGAACCACTTGATGCAATGGACGATGATGCAATCTGCCAAGGCGAGCGGTGCCGAGCGCTATGATTTCGGTGGTGTATCGGGCAGCACGGAGCCGGACGATGAATATGCGGGCCTGTATGCGTTTAAATCGGGCTGGGGCAGCGATCAAATCGAGAAAGTCGGCGAGTTCGACCTCGTCTTGAACCGGCCGCTCTACTTTGCCCTCGAGACAGGGTTACCGCTCGTCAAAGGACTCCGTAAACGGTTAAGAAGATGAAATGGTCAGGCGTTTTGACGTTTGCGATGACGGCGTTTTTGATTGGGATCTTCTTGGCGTATACGTTCTCGCGGCCCGGGCCAATGCCTTGGGTCGATGAACCGACGTTCGAAGCCGGGATGTGCGAACGGAGCCCGCGCTCGGAACAAACGATTGTCGACCGTAGTGACAAGGCGTTTGCCAACTTGCATCCTCATGTGCGAGATCGTGGCGAATCGTTCGTAAGACTGGCGTATTCATGTCTCGGGCTTGAGGTCCGCTTGACGTCAGGCTATCGTTCGGCCGATGAGCAGAATGCGCTCTACGCGCAAGGACGCTCAAAACCAGGGCAAGTCGTGACGAACGCCAAGGCGGGACAAAGTTATCATAACTATGGACTCGCGGTCGATTTTGTCATCATCCACGATAACCGGGCCGACTACGATTTGAGCGCAGATCACAATAAGTCGGGGGAACCCGACTGGCAAGAACTCGGTGAACTCGGAAAGGCACTCGGCTTCGAATGGGGTGGGGATTGGAGAAGTTTTCCGGACTATCCACACTTGCAGATGGACTTCGGCTTATCGGTTCGACAGCTCGCAGCCGGCAAGCGGCCGGACACTAAAGCGACGATGCCGCTCGCTGATGTGATGAAACCTCTAGTCGATTGAACGGAAATGGTGGCATATAAGCGTTTTTTCCGATACAATATTCAGTAGCGATAAGTGGACGAAACAGAATATGAATCATCTAGGAGGTTTTTGTTAGTGTCAAAGAAGAAGACAGAGAACGTTAGCGTCTTTGCGCTTGGTGGCGTAGGCGAAATCGGGAAGAACATGTACGTCGTGGAACTAGACGACGACATCTTCGTCATCGATGCCGGCCTTATGTTTCCAGGCGATGAGATGCTCGGGATTGATATCGTCATCCCGGACATTACGTATTTAAAAGAAAACAAAGATCGGGTACGCGCTATTTTCATCACCCATGGTCACGAAGACCATATCGGTGGACTCAGCTACGTACTCCGTGACTTGAAGCATGTCCCGGTCTACGGGACGAAATTGACGCTCGGTTTAATCGAGCTCAAGTTAAAAGAGGCAGGCTTATTGAAAGAAGTCGACCTTAGATTGATTGACGCTAAAACGAAATTGACTATCGCTGATCATTTCATCACTTTCTTCCGCGTCAACCATTCAATCCCTGACTGTGTCGGTGTCTGCATTCAAACGTCACAAGGCGCGATCGTTCATACCGGCGACTTTAAATTCGACTACACGCCGGTCGATGGGAAGCAGTCTGACTTTAACAAGTTAGCAGCCATCGGTCAGCGCGGTGTGCTCTGTTTATTGTCAGATTCAACAAACGCGGAACGACCAGGCCAAACAGGGTCTGAATCGTTAGTCGGTGCTGAATTAAACGATGTGATCTATCAAGCCGAGGGGCGTGTGATCGTCGCGTCGTTCGCTTCGAACGTCCATCGTTTGCAACAAGTATTTGCTGCAGCCGAGGCGAACGACCGTAAAGTCGCAGTCGTCGGACGCAGCATGGTCAACATCGTCGAAGTCGCACAACGTCTGAACTACCTTCGTTTCAAGCCGAAGACGCTCGTCGAGCTCTCGCAAGTGAACCGTTTGCCGGACGATAAAGTCGTCATCTTGACGACCGGTTCACAAGGTGAGCCGATGGCGGCTTTGACGCGCATGGCGCGTAACGCCCACAAACAAGTGAATATTCGCTTGAATGATACCGTGGTGATCGCGGCGACGCCAATTCCGGGTAACGAAAAATCGGTCTCGAAAACGATCGATCTCTTATTCCGTTCTGGTGCGAACGTCATCTATAACCAGCGTAAAGTGCACGTATCCGGTCACGGTTCGGCTGAAGAGCTCAAGCTCATGCTCAACCTCGTCAAGCCGAAATACTTCCTCCCGATTCACGGGGAGTACCGGATGCAGATGGCCCACTCGAAACTCGCCCAACAGGTCGGGATCAATTCAAGTAACATCTTTATCGTCGAGAAAGGTGACGTCGTCGAGTTCACGGGCCGCAAAGCCCGGATGAGCCGTAAAGTTCCTGCCGGCAACGTCTTGATCGATGGAATCGGTGTCGGGGACGTCGGGAATATCGTTCTCCGCGACCGTCGCCTCTTGTCGCAAGACGGTGTCGTCCTCTGTGTCGTCACGTTGAACCGTAAACAGAAGAAGTTGATTTCAGGCCCTGAACTCATCTCGCGTGGATTTGTCTATATGCGCGAATCAGAAGTGATGATCTCAGAAGCAAACCGGATTGTCACGAAACAGATTGAGAAGAGTCTCGAAGCTGGAAGTGATTGGACCGAATTGAAATCAAATATCCGCGAGCGGCTCAGCGTCTTCTTGTTTGAACAGACGAAACGTCGTCCGATGATCTTGCCGATCATCATGGAAATTTAAAGAATTGAGATCGAGGCAAAAGTCATCTGACTTTTGCCTCTTTTTTTAGGAGGAATAGAAGTTGGCACAAAAAACGAGAAAGACCCCGGTGAAGCGTAAGCCGCGACCGACGACGAGGAATCGTAAGCGGAAACAGCCAATCCCACTTCGTACATATGGTTGGGCCGGCTTTATCTTGTCGATGATCGCGTTCATCTTTTCGCTGTTCGAGTTCGGCTGGGTCGGGACTCAGACAGCGACGTTTGCGACGACGCTGTTTGGGGGCTGGGGTGCACTCACATATTTGATCGTCGCATTCATCTTGCTCGTATTCTTGAACGATTTCCGTCCGATCCAACGAGCCGGCATCTTCTTGCTGTTCGTGTCCTTCCTATTGTTCGGGGACATGGTGTGGGGAACGGAACGGGGAGTGGTGAACGGGGCGCTCTACGGATTGAACCAATACTTACTATCGGACTTCGGGATTATCTTCCTTGGCATCAGCAGCCTCGTCGTCGGTATCTCGCTTCTGTCTCCGGCGATTTGGCGGACGATCGGGAACCGGTTGCTCGAAAGTTTCGTTGCGGTTAAACAAGAATGGCGTGACCGGGAACGTACACCCGCCAAACCGAAACCGACTGAGAAGAAGCGGGTCGACGCACGCGCGTCCGAGTCAACAGCCAAGCCTCAAGAAGTGGAGGCCGAGGCGGACGCCATCGTCATGCATGATATCCCGATTGTCGGGTTTAGTGAGACCGTCGACGCCGAGAAGCGTCAGAAAGCGTCTGACGAGACCGTGAAGAGCGAGGTCGTATCAGATCTTCCGACCGAGGACATGATGATGACAGCGGCTCAGGACGTGTCTGCGACATACGAATTGCCGAAGTTCACGATTTTAAGTGAACCGGTCGTGACCGACTTGTCAGGGGAGAACGCACGATTGAAGGCGAACGCGACGAAACTCGTCCAAACGCTCAAGTCGTTCGGCGTCGGGGTGAAAGTGCTCAAAATCCATCTCGGTCCGACTGTCACGAAGTACGAGCTGCAACCGGACATCGGCGTCAAAGTGAGCCGGATCACTTCATTGAGTGATGATCTCGCACTCGCACTTGCCGCCAAAGACATTCGCATCGAAGCACCGATCCCAGGGAAGGCGGCCATCGGCATCGAAGTCCCGAACCAAGAAGTCGCGCCGGTCTGTCTGCGTGAAGTGTTAGAAGCGGAGCCTGTCAAACGCGATGAGGCACCGCTCCTCGTCGCGCTCGGTCGCAGTATTAGCGGTGAGACGGTCACGATCGCGTTGAACAAGATGCCTCATCTACTCGTCGCAGGGTCGACCGGCTCCGGGAAGTCGGTCTGTATCAATGGGATGATCGTGTCTATTTTGATGCGGACGCGGCCAGATCAAGTCCGCCTCATGATG
This sequence comes from Exiguobacterium sp. SH3S3, assembly GCF_004337115.1. Lineage (NCBI taxonomy): Bacteria > Bacillati > Bacillota > Bacilli > Caryophanales > Exiguobacterium > Exiguobacterium sp. SH3S3. Next base: position 271,101 of record NZ_SJUU01000001.1, read on the forward strand.
ATCGACCCGAAGATGGTCGAGTTGAACGTCTATAACGGCGTCCCACATTTATTGACGCCGGTCGTGACGGATCCGAAAAAAGCGGCTCAAGCGCTCAAGCAAGTCGTTGCCGAGATGGAGCGCCGCTACGAGCTGTTTAGCCGCTACGGTGTCCGTAACATCGAGGGCTACAACGACCTCGTCGACAAGTCAGAGGACGAAGACGCTAAACGGCTCCCGTTCATCGTCGTCATCGTGGACGAGTTGGCCGACTTGATGATGGTCGCCTCAAACGATGTCGAGGACGCGATTATGCGGCTCGCCCAGATGGCGCGAGCGGCCGGTATCCATATGGTACTGGCGACGCAACGTCCATCCGTCGACGTCATCACGGGTGTCATTAAAGCGAACATCCCGTCCCGGATCGCGTTCGCGGTCTCGTCAGCGACCGATTCAAGAACGATCCTCGACGGCGGGGGAGCTGAGAAGCTACTTGGTCGAGGTGATATGCTCATGCTCGCGAACGGAATGAACAAGCCGGTACGCGTCCAAGGGGCGTTCGTCTCTGATCAGGAAATCGAGACGGTCGTCAACCATGTCATCGCCCAGCAGCGGGCCCAGTACGTCGAGGCGATGATGCCAAAAGAAGAAGAAGTGACGACGATCGACTCGGACGACTCGTTGTTCGAAGAAGTCGTCCAATTCATCTTGACGCAAGAAACGGCGTCGACTTCGATGATTCAACGAAGATTCCGAATCGGTTATAACCGGGCGGCCCGCTTGATTGATTCGCTCGAACAAGCAGGGTACGTCGGTCCTTCGGAAGGATCGAAGCCACGGAAAGTACTCGTTAACCAACAAGATGCATAATACTAAAAACGAACTATAAGAACGAAAGCGTTCGAAATAGTTCGTTTTTTGTTTGTTTTTAAAAGTATCGTCAATTCAGTTACCTCGCGTCGGATAAACATGTACAGTAGAAGTTATATAGCACATCTGGACTATATGACCTATTGAGACATACTACTGAAAACGTTGAAACGCTTTCATTTTTTAATACCGTTTTCATTTTACGATTTCTTTTCAAACACTCGTAGAACAGGTAATATAGACTAAGTGGTATACATAATCCCTTGGCTTTAAAACATTTCCTTGATTCCGAACAAAAAAGTATTGCGTTCTTTTTGCGGAATCCCTATACTTAGAATTGGCAAGGACATTCATACGTCAGATGTCTGAGCACTGGTAAGAAATAGGTAAAGGTGGTGAGGCCCATGTCGATCAAGCTCGATCATCGCTTGCTCTATCTTCGCGTGATTGAGAAAATCAAGCAGGATATCGACGATGGTGTCTATCGTGAAGGAGAGAAACTTCCTTCAGAATTCGAGTTGTCGAAGCAACTAGGAGTCAGTCGAGCGACGCTCCGAGAAGCGCTTCGCATTCTCGAAGACGAGAAATTTGTCGTGCGGAAACATGGTGTTGGGACATTCATCAGTTCAAAACCCCCATTCACTTCTGGGATCGAGGAACTGTTCAGTGTGACGGACATGATTATGCGCGCCAAGATGACACCAGGAACAAAAGTATTGGTGGCCGAAAAAGTGTTAGCGACAGAGAGAGAAGCTGAGCGTCTGAAAATTGAACCGAACTCACCGATTTATCGGATTGTCCGGATTCGTTACGCAGATGAAACACCGGTCGTATACTGCGTGGATAAAATTCCAGCCCATCTCGTTTCTAATCCTGAAGCATTGACAGAAGGAAAGTCGTTATTCGATGCGCTTGAAAAAGAGGTAGGACGTCGGGTCGCATACGCGATCACGCACATCGAACCGAGTGTCAGTTCAGAGATCTCGACCCAACTTCAAACGGACCAACCGTTACTCGCTTTAAAACAACTGCATTACGATGAGAGCGATTTACCGTTGCTCGATTCGGCAAACTTTTTCCGAGCGGACCGCTTCGACTTCCACGTCGTTCGCAAACGCGTCTAAGCAAGTTCTTGTAAGGCGGAAATGGTTATTTTTGGGGAATGGCGTGAAAGCGCTTTCTTATACCGGTGTAAAGACGACTGATGACATGACAACCTTAATTGTTATGATCCGAAAGGGGAAACACGACGATGATGAACAAGAAAAAAACGATTCTTTCAGCTTTAGCAGCAGGTCTCACGCTCTCAACAGTACTCGCAGCATGCGGTGGGGATGACAACGAGGGTACTACTTCAAACGGCGAAGGCGGCGAAGGCAGCGACTTCAAAGTCGCGATGGTAACCGATACTGGCGGCGTTGACGACAAATCGTTCAACCAATCAGCTTGGGAAGGTCTTCAAAAGTTCGGAGCGGACAACAACTTGACTGAAAACGAAGGCTACAAATATCTTCAATCTTCGAAACAAGCGGACTATCAGCCAAACTTGCAGCAATTGGCACGCGATAACTTCAACTTGATCTACGGTATCGGTTTCTTGATGGGTGAAGACATCAAGAAAGTGGCCGAGCAGTTCCCGGACAACAACTTTGCGCTCGTCGACATGGTCGTTGACGCACCGAACGTCGCGTCAATCACGTTTAAAGAACAAGAAGGTTCGTTCCTCGTCGGTGTCGTCGCAGGTCTCACAACGACAACGGACAAAGTCGGCTTCATCGGCGGCGTCGAGTCAGACTTGATCAAGAAGTTCGAGAACGGATATAAAGCGGGTGTCATGGCCGTCAACCCAGACGCGACAATTGACGTCAAGTACGCTGAAGACTTCAACTCAGCTGAAAAAGGAACGGCAATCTCTTCAGGTATGTATGGAGCAGGCTCTGACATCATCTATCACGCAGCAGGCGGAACGGGTGTCGGTGTCTTCACAGAAGCGAAAAACCGTAAGAAGAACGGTGAAAAAGTATGGGTCATCGGAGTTGACCGTGACCAGTACGAAGAAGGACTTCCTGAAGATGTAACCCTTACTTCAATGGTCAAACGTGTTGATACGGCGACTTACGAAGTATCGAAACAGACGATGGATGGAAACTTCCCAGGTGGCGAGATCATCGAATTTGGTTTGAAAGATGACGGCGTCGGTATCGCTGAAACATCTGACAAGCATGTATCTGCTGAGATTCTTGACAAAGTAGAAGAGTACCGTCAACAGTTGATCGACGGAGAACTCACGGCGCCAGCGACTGACGCTGAGTTCGAAGAGTTCATGAAGACAGTAAAATAATTCATTGAGTTAGGGGGGACCCATGCGGTCTCCCTTTACTTAAAGTTAGGGGTGGACTTTCTTGGAATATGTAATTGAAATGCTCAATATTCGCAAAGAGTTCGGAACGTTCGTAGCCAACGACAACATCACCCTCCAACTTCGCAAAGGCGAGATTCATGCGCTGCTCGGCGAGAACGGTGCCGGGAAATCAACGCTTATGAACGTCTTGTTCGGTCTCTACCAACCAGAAGGTGGAGAGATTCGAGTGCGCGGGGAGAAAGTGAATATTGAAAATCCGAACATCGCCAACGAACTTGGAATCGGCATGGTACACCAACACTTCATGCTCGTCGAGAAGTTCACGGTGACCGAGAACATCATCCTCGGGTCTGAACCGAGAAGTGGATTGACAGTCGACCGGGCGACGGCTCGTAAAAAAGTAATGGACATCTCGGAGCAATACGGTCTTCGCATCGATCCTGATGCCAAAATCGAAGATATTTCGGTCGGGATGCAACAGCGTGTCGAAATTTTGAAAACGCTCTACCGCGGGGCTGAAATCTTGATTTTTGATGAGCCAACAGCTGTTTTGACGCCGCAAGAAATCCAAGAACTCATTCAAATCATGAAGCGTCTCATTGAAGAAGGCAAATCGATCATCTTGATCACGCATAAATTAAAAGAAATCATGCAAGTCGCCGACCGTTGTACGGTCATTCGTCGCGGACGCTATATCGGTACCGTCGAAGTCGACGAGACCGTGAATGAAGATAGCTTAGCCGAGATGATGGTCGGGCGTGAAGTAAACTTTGATGCGGAATATTCCAAGGCAGATCCACAGCAAGTCGTGCTCGACGTTCAACAGCTCGTCGTCAAAGACAGCCGCGGACTGAAAGTCGTCGAAGGCTTGGATTTACAAATTCGTTCTGGGGAGATTCTCGGTATCGCCGGGATTGACGGGAACGGTCAGACTGAATTAATTGAAGCGCTTTCAGGTCTGAAAAAGCCTGAAGCAGGTAAAATCTTATTGAACGGGAAAGACGTGACCGGCTTCACGCCGCGTAAAGTGACAGAGTCCGGTGTCGGGCACATCCCGCAAGACCGTCACAAGCACGGACTCGTCCTCGACTACTCGATCCGTGACAATATGGTGCTCCAAACGTACTATAAAGAGCCGTTCTCAAAGCGTGGCTTGATGAACTATAAAGCCGTCGCTGAGAAAGCGAAAGCGTTGATTGAGAAGTTTGACGTCCGAACTCCATCAATCGACGTGCCGGCCCGCGCGTTATCTGGCGGTAACCAACAAAAAGCGATCATCGCCCGAGAGGTCGACCGGTCACCAGACTTGTTGATCGCCGCGCAACCGACGCGGGGGCTCGATGTCGGTGCCATCGAATTCATTCACGAGCAACTCATTAAAGAACGGGAGAAAGGACGCGCCGTCCTGCTCATCTCGTTCGAGCTTGAAGAAATCCTTCACGTCTCCGACCGGATCGCCGTTTTATACGAAGGAAAGATCGTCGGAATTCGCGACCCGAAAGAAACGACCGAGCAAGAGCTTGGCTTCTTGATGGCCGGCGGTAAGAGAGGGGAAGAAACAGTATGAACAAGCTACAATTTAATCGACTTCTTATCCCGCTTTTGTCGATCTTGATGGGACTACTTGTCGGTGCGATCGTCATGCTCATCGGTGGTTACAACCCGGTCCAAGGGTTCTCATCACTGTTCAGCGGCATGGTCGGCAGCCCGTATGCGATCGGTGAGACGCTCCGTGCGGCAGCACCGCTCATTTTCTCAGGTTTGGCCGTCGCGTTCGCTTTCCGGACCGGACTGTTCAACATCGGTGTCGAAGGTCAAGTCTTGATCGGGTGGGTGGCAGCGGTTTATGTCGGGATCAATTTTGACTTACCGATGTTCATTCACTTGCCGCTCGCGCTTCTCGCGGCCATGTTCGCGGCAGCGCTATGGGCGTTCGTGCCTGGTTTCTTGAAAGCCAAGTTCCACGTCCATGAAGTTATCACGTCAATCATGATGAACTATATCGCCCTCTACACGACGAACGCGATTTTGCGTGGCGTCATCGGTGTGACGAACGAACGGACCGATGATATTAAAGACTCGGCCTCGCTCGCCTCGCCGTTGCTGCAAGAATTGACGACGTTCTCGCGTCTGCACTGGGGTATTCTCATCGCCGTGCTCGCAGCGATCGTCTACTACTACATCTTGCAACGGACAACGCTCGGGTATGAGCTTCGTGCCGTCGGATTTAACAAACACGCCTCGCAGTATGCGGGGATGAGCGTTAACCGGAACATCATTCTCTCGTTCGTCATCTCTGGAATGTTCGCCGGACTTGCCGGCGCGATGGAAGGTCTCGGGACGTTCAACGGAATGACGCTCAGCGCGTCGTTCACCGGCGTCGGATTCGACGGGATCGCTGTCGCCCTGCTCGGTGCGAACACGGCGGTCGGTGTCTTCCTGGCAGCCATCTTGTTCGCCGGTCTCAACATCGGCGGACTTGCGATGCAACTCGGGGCCAACATCCCGTCTGAACTCGTCAAAGTCATCATTGCCGCCATCGTCATCTTCGTGGCGTCAGGGTATGCTTTAAACTATGTGATTGAAAAACTTAAAGGAAACCGTAAGAAAGGAGTGGAGAAAAAATGAGCTTCTTAGAAGTACTCTACATCGTCGTTCCGGTTGCGTTAGCCTATGCGACTCCACTCATCATCGCGGCGCTCGGCGGCATTTTCAGTGAACGTTCGGGTGTCGTCAACATCGCTCTAGAAGGCATCATGGTCATCGGTGCGGCGACGGGGATCATCGTCACGCTCACACTGACCGATATGGGATTTGGCGGGCTCAGCCCGTGGCTCTCACTGTTGATCGCCATGGTCGTCGGCGCGCTGTTCTCGCTGTTCTTGGCCGTTCCTGCCATCCTCTGGCGGGCTGACCAAACCGTTCTCGGTGTCGCGATCAACATGCTCGCCGTCGGGCTCGCCATCTTCGTCGTTCGGGTTCTTTACAATAAAGGACAGACCGATTTCATCGAGTATCGGATCGCCAAAGAGAACGTGCCGATTCTGTCAGACATCCCGGTGCTCCGCATGTTCTTCATCAACGTCCAATACACGTCGTTCATCGCGATCATCCTCGCGTTCGTCGTCTGGTTCGTCATCTTTAAGACGCCGTTCGGTCTTCGTCTTCGTTCAGTCGGTGAACATCCGATGGCGGCGGACACGATGGGAATCAACGTCACGAAGATGCGCTTCATGGGCGTCATGCTCTCAGGTGCGTTCGGTGGTTTGGCTGGTGCGGTCTATGCCGTCACGGTTACGACCAACTTCAGTGGGACGACGATCGTCGGACAAGGCTTCCTCGCCATTGCCGCGATGATCTTCGGAAAATGGAACCCGCTCGGTGCCCTGGGCGCTGGTCTATTCTTCGGGTTCGCCCAAGCGCTATCGATCATCGGCAGTAACTTGCCGGTCATCAATAACGTACCGCAAGTATTGCTCTTGATCGCGCCGTACGCGTTGACGATCCTCGCCCTAGCAGGTGTCGTCGGACGAGCGGACGCTCCGAGATCAGTTGGTATCCCGTATATTAAAGGGAAGCGCTGACGAGGGAAAGGACATATGTCTCGTTTTGCCAAGGTTGTTTGACGCTTAAGTCAAACAACCTTTTTTGTTATACTGGTGTAGAGGTGAGACAATTGAAACAATGGTGGCAACTACTGCTCGTTCTCGTGCTGAGCGTTTCGTTAGCCGGTTGCTCGGTCGATGACTGGTTCGCCGAGCAAATCGAGCCGCCGGAATCGCTCGTCGAACTCGAGTCGGATTACCCGGCAGCGGACGTCGGGACAAAAGTCCGAGCGCCGATCGGCAAGACGGAGACGGTCACGTTAGACCGCGTCATCGATGGCGATACGCTTAAAGTCGAGTTTGAGAGCGGTGCGACCGAGTCGATTCGACTCCTGCTCGTCGACACGCCTGAGACGAGTCATCCGACGTTGCCGGTCCAACCGTTCGGTGAGGACGCGAAGGCGTTCGTCGCGCGTTGGTTATCGGAAGGTGAGACGATCGTCCTCGAGTACGACGTCGGGCGCTACGACCGCTATCAGCGGACGCTCGCTTACGTATGGTATGATGATGCGATGCTCAATGAAGAGCTGCTGCGTCGCGGTCTCGCACGCGTCGCGTACGTTTACGCCCCGAACACCCAGCACATCGATGCGTTCCGCGATGTCGAACGCGCTGCCCGGCGCGAGCTGCTCGGCATTTGGAGCATCGAGGACTACGTGACCGGCAACGGTTTCGACCATGGAGCGGCGCGACCGGCGAAACCTCGACCGGAGCCGAGCGAAGCGTGTGACATTAAAGGGAACATTAATCGGGACGGCGAGAAAATTTATCACGTGCCGGACGGTGCGAGCTATGAACGCACGAACCCGGAGGAAATGTTCTGTACGGAAGGAGAGGCCGAGGCGGCCGGGTTTAGAAGAGCGGCCCGTTAAAAAAAGACATGTGTGTCAACTTGACACACATGTCTCTCTTATTCGTATTTGAGTGCGTCGCCATCGAACGATTCATCAGCGACTTTGATTGAGTCGGTCGGACATCCTTCGAACGCGTCCATCAAATCTTCCGACAGTTCGTCAGGTACTTCGACTGTGCCTGTGTTGTCGTCCATCAAGTTGAAGGCGAGACCTTCGTCATCATAGTCGAAGATGTCGGGAGCAGCTGCTCCACAAGCACCACATGCGATACATGTATCTTTGTCAACGATAGTAAATTTTGCCATTTGTAACCCTCCAAACATTTCGTCTCTCTGCATAGAAATGACTTTCTACTGACTATGAGTAATTGTAGTCTACATACCCTAATATTTCAATGAGGAAACGAATAACGTTTTGGAGGGATAGTGATAATGAGAGAGGGTGGAAGGATGGTTCATTTAGCCGACGGAGTGTTGCTCCTATCGATTCAACGCTTAAAAGGGGAGCGCAGCGAACGTAGCCTGTTTCACGTTTTAAACGGAAAACGTTCGGCGACGACGCTCCAAGATGCTTTTTTTTATGACCTTGAACCGATTTTCGGACTGTTCCCTTATACGAAATATGATTATGAGAAGCTGTTAGTCTCGTTTGAGAAAAGAGGCTGGCTCAATCGGGCGACGTTCACGTTAACCGAAGCCGGAAGTATGCTCGCTAGTCCGGACGCGGTCAGCCAGTTGTTTGACCGGCTCGGTGGCGAGTACCGGGACTATACGACGATGACATGGAAACGTCTCAGTTTATTTATCCAGACGTTCATGTCACTCGAACACGAGCGCACGTTTTATCCGGTTCAAGCCGATCGGATGGCCGAGCGGTGGGTCAAGCAAATCGTGCGAACGGAACGAGAGTGGAAAGAACTGATCGCCTCGTTTCATCAAGAACTCGAAACAGCGCTTGAAACGGTCGGTGATCCATATGCGACGGCAGTCGTCTATCGTTTCACCGGGGCGTTCGAGACGGGATACACGTATGAACAGATCGCGACGCTCCTTGACGTCGATGCTCGGACGGCACGGCTTTATTTCTTGGCCGGATGGAACGCGCTGTTACGGACTGTGCCGCGAGATGCTAAAATACTAGGGTTTGCCCACGGATTGTCGGATGAGCGGATGACGTTATCGGCGCGTGAATCGTTCGATTTGTTTTCGGCCGGTCGCACGTTCGCGCAAGTACAATCGATCAGGCGCCTGCGCACGAGCACGATCGAAGACCACGTCGTCGAGATGGCGATGTATTTGGACGACTTCCCGCTCGATCAATTCGTGCCAGCCGACGCGATTGCCGAAGTCGAACGGTTACGGGAAGAAGACAGCTGGGCGCTAAAGCCGATCTTCGAGAAAACCGACAATCTCAGTTACTTCCAAATTCGGTTAGTGTTCGCGAGATTGAAACGAGGTGAGACATTTGTATGAAAAAACGTTGAAGCGTGTGTTCGGTCACGAGACGTTTCGTCCCGGACAGCGTGACGTCATCGAAGCGGTCGCCGAAGGGCAGGACGTGTTGGCGATCATGCCGACGGGTGCCGGGAAATCATTGACGTTCCAACTCCCGTCGTATTTAAAGAATGAAGGCTTGACGATTATCGTCTCACCGCTCTTGTCGTTGATCGAAGACCAAATGCTCCATATTCGGGAGCGCGGCGAGCGTGGCGTGGCGAGACTGACGTCGATGGAGACGTTAGAAGAGAAGCAAGACATACTGAATCATTTGAAGCGCTATCGGTTCTTATACCTATCTCCCGAACAGCTCGCTGTGCCGCACGTGACCCGGGCGCTCGCAAGGACTCCGATTCAAATGCTCGTCATCGATGAAGCGCACTGTATCTCGCAATGGGGTCACGAATTCAGGCCGGAATACGCACGGCTCGGGGAGCTCCGTAAACAACTCGGAAGCCCGCAATGCATGGCCGTCACGGCGACGGCCCCGGAAAACGTGAAACGGGATATTATCGAGAAATTAGCTTTATTCTCGCCGTCCCAGTTCGTCCATTCGGCCAATCGACCTGAGATCCGTCTCATCGTCGAACGGCTCGAGACGGAACAAAAGATGCCGCGACTGATCGAACTCGTTCGAGAAATGCCGACACCGGCCGTCATCTATACGGCGACACGACGGGAAGCTGAAGCGCTCGCGCTTCAACTCGATGACGCCTTGTTTTATCATGGCGGGATGTCGACCGAGGATCGGCGCCTCGTTCAATCGCAATTTTTACGCGATGAAGTTGCGATCATGGTATGTACGAGTGCGTTCGGGATGGGCGTCAACAAAGATAACGTGCGCTCTGTCATCCATTTCCAACTGCCGGCGACGCTCGAGGCGTACATGCAAGAAATCGGCCGGGCCGGCCGGGACGGCGAACCGGCGTTTGCCGTCTTACTGTATGCCGAAGGGGATGAACGGATCCAACAGTTTTTAATCGATCAACAGTACCCGAAAGATAAAGACATCCGCGTGGCTTATCTAGAACGGGACAACGGAACGAGCTTGTCGCAATTACCGCGGCTGTTGAAGATGAACGAGGAAGATCCGGTATGGGGCTTGCTAAACCAAATGCTCGCCGAACGCACGCTTGCCGATGCGGTCGATTGGGTAAAAGAGAGAAAGCGGGCCCGGTACCGCCAGCTCGGCCAAATGATTGACTACGCGCTCATCAAGAAGTGCCGGCGCGATTACTTGCTGAATTACTTTTCGGAGCAACCGGTCAAACAAGCCGATTGCTGTGACGTCTGTGGTGAGATTTCATTCCCGCCGTCGGTTCAAGTTGTGTCTAAAAATGTGACAGATTGGAAACATCGGTTGGCGCGCATCTTTTCCTTTGATTGATATCATAGTAAAATGATAAAAAAGGTAAAGGAGGGCACACGTTGCGACATCGAAACCAAGCAGATTCTCTTCGTGAAAAAGTCGTGGACACGTTGCCGTCTCGGTCGGAACGGCAAGAGCACGAGCGGAAAGAAAAATTAAATGATAATTGGTTGAAACGACCGCTGGCTATGATGCTGACTTTGACGATGTTTGCGATTATCCTCGCATTTTTATATATAGGACGTCATACATTATTTTTCTGATGATACGGTGGAGACGCCGTATTTTTTTATTTTGTTTCAACATGTTCGCGAGGTTTACTTGAATTGGAAAAGTCACACCTGTTTCTCACAGATTTGCACAATAAAACAGGTAAAGCTGAAATGATGGGTCTATACTGAAAGGGAAGAACCTGTAGGAGAGGAGGGCTGCTATGCCGAAGTACTCCATCAAGACGGTCGCGTCATTGACCGGTGTGAACCCGACGACGATTCGGGCTTGGGAGCGTCGTTATCAGTTTATCGAGCCGAGCCGGACCGATTCAGGTCACCGATTGTATTCCGACCAAGACGTCGAAAAAATCAAATGGGTCGTTGAAAAACAACGCGAAGGGTTGACCGTCTCGCAAGCGATTCAGCAACTTCATGAGGCACCGAAGCCAAAGCCTGCTCGTCTCTACGACGAAGAATTGAAGGATGGATTAATGGACGCGCTGCTCAAATTTGATGAACGGAAAGCGCACGATTTGATTAATCGTGCCTTCAACACGTTCAGTTTTGAAAAAGTGACGAAAGATATCATTAGCCCTTTGCTGATGGATATCGGCACACGCTGGGAAAATGGGACGATCACGATCGCGCACGAACACTTTGCGACGTCCTTTTTCCGAGCCCGCTTGTCGACGCTGTCTCTTCAAATGCCGATGAATCCATTTTTGCCCCGGATCATTTGCGTCTGTGCCCCAGGTGAGATGCATGAAATTGGCCTTTTGTTCGTGACGCTCTATTTAAGACAATACGGCTTTGACGTCATTTTCCTCGGATCGGGGTTCCCGAAAGAGGATTTGAGCACAGCGCTCCATGATATCGATGCGAAATGTTTAATCTTTTCGTGTACGTTGACTGAGCACATTGCCAATCTTCAAGAAGCGATGCGTTACATTCAAGCGGAGCACCCGGACCTCGTCATCGGTGCGGGTGGATACGCCGTCAGTCAACAAGCGTCGCAATTTGAAGGAGCGTTTCTAGGAGATACGCCTGACGCTTGGAACGAGTGGTTGTCAACCATTTGACAGGTCGACAAAACGGGAGTAGCTTATTAAGTAGAATGATTTTTCTTTGGAGGTTTTCGTTTGAGATTTGAAAAACAGACAAAAGAACATTTGAGGGTATACTTGACTGCGAGCGACTTATCGATTCGAGGGATCGCCATCGATACGATTGTCGGAGAGAGCGGTCAAGAACTATGGCGGGAATTGCTTGAAACGGCCGAGGCCGAATATGGGTTCATGCCGCAAGGTGCTGTCGACTTGAATGTGACGATGTTTCCACGCGATGGACTCGTCATCGATGTTCAAAAAGTCGATGCGGTCGTCGCGGAGTCGGATCAAGAACAAGTCGAGATTCGGTTGACGATCGATGTGATCCACCATTTGATTTATCAGTTTGACGATATTGAAGACGTGATCAATGCGTCGATTCGCGCGTTTCCGCATATGCAAGATACCGACCAAGGTGGGGCACTCTATCATTATGACGGCCGCTACTACTTACATTTTGTGGAAGTTATCAAACCGCAAGTCGAGGAGCGGCTCGCCGCCATCCTGTCTGAATATGGCAAAACGACGACCGTCAGCCCGTATCTCATGATGGAGTACGGGAAGACCATCCAAACTGAACAAGCAGTGAAACAGCTGTACGATACGTTCGCGTAAGTACGGCTTTTTTACTATTCTGTTTCTATTGTTTTCAGCTGACACATGGTATGATAAAACTTGAATTTTTGAGAAGTTAGCTGAAGGAGAGATATAATGAAAGTCGCTGTTTTATATGGTGGAGTATCGGGTGAGCGTGAAGTGTCGCTTACGAGTGGTAAAGGTATGATCGAAGCGTTAGAGACACGGGGTCATGAAGTCGTGGCTATCGATTTTCACCCGGATCGGGCTGAAGAGTTATTGACGCTTCAAGCAGACGTCGTCGTCAGTGCCCTGCACGGCAAGTATGGAGAAGACGGTCGCGTCCAGTCGCTCCTCGAGATGGCGCAGCTCCCTTATACAGGGTCGGGCGTCTTGGCTTCGGCTCTCGCGATGGACAAGGCACGCGCGAAAATCATTTTCGCCGCTTCAGGTATTCGTGTCGCCCGTGACGTCCTCGTCCAAGCAGGGGATGACCTCGATTTGAAAGTGGCTGAATGGGGCGGCGAGTTTCCTTGTGTCGTCAAACCGGCGCAAGAGGGATCTTCGAACGGACTGACGATTGCGACCGACGAGTCGATGCTACGCGCGGGCATCGATAAGGCGTTCCAATGTGATACGGCCGTGTTGGTCGAACAGTACATCAAAGGTCGTGAGCTGACCGTTCCGGTGCTCGGCAACCGTGGGAACGAGCACGCCCTCCCGGTCATCGAGATCATCCCGAAGAATGAATTTTACGACTACGAGTCTAAGTATTCGGAAGGCGGGTCAATTCACGTCTGTCCGGCGGAATTGCCGGAGGCGTTGACGAAAGAAGTGCAAGCGGCCGCGATTGAGGCGCACCGTGCCCTTGGCTGCAGCGGCTATTCACGCTCTGACTTCTTAGTGTCGGAGCAAGGATTGGCCTACATCCTCGAGACGAACACGCTCCCGGGGATGACGCCGCTCAGTCTGTTCCCGGACAGTGCGAACGTCGCCGGTATTTCTTACGGTGAATTGCTAGAGCGTTTCATCGCGCTCGCCTTAGAGAAATAAGAAGGGATTCCCCTTCTCCGCTTTTTGGAAAACGCTTTCATTATTTTTGTAAAACCCTTTCAAAATGCTTGCTTATCGGCTATACTTTTAAACGAATACGAGGTTGATTCTTGGGGGAGAATTGACAATTTAGGGGAGGAAACCTTCATGATTACGGATCAAGAAAAAGGTCATCAAAAACGAAAAAACATCCTTGAATCGACACAGGAAGTTGTCCACGAGGCGCTCGAGAAACTCGGTTATCCAGAAGAGATGTACGAGCTGTTGAAAGAGCCGCTTCGGATGTTGACCGTGCGTATCCCTGTCCGCATGGACGACGGTTCGACGAAGATCTTCACTGGCTATCGGGCGCAACATAACGATGCCGTCGGCCCGACGAAAGGTGGGATTCGCTTCCACCCGAGCGTGACGGAAGTAGAAGTCAAGGCGCTGTCGATATGGATGAGCTTGAAGGCTGGGATCGTCGATCTTCCTTACGGTGGCGGTAAAGGGGGCATCGTTTGCGATCCGCGTGAGATGAGTTTCCGTGAAATCGAACGGTTGAGCCGCGGCTACGTCCGGGCGATCAGCCAAATCGTAGGTCCGACCAAAGATATCCCGGCGCCTGATGTGTTTACGAACTCGCAGATCATGGCATGGATGATGGATGAGTACAGCCGTATCGATGAATTCAACTCACCGGGCTTCATCACCGGTAAGCCGCTCGTACTCGGTGGTTCACACGGTCGCGAGACGGCGACGGCAAAAGGTGTCGCCATCATGATCCGGGAGGCAGCGCTTCGCCGGGGGATCGAGTTGAAAGGCGCGCGCGTCGTCGTCCAAGGATTTGGTAACGCCGGCAGCTTCTTATCGAAGTTCATGCACGATGTGGGAGCGAAAGTCATCGCTGTAAGTGACGCATATGGCGCGATCCATGATGAGAACGGACTCGACATCCCATACTTGCTCGATCGACGCGACTCGTTCGGGACGATCTCGACACTGTTCAAGAACACGATTTCGAACAAAGAGATGCTCGAGCTCGACTGTGATATTTTAGTCCCGGCCGCAATCGAGAACCAGATCACTGAAGATAACGCCGATAACATCAAAGCGTCGATCATCGTCGAGGCGGCGAACGGACCGACGACGAACGAAGCGACGCGTATTTTGACAGAACGCGGCATCTTGCTCGTCCCTGACGTTCTCGCTTCAAGCGGCGGCGTGACAGTCTCTTACTTCGAATGGGTCCAAAACAACCAAGGCTACTATTGGACGGAAGAAGAAGTCGAAACGAAGCTTGAAAAAGTGCTCGTCCATTCGTTCAATACGGTATACAACACGTCATCAGCCCGGAAAGTCGACATGCGTCTCGCTGCCTATATGGTCGGTGTCCGTAAAATGGCGGAGGCCTCGCGCTTCCGTGGCTGGGTATGATAGCGACTTGCCGATGAACATCGCAAAATGAGGAAGGACCCGCAGCCGGGTCCTTCCTCATTTTAGTTGAACAAGTTTATGACGATGTCACACCGATACGCTCCCGAAGCGCTTCGGCGATCGCTTGGCCGTGGAAACGGCCGTTTTCGATGAAGATTTTGTTGGCATCGTTTCCGGCCGCGACGACGCCGGCGATGAACAGGTTATCGACGTTCGTCTCATACGTCGCCTCGTCAAACTGCGGGACGCCGGTCTCGTCGTCGACGAGCACACCGGCTGCCGAGAACAGCCCGTGGTCAGGCAAGTAACCGGTCATGGCGAGGACGTGGTCCGTTGCGACCCGTTTCTCTTCGCCGTGTTGTCGATAGACGACATGGTCCTGTTCGATGCGAATGATTTCGGCCTCGAGCTCAAGACGTACTTTTTCATGACGAACGAGGGAGTCGAAAGCGGGTAGTACCCACGGTTTGACCGATGGGCTATAGCCGTCACCGCGGTAGAGCACCGTGACGTATGCCCCGGCTTTCTCGAGTTCGATGGCCGCATCGACCGCCGAGTTCTTTCCGCCGATGACGGTGACGTGTTGCCGATAAAACGGATGTGCTTCTTTGAAATAATGGGTCACGTGCGGGAGTTCTTCTCCCGGGACGTCTAACTTGCGGGGTCGTCCGTAATACCCGGTCGCGAGAACGACGAAGTCGGCAAGGCGTTCTGTGACGCCGTGGCGGTCGTGACGGGACCGGACGATGAATTTGTCGGCACGACGGTCGACCGATTCGACCGTCTCGAACGGTTTGACGACAAGCCCGGTCCGGCTCACGACTTCACGATAATAGACGAGCGCGTCTTGGCGATGTGGTTTTAAGTCTTTACAGATGAATGGGATGTCCCCGATTTCAAGCAAAGTGGCTGATGAGAAAAACGTCTGATGGGTCGGATAGCGGTAAATCGCATCGACGATGTTGCCTCGTTCGATGATTGTGCACGAGATACCGACCCGTTCTAATTCGATTGCCGCCGACAGGCCGCACGGGCCGGCACCGACAATGATCGCGTGTTTGTCCAATGAAATCACCTCATCCCTCATTGTATGGAACGAAGGCTGAGATGGCAAGTCACTGCTGGAAGCTGAAGCTGTGTTCCATGACCGGTTGCGACGAGCCTGATTCGAGCTCGACGAGAAGACGGAGCCGTGCTTTTTGCGAATTGAGACCGTTCGAGAAGATGATACCCATCTCTTTCAGTTGTTTACCGCCGCCCTCATACCCGTACACGTCTTGAACGATACCGTTAAAACAGCGGCTGACGATGACGACCGGGATGTGGTCGACGAGTCGTTCGAGTGCCGGGACGATTGACGGTGGAACGTTTCCTTGACCGAGCACTTCGAGGACGAGCCCGTCGTAGCCGAGGTCGAGCACGGCTTCTAGCAAGTCGGGTTCCATGCCGGCGACAACTTTCAACACGGCGACCCGTTTCGTGATCGCTGGAATCATCTTCGGCTGTCTCGTTGTCGGTTGGCTGTAGATGAGGACGTGGTCCTTCGTCACCATCCCGACGTTTCCGAAGTGGACCGATTTGAACGTGTCGACGGAAGAGGTGTGCGTCTTCGTGACGTTGAACGCCGAGTGGATCTCGCCGTTGAAGACGACGAGCACCCCTTTGCCACGTGCGGCTTCGCTCCTTGCGACCCGGAGCGCCGTTATAAGATTGAACTCGCCGTCCGATCCGATCTCGTTCGACGAGCGCATCGCTCCCGTCAAGACGATCGGCACGGGGGCACCGAGCGTGATCTGCAGGAAGTACGCCGTCTCCTCGAGCGTGTCAGTCCCGTGGGTGATGACGACGCCGTCGTACGTGTCTTGCGTCAACTGCTGCGCGATGAACTGGGCGAGCTCGAGCATCTTCTCGGGCGTCATATGAGGAGACGGAATGTTTGAGAAGTGCTTCGTCGTAATTTTTGCGATGTCGGTCGCTTTCGGCAACGTCGCGTCAATCGGATTGACCTCACTTGGTGAGACGTGGCCCGAACCGGTCTGCGACATCGCGATCGTGCCGCCGGTATGGATGAGTAATAGATGATTCATAGTCGACCTCCAACTTTTTTTGTCCTTTTCTTCCATTTTCTAGGCGTTAGCTACTTTTTCTTTCGGCTTATTCAGTGTATGCTTAACGATAGAAAGGAGAGATGCATCATGATAGCAATCGCCTTGTCTGCGGTTGCGCCAGGATTCGCCCTTCTTTCCTACTTCTATTTACGGCATGAGTTGGAAGCGGAACCGCTCGGCTATGTGATTCGTTCGTTTGTCGCCGGTGCCATTCTTGTCTTTCCGATCATGTTCGTCCAATATGCGTTTGTGGAAGAAGGGGTCCTTGTCGGCCCGTTTTGGCAAGCGTTCGTCGCCACCGCTCTATTAGAAGAATTTTTTAAATGGTTCATGATCTATTATACAATATACATACATAAAGTTTTTGATGATTACTACGACGGGATTCTCTATGCGGTCGCCTGTTCACTCGGCTTTGCCACGTTGGAGAATTTTCTATACTTGTGGGTTTATGACTCGCTCGAGATTGCGATTTGGCGAGCTGTCTTGCCGGTGAGCGGCCATGCGCTCTTCGCCGTGGCGATGGGCTTTTGTCTCGGTCGGGCCAAACACTCCGCGCATGAACGGTTTTGGCTGTTCACCGCTGTCATGTCGGCAACGTTGCTGCACGGAATGTTTGACTATATCTTACTCGTTGAATCGACGGATAAGATGCCGGCCGTCCTCTATATCGTCATTCTATGGATGGTCGCGCTCTTGCTCGTCCGCACTGCAAATCGATCAAATCGTCGTCAATACAAATAGATAAAAGGGGAACGGGTTCATGTTAAAAGTTGGTCAAGAGTTACGAGTTGAAGTTGAAGGGAGAAACGAAGGGAAGACGAAAATCGCTGCCATTAACGGTGGTGTCGTCTGGATCGAATCTCCGAGCGAGATTGCGACGTTAAAGACGTTTTTTTTGCATGAGGATGAACCGATGCGATTGTACTTTTTCAAAGGCGAAGATCAACTGTACGCTTTCGATTCAGTCGTCACGAAACGGATCAGTGACGCCCAGCTGACGCTTCGCTATGCGTTTAACTTGCCGGATGAGAAAAAAATCAAGCGGGTCCAACGTCGCGAGTACTTGCGCGTGCCGGAGATGATCAACGTGACGGTGCTCGCGGCAGACGGCGAAGCGTTTCCGTCATTCGAGACGACGTCACTAGACGTATCGGCCGGCGGGATGCGTGTCGTGGCGAACCGTTCGCCGGTCGACGTCGATGAGTCGGTCATCGTCGTATTCCGCATCGAGGACGAGCGAGGGACGCCCCAGACGTTCCGCGTCAAGAGCCGTCTCGTCCGGGTTCAAGAGCAGGCCGTAAAGCACGAGCTGTCACTTTGTTTTGAGGACTTGACGCCTCGTGACCAGGAGACGATTTTACGTTATTGTTTCCGGGCCCAGCTCGAAGCCAGAAAACGGACCGGCTCCGTATTTTCTTCACGTTAAAAAACTGGTATGATGTTCTCGGAACAAACGACCGAGAGGAGGTGGGTATCGGAATGAGCCGATACCCAATTTTTATGACTAAACCGCTACAAATCGCATTAGATGGGCCGGCAGGAGCCGGCAAGAGCACGATCGCTAAAACGCTCGCTAAAAAGTTAGGTTACGTGTACATCGATACCGGGGCAATCTACCGGGCTGTCACATATCGCGCGCTCGAGCAGCACGTCGGATTAGAAGACGGCCCCGCCCTCGCTGAGATGATCGGCAAGATGGAGTTACGTCTCGTCCCGAGCGAGAGCGGGCAACGCGTGTTTGACGGCGACGAGGAAGTGACCGAAGTCATTCGGACGAGTGAAGTGACGAACAACGTCAGTTTCGTCGCAAGGCAGCCTGAGGTCCGGGACGCACTTATGGATTTACAACGTGACTTGGCTCGGGACGGCGGCATCGTCATGGACGGCCGCGACATCGGAACGCACGTATTGCCTGAGGCAGACTTGAAAGTGTTCATGACCGCGACCGTCGAGGAACGTGCCCGTCGTCGCCACGAGGAGAACGTGTCAAAAGGTCTTCCGAGCGATTTCGAACAATTGAAACAAGAGATCGCCTTGCGTGATAAGCGGGACTCGGAGCGCGTCGTCGCTCCACTCCGTCAAGCGGATGACGCCCACTTCCTCGACACGACCCATTTGTCGATCGATGGTGTCGTCACGGCTGTTGAACAGCTCATGGAACAGGTGGTCGAACGATGAAGCCGCTCAATAACGGCCCGTTCGGGATGTATCGGTTAACGGTCGGCGTCGTTCGAATCATGCGTCTGCTCAGCTTCCGCGTCGAGTATGTCGGTCGTGAGAATGTACCTGAGGACGGCTCGATCATCGTCTGTTCGAACCACCAGTCGAACTGGGACCCCGTCTTGTTGGCCAGTGCCGTGCCGAAGCAACGGCCAATTCGTTTTTTTGCAAAAAAAGAGCTGTTCGATGTCCCGGTTTTAAAACGGATTTTGACACGCTCTGGGCAAATCCCGGTGTCACGCGGGGAAGGAGACCGTCAAGCGCTACGTACTGTTCTTCAGAAGTTGAAAGAGGACGAGGTCATCTCGATCTTTCCGGAAGGGACCCGTTCGAAAGACGGATCGCTCGGTAAGGCGCAGGCTGGTGTCGGTTTTTTCGCCCTCCGTTCAAACGCTGCCGTCCTTCCGATCGCGATCATCGGTAAATACAAGTTCCGTTCGAAGTTGAAGGTCGTCATTGGCAAACCGGTCGACTTCTCGCAACTGAAAGCGGACAAAGCGAGTGCCCAAGACGCCGCCGATTTGATCATGGCGACAATCGCCGAACTGTACATGACCCATTCACAGAACGTTCGCTAATTTCAGGTTTAATCTGTTGCAATGAGAGGAACAAACCTGATAACACCTTGACAAATCTGTCGAATTATAAGAAGTTTATACTAGGTGTTAAGCGCCTTAGGGCGCTCCTTTTTGTACTCATCGTGAGGGGGTAGTGTTGGAATGGTCGAAGAAATGAAAGATATGCCTGATTTTGAAATTAATCGAGGTCAAATCGTGACCGGTATCGTCGTCAAAATCGAGGACAAGCAAGCGTTAATTGATATCGGTTACAAAACCGAGGCGATTTTGCCAATCAGCGAAGTATCAAGCATGCATTTAGACGATTTAAACGAATCACTCCATGTCAACGACGAAATCCGTGTCAAAGTGAAAAAGGTCACGGATGAAGAGGTTGTCGTATCGAAGAAAGACGTAGATGCCGAGGCAGCTTGGGATCAAATCGTTGAAAAATTCGAATCGGGCGAAGTATTTGAAGTCATGGTGAA
Organism: Exiguobacterium sp. SH3S3; assembly: GCF_004337115.1. Lineage (NCBI taxonomy): Bacteria > Bacillati > Bacillota > Bacilli > Caryophanales > Exiguobacterium > Exiguobacterium sp. SH3S3. Next base: position 291,375 of record NZ_SJUU01000001.1, read on the forward strand.
AGATAAGGTCAAAGGCGGTCTTGTCGTCGATATCGGCATCCGCGGCTTTATCCCGGCTTCACTCGTAGAAAACCACTTCGTCGAAGATTTCTCATCATACTTGCACAAGCCGATTACAGTTAAAGTCGTCGAGATGGATCGTGAAAAAAATCGCGTCATCTTGTCGCATAAAGCAGTGGCAGAGGCAGAGATGAGTGCGAAGAAGGCGGAAACGCTTGAATCGCTCGAAGTCGGTCAAATTATCGAAGGAACCGTCCAACGTCTAACTGACTTTGGTGCGTTCGTCGATATCGGCGGCGTCGACGGTCTCGTCCATATTTCTGAGATGGCTCATAGTCGTGTTGAAAAACCGAGTGATGTCGTCACAGAAGGTGACAAAGTGAAAGTGAAAGTACTTGGTCTTGACCTCGACAATGAAAAAGTGAAATTGTCGATCAAAGAGACGCAACCGGGACCGTGGGAATCGGTTGAAGGCAAGATTCAACCTGGGGACGTGATCGCGGGGAAAGTCAAACGCATCGTCACGTTTGGTGCGTTCGTCGAAGTCGCGCCGCAAGTCGAAGGGTTGCTCCATATTTCTCAGATTGCGAACCGACACATCGCGACGCCATCTGAAGTCTTGTCTGAAGGACAAGAAGTGAAAGTGAAAGTGCTCGACGTCCATCTCGATGAGAAGAAAATCTCATTGTCGATGCGTGCACTCGAATCAGAAGACGGTTCACGCGATGATGAAGAGCAGTCGCTGCTTGACGAATATAGCGATCAAGGCGGATTCTCTGTATCTGAACTGACAGGTGAAAACGCCTCGGACGATTCTAAATAAGACGGTCCTTCAAGCGGGAGTCATACTCCCGCTTCTTTTTGTATAGTCACTAATATTCGACTGTGCTATAATTGTACAGTTGCAAATAAGAACGATAATTTTTTGAATGAAAGTTAAAGAGGTGTTTATATGGGAATTCCAGCAGTGGCCATCGTAGGCCGCCCGAATATTGGGAAATCCACGATTTTCAACCGGATCATCGGTGATCGCGTATCGATCGTCGATGACAAACCGGGAGTTACACGCGACCGTATTTACGGTACGGGTGAGTGGTTGAACCGAAAGTTTCATTTGATCGACACAGGCGGGATCGAGGTCGGTGATGAGCCGCTTCTCGTTCAGATGCGTCATCAAGCCGAACTCGCAATCGATGAGGCGGACGTCATCGTCTTCATGGTAAACGGTCGTGAAGGGATCACGGCAGCGGATGAAGAAGTCGCGAACTTGTTGTTCCGTTCGAACAAGCCGATCGTGCTAGCCGTCAACAAAGTCGATAACTTCGAGATGCGTGAGCTCATGTATGAGTTCTACTCGCTCGGGTTTGGCGACCCGTTCCCGATCTCGGGAACACACGGGCTCGGTCTTGGCGATCTGTTAGATCGTGTCCTCGAACTCGCGCCGGACAAAGACGATTACGAATACAACGAAGATGTCATTCAGTTCTCGCTCATCGGTCGCCCGAACGTCGGGAAATCGAGTTTGACGAACGCGATTCTCGGTGAAGAGCGTGTCATCGTCTCGGCGATCGCCGGAACGACGCGCGATGCGATCGATACACCGTTCACACGTGACGGCCAAGAGTACGTCATCATCGACACGGCCGGTATGCGTAAGCGCGGCAAAGTATATGAATCGACAGAACGTTATAGTGTCATGCGTGCCCAAAAGGCGATTGAACGCTCGAACGTCGTCCTTGTCGTCATCGACGGTGAAGAAGGCATCATCGAGCAAGACAAACGCGTCGCAGGACTTGCCCACGAAGCAGGGAAAGCGATCGTGCTCGTCGTCAACAAATGGGACGCTGTCGAGAAAGACGACAAGACGATGAAGAAGATGGAAGAGAAGATCCGCAAGGAATTCCTGTTCCTCGACTATGCGCCAATCGTATTCTTATCGGCACTCACGTCGAAACGGTTGCAAACGCTTCTGCCTGTCATCAATCAAGTTGCCGAATCACACCGTCAGCGTATTTCGACGAGCGTGTTGAACGATGTCATCGTCGACGCGGTCGCGATGAACCCGACACCAACGGACAAAGGACAACGACTCAAGATCAACTATGCGACGCAAGTGGCGATCGAGCCACCGACGTTCGTGTTGTTCGTCAACGATCCCGAGTTGCTTCACTTCTCGTACAAACGTTATCTAGATAACCAGATTCGCCGCGCATTTGACTTTACTGGTACACCGATTCACATCGTGGCTCGTCAGAAAAATTAGTAATGGGGGTGCCTCATATGGCAAAAGTAGCTGTCATTGGTGCAGGAAGCTGGGGAACGGCATTATCGCTCGTCCTCGCTGACAATGGACACGACGTCATGCTCTACGGACGTGAGGAAGATCACGTCCATGAGATCAACACGTCGCATACGAATTCGACTTACTTGAAAGATGTGCCGCTTCCGGCGTCGATCCGGGCAACGACCGATTTGAAAGAGGCGGTTCTCGGTCGCTCGATTATTTTCCTCGTCGTCCCGAGCTCGGCGATTCGTCCGGTTTCCCGTGAAGTGAACGATCTGCTCACGGAACCGGTCACGATCGTTCATGCCGCAAAAGGGATCGAACCGAAGACGCATAAGCGGTTGTCTGAGATCATCGCTGAAGAGATCGATCCGTCAAAACGTCGAGCCATCGGTGTTTTGACGGGCCCGACCCACGCCGAGGAAGTGGCCGTCCGCAAACCGACGACGATCACGATCGCGTGTGAGGATTTATTTGTCGCTGATGAGATTCAAGAACTGCTCACAAACGATCAGTTCCGAGTCTATTTGAACTCTGACGTCATCGGAGCGGAATACGGGGGCGCGCTTAAAAACATTATCGCCCTCGCCGCCGGGATGACGGACGGGCTCGGATACGGCGACAATGCGAAAGCTGCCCTCATGACGCGTGGCATCGTCGAGATCGCCCGGCTCGGTGTCAAACTCGGCGCCAACCCGGCATCGTTCTCGGGCTTGACCGGGATCGGTGATCTGATCGTGACCGCGACGTCACAGCACAGCCGAAACTGGCGAGCTGGTAACGCCATCGGACGTGGAGAGAAGCTTGAAGACGTACTCGATCAGATGGGTATGGTCGTCGAAGGTGTGCGTGCCTGTGAAGCGGCGCATACACTTGCCCGCGAAGCCGGCGTCGACATGCCGATCACGGAAGCGCTCTACAACGTGCTGTTCGAAGGAAAAAGTCCGCACGATGAAGTGAAAAAGTTGATGAGACGCCCGCAAAAACATGAAATGGAAGAAGTTTTCCATTTTGAGGGCGATGAAGAACAAAGGAACTGACGTTTTCGTTCAGTTCCTTTGTTTTTTTTGCTACACTAAATTACGGAGTAAGATTTATAGAGAAAGTCGAGGGGATAGACGTGACACCGTCACTCATCAAGATGTGGATTTCATTTGCGGGGATTGGGGCATTTGCCGTCGCTGCGCTCATGGTGGCAGTCAGCCACACGAAACTTTCAGGCTGGTTTGCGGTGCTCATTCGAGTCGTCGCATTCGTGATTTTTCTATTCGGAACGATCATTATGATTTATGTGGTCGCTTCTGGACCGACAGGAGGGTAAACCGTGAAACGAATGTTTTTAGTCGTCAGTTTGGCAGCGGCGACGCTGCTCGCCGGCTGCATGTTCCCGGAAACAAACCGAGTCGACAACGTGCCGTATGAGGACCAGTTGCAATCGGTCCAGACGGCGGTCGACTCGTTCAAAGAGACGACCGGTGTCTTACCGATCAAAACAAAGCCGGCCGAGACGCCGCTGATGGAACGTTACCCGATCGAGTTTAGCCGCCTCGTCCCTGGTTATTTGGCAGACCCGCCGGCAAACAGCTTCGAAGGGGGCGGCTTGTTCTTATACGTCCTTGTCGACGCCGAGACAGAGCCGACGGTCAAACTGATTGACTTGCGGGTGACCGAGCGCCTCCAACAACTGCAGACGAATATCAACTCGTTCCGAGTCAAAGAAGGGAAATATCCGTTCAAAGGATCGCTCGGCAAGAATCAGTTTACGATCGATTACGACCTCGTTTTCGTCTCCGAAGAACCGTTCATCCCTAGCCCATACACAGAAAACGAGTTGCCGATCTATGTGGATGGGACTGGTCAATTGTTCGTCGATTACCGGGCTGATATCGAAGCCGCGCTTGAGAATACGGATGCAGAGCCGAAAGTAGGAGAGGATATTCGTTATTTGCTCTACGATGACGCACCGTTCGCCCCGGCTTATTCGCAAGGGTATACGATTAATGATCAAGGTGAGGTCGAGTTTTTAAACAATTGAGTCGAGCAAGGTGTCCGCTTCTGACCTTTTCGCTTAAAAAATGTTGTCATATCAACGTTTGTACGATATGATTAATCCCGTAAACTCTCTGTGAGAGGAGGTGAATCGTGATGAACAAAACTGAATTGATCAACGCAGTTGTCGAGAAAGCAGATGTGTCTAAAAAAGACGCAACGAAAATCGTAGAAGCAACGTTTGAATCAATCACTGAAGCACTCCAAAGCGGTGAGAAAATTCAATTGATCGGTTTTGGTACTTTTGAAGTTCGTGAACGTGCTGCCCGTAAAGGTCGCAACCCACGTACGAAAGAAGATATCGAAATCCCTGCAAGCAAAGTTCCTGCCTTCAAAGCAGGTAAAGCGCTTAAAGATGCGGTCAAATAATGAGCAATACATAAGTCGCCGAGAGGCGGCTTTTTTTGTAGTTGAAAGCAAGTTCACATGGCGTGAATGTGACAAAAATGTGCTATACTATGTCAGAATGACAACGAAGAGGACGAGGGGGGATAGCATGGAACAGTTGACAAACGAAAGCGTTGTCACCGACCTTGCTCGTCAAATCGAACAACGTATGACTCATCCGTATTTGACGAGACACGAGATTGTACCCGCAGTCGACATGCCTTTACTTCGTTGGATGATCGACATGATTGAACTCGAATCGCATCAACATCGACAGCTCGTGCTTGCGACTTATTTTGCCCATCAAGCACTCGAGCTGCACGATCAAGTGAAGGAGTGCCCGAACGGGTCCCTTGAACGGCAACTTAAAGTGCTCGCCGGAGATTACGCCTCGGCTCAATTTTATAAAATATTGGCGATGTTTCCAGCGGACTATAGCAACCGTTTCGGTCGAACCGTGCAGCTTGTGAATGGCGCGAAGTGCACACTCGCCTTGGGGACGGACGTCGCTGTTGTGACGTGGATGGAAGCGAACTTCGGATTAATCAAAACGTTTTCCGAACTGCTAGGTCAATCTTATTTGACATCGTACGGGAAAGAAATCATCGGACAGAAGGCAACAGAACTGCGCCAAGAAAAAAGAGAACAGCTATCGACACTACTCGAGCATGCTGTCGCTTAGAACGGAAAGGGTGTTACGTGTTGCAACCGAAAGAGAAAGAGCAAAAAGTATATGAAGTATTTCAAACGATCTCGCCAAGCTACGATACGATGAACTCGATCATCAGTTTCCGTCTGCATAAATGGTGGCGCAGAGCGACAATGCGGCGCATGCAAGTGTTCCCGGGCGCGAAATGTTTGGACGTTTGCTGCGGGACGGCCGATTGGACGATTCAACTCGCCGAGGCGGCCGGAAACACCGGGGTCGTCAAAGGACTCGATTTTTCTGAAAATATGCTTGCTGTCGGACACGAGAAAGTGGCTGATTATCCGATGATCGAACTCATTCACGGGAACGCGATGGAGTTGCCGTTCGGAGATCATTCATTCGACTATGTGACGATCGGATTTGGCCTTCGGAACGTACCTGATTATATGACGGTCCTCCGGGAGATGCACCGCGTCTTAAAACCGGGCGGGACCGTGGTCTGTCTCGAGACGAGCCAACCGACGGCACCACTATTCAGCGGGCTCTATAAATTTTACTTTGGTTCAGTCATGCCGCTATTCGGCAAAGTGTTTGCCGGGTCGTATGATCAATACAAGTGGCTGCAAGAATCGACGGATCAGTTCCCCGACCGGTTGACGTTAAAGCGCATGTTTGAAGAAGCCGGGTTCGAGCAAGTCGAAGTCAAGGCGTTTTCCGGTGGTGCGTGCGCCATGCACCTAGGAAAGAAGTGGTGAACGATGTCTTTAAAGCGACTTTATCGCCACATGAACCGAGAAATCGAACAGATTGATCGGTTTTTGTCGACGCGGGTCCACACGGAACATCCGGTGATCGAAGCCGCATCGAAACAATTGCTAGATGCCGGGGGGAAGCGGATCCGTCCGGCGTTCGTATTGCTCAGTGCCGGATTTGGGACTGGGAATGATATTCGTCTGACGAAAGTTGCGGCCAGCCTCGAGCTGATTCATATGGCGTCGCTCGTTCACGATGATGTGATCGATGACGCGACGCTGCGCCGCGGAAAACCGACCGTGATGGAACGTTATAACGAGAGCGTCGCCATGTATACCGGTAATACGTTGTTCGGGGAAGCGATTCGGCTCGTGTCCGAAGTCGATTCCCCGGAAGTGATGCAAATCATGGCGGAGACGATGGAACTGATCTGTATCGGCGAGATCAATCAAATTCAAGACCAATATGACTGGGCGCAATCCCCGAAGCGGTACTTGGACCGGATCGCCCGGAAGACGGCACTCTTGATCGAGACGAGTTGCGCGGCCGGGGCCGTCGTCTCCGGGGCGTCACCTGACGTCGTCAAACAACTTCGGTTGTTCGGCTACGATATCGGGATGGCGTTTCAGATGACGGATGATTTGCTCGACTTCACGGCGAAGAGTTTTCAACTCGGTAAGCCCGTCGGTGAGGATTTGAAGCATGGGCATAAAACATTGCCGCTCTTCTATTCATCAGAAGATCCTGTGTTTTATGAGCGGTTACAGCAAGTCACGAACGCCTCGAACGATGAGATGACCCGGACGCTCGTCCGCGAAGTGCAACGGAACGGGACGCTTGAGCGAAGTCAACGCACGATCGATCGTTACGTGAGCCGGGCGATTCAGCGTCTCGATTCACTGCCGGACATTCAGGACAAACGGTCGTTGATTGAGATTGCCGAATATATCGGCAAGCGAAAATGGTGATTCACGCCTTGTAACCCCTTTCAAAAATGAAGGTGACCGTGTAAACTGATAAAGTACATGGTACACACATTGATTTAGGGGGACTAGGGGTATGGAAAAGACATTTTTAATGGTAAAACCTGACGGGGTGAAACGTGGTTTGATTGGGGAAATCATCACACGTTTTGAGCAAAAGGGGTACACGTTGAACCGTCTCGAAATGCTGACGCCGTCAGTTGAGGTTGCAGAATCACACTATGCGGAACATAAGGAAAAACCGTTCTTTGGAGAGCTCGTCGCCTTTTTGACGTCAGGTCCGGTCGTCGCGATGGAGTGGGAAGGCGAGAACGTCGTCGCCGTGTCTCGGTTGATGATCGGCAAGACGAACCCACTCGATGCGCAACCGGGAACGATTCGTGGCGACCTGGCCTCGACAATGTCACAAAACGTCATCCATGGTTCAGACAGCGTGGAAAGTGCCGAGAGAGAATTATCGCTCTGGTTCGCCACTGAAACATCACACGTTTGATGACGATAAAAGGGACGGGGGCCTCCTGTCCCTTTTTCTATTTGCATTAAAGCGCTTTCGTATGTTCGGGCACGACCTGATCTAGGATAAGAGAAAGAATTGAGGTTAGAACTGGTGATAAATGATTATGCGATCTTCGTAAAAAAGTTTTATTTAAAGTCTGGAATCGACTTGAATTTATACAAAGAAGCACAAATGAAAAGACGAATGGTCGCGCTCCGCGAGAAGAAGGGCTACGCCACATTTATCGAGTATTTTAAAGCGATGGAGTCAGACCGAGGTTTGTACGACGAATTTTTAGACCGGATGACGATCAACGTCAGCGAGTTTTATCGAAACCCGGTCCGCTGGCAACAGCTCGAGACGGATGTGTTGCCTGAGCTCATTCGCAGAAGCCAAGGGAAACTCCGGGTCTGGAGCGCGGCTTGTTCGACGGGAGAAGAACCGTATTCACTTGCGATGTTATTGTCGAAGCATTTGTCACCCGCCCAGTTCACGATCACAGCAACTGACCTAGATGACTTGGTGATCGAAAAAGCGAAACAAGGCAAGTATCATGAACGGGCGCTCGTCGATTTGCCGCCTGAGTTTCGAGATCGTTATTTCACCCGTCGAGATGACGACTATTTTGTCTCGGACGAGATTAAAAAACTCGTGACGTTCAAAAAGCATAACTTGCTCGCTGACGTCTACGAACGTAACTTTGACTTGATCGTCTGTCGAAACGTTTTGATTTACTTTACGGAAGAGGCGAAAGAGAAAGTGTACAAGTCGTTCCACCGCTCGCTTCGTCCGGGCGGGGTCCTCTTCGTCGGAGGGACTGAACAAATCTTCCAGCCGAAGCGTTACGGATACAAGATGAAACAAAGTTTCTTCTACGAAAAATTTGAGGAGTGAGGTGGCGCATATGCGTTATTTGACAGCGGGAGAGTCACACGGACCGGGATTGACCGTCATCATCGAAGGAGTCCCGGCCGGCTTAAGCGTCGACGTCGAGGCAATCAACGGCGAGTTGGCGAAACGTCAGTCGGGCTACGGCCGTGGACGCCGAATGCAAATTGAATCAGACAAAATCGAGGTGAGGGCTGGGGTTCGTCATGGGATGACGACCGGAGCCCCTGTTTCGTTTTGGATTGAAAACAAAGACCATGCGCATTGGCGGAACGTCATGCAGGCAGAGCCGGTCGACGACGAGTTTGAAATCAAGCGCCGGGTCGTGCGGCCTCGTCCGGGACATGCTGACCTTGTCGGCGGTCTCAAGTATGACCACCGAGACCTTCGGGACGTGCTCGAACGTTCGAGTGCCCGGGAGACGGCGGCCCGCGTCGCTGTCGGTGCGCTCAGCAAGCAGTTGCTCGACGCAGTCGGCATGTCGCTCGTCAGCTATGTGAAAGTGATCGGCGGCATCGAGTCCGCGCCGAAGCACTACGCAGCACTCGAAGAACTTCGGACCGTCATCGAAGCGTCACCTGTACGCACGACTGACGAAACGTCCGGTGAAGCGATGATGCGTTTGATTGATGAAGCGAAAGCGGCCGGGGATTCGCTCGGTGGCGTCGTCTGCACCGAAGTGCATGGCGTCATCCCAGGGTTAGGTTCTTACGTTCAATATGATCGCAAGCTCGATGCGGCCATCGCCCGCGCCGTCATGAGCGTCAACGCCATCAAAGGGGTTGCCTTTGGCGATGGATTTGACATGGCGTATCGTCCAGGATCGGAAGTAATGGACCCGATCGCCTATGACGAGTCCGGGTATACGAGACTGAGCAACCATTTAGGCGGTTTTGAAGGAGGGATGACGACCGGGATGCCGATCGTCTGCAGTGCCGTGATGAAGCCGATTCCGACGCTCTACAAACCGCTGCAATCGGTCGATATCGATACGAAACAGCCGTTCCTCGCTCAAATCGAACGAAGTGACGCTTGTGCCGTCCCGGCTGCGTCACTCGTCGTCGAGGCGGTCGTCGCGTTCGAACTCGCGCGTGAGTTGTGTGAGACGTTCGGACACGACACCGTCAAACGAATTCAGTCGCGGGTCGAGTCGTATCGTGAGGAAATCCGGTCGTGGTGACGATTCATGTTGACGCATCAGTCCCTTATGACGTGTCGATTGAACACAGCGACGCCTGGTTGGACCGCGTGGATTATTTCACGGCCTGCTCGACGGTATGGGTCATTACAGACCGGACGGTGGATGCGCTACACGGTAAGGTGTTCAAACAACGCCTAGCCGGCATCCATCCGCAGATCGTTTGGTCGGTCGTCACGCCGGGTGACGGCTCGAAATCACTCGAGACCGTTGAAAAACTCGTGACAGACGGGTTGACCGCACGTTGTGACCGCGACACGCTCGTCGTCGCTTTTGGCGGGGGCATGATTGGGGATTTGGCCGGTTTTCTCGCGAGTGTGTATATGCGAGGGGTCCGTTACATCCAAGTACCGACGACGGTGCTCGCCCATGATTCAGCGATCGGCGGCAAAGTCGCCGTCAACCACCCGTTGTCTAAAAATGCGATCGGTGCGTTTTATCAACCGATCGGTGTGCATTATAACGTGTCCCGTCTCGAGACGCTGAGCAATCGTGACGTCTTGAGCGGGCTCGGTGAGTTGATTAAACATGCTTACTTGTCACGTTACGTCCTCGCTGCTTCATTCGAGGACGAACTGTTTCAGGCGTTGTCCGGTGGTGCGCTAGACTGGGAAATGTGGCTTGCGCGCGGGATTGAAGTGAAACGTGTCGTCGTCGAGGCAGACGAACGGGAACACGGTGTCCGGGCGTGGCTCAATTTTGGTCATACGTTCGGGCACGCTTTAGAGTCGGTCGAACGGTATCGGCTGTCGCACGGGGAGGCGGTGCTGTACGGCATGGTATACGCCTTTCTCGTCGGAGGGGATACGGATCGGGCCAGTAAGCTCGCCGCTTGGATGCGGGCGCGCCGCGTCAGCCCGGTTGAATGGAAACCGTTCGAGACGTATTTGACGGTGATGGGGCTCGATAAGAAAAATCGGGATGGACAAGTCCGTTTCGTGTTGCTCGGTGAAGCGGCTACCGTTGAGGCGGTGCCGTCCGAGCGGCTTGCTGAAGCATACATACAGTTGAAAGGGTGGTTCTGATGGGGTTGAATGGATTGATTCGCGTACCGAGTGATAAGTCGATCACGCACCGCGCGATCTTATTCGGTGCGATAGCGAGCGGGGAGACGGTCGTCATGAATCCGCTCCTTGGGGCAGATTGCCGTTCGACGATCGATGCGGTCCGTAGTCTCGGGGCAAGCGTCGAAGAACTCGACGAGCGGCTCCGGATCGAAGGCGTCGCGTCAGTCGTTCCGGCCACGCTTGACTGCGGGAATTCGGGGACGACGATGCGCCTGCTCTCTGGTCTCGTCTCCGGGTACTCGGGTGAGTTCACGCTCGTCGGAGACGACTCGCTCTCGAAACGGCCGATGCGTCGCATCACCGAACCGCTTCGACAGATGGGGGCCGACATCGACGGCGAATTCGCCCCTGTTCGGATCAAGGGTCGGCGCTTGAGCGGGATCGATTACACGTTACCGGTCGCGAGCGCGCAAGTGAAGTCGGCTGTCCTATTGGCCGGTCTTCGCGCTGACGGGACGACGATTGTCCGTGAACCGATGCTGTCCCGCGACCATACGGAACGGATGTTGCCACTGTTTGGTGGACGCGTCGAGATCACGAACGAAGATGGCGTGCGGACGATCCGGCTATCGCCAAGTCACCTCGACGGGGCGACGGTCGACGTGCCAGCCGACCCGTCGTCGGCTGCTTTCTTCTGGGCTGGGGCCGCCATCGTCCCAAACAGCCGTGTGACGACGACCGACGTCTGTTTGAACGAGACGAGAATCGGCTTTTTACGAACACTTGAGCGCATGGGGGCGAACGTCGAAATCACTCGGCTGCGACCACTCGGGGAAGAGACGGTCGGAGATGTGACGGTGACGACGAGCGAACTTCAAGGGGTGACGCTCGAAGGCGAGGCAATCCCACGACAAATCGATGAACTCCCGCTCTTCGCTCTCGTCGCGTCGCAGGCGTCGAGCCCGTCAGTCGTAAAGGATGCGGGTGAACTGCGTGTGAAAGAGACCGATCGGATCAAGACGGTCGCGAGCGAGCTCGCGGCGCTCGGTGTCGATATCCGCGAGACCGAAGACGGGTTCAGCGTTTTCCCGAGCCGGCTTCAGGCTGGTCATGTGTCCTCGCATTCGGACCATCGTCTATCGATGATGCTACAAGTGGCAGCTTTACTGATCGACGAACCCGTCATCATTGACGGGATCGAAGCCTCTGAAATCAGTTACCCTCATTTTCGTGACGATTTACAACGGCTCGGTCGTGAGATAGAATAACGGCAATACCTGAAAGTGGTAGGAGGAAATTAATTATGTTAGACGAATCAGTGTTAAACCATATAATCGAGATGCTCGAAAAAGGCGAGACCGAGCACGCCTTGGCGCACCTTGAAGCGCTTGAGACAGAAGGCTCGGACGAAGATCGGTTGGCGATTGCCGACTTGTATCTCGAACTTGGCCTCGCCGACCGGGCTGTGAATTTACTAGCAGCACTGTATGTCGACTACGCGGGCAACCCGCACGTGGCGCTGTCGCTCGCTGAAGCGTATCTCGACAGCGACCGGGAAGAAGAAGCGATTGCCGTCCTTGAACCGATCGATGCGAGCGACAAAGAGGCGCACATGAGAAGTCTCGTCTTGTTAGCTGATTTGTATCAATCACAAGGACTTGACGAAGTCGCGGTCAAAAAATTGATGGAAGCGTTACAGGCGAATCCGGACGAGCCGCTGCTCGTCTATGGGCTGGCCGAACTATACGCCTCGATCGGTTCGTTTGAACAGGCGGTACCGCTCTATGCGCGCTTACCGCACTTGCGATTGCCCGAAGAGCTCGACTATCAAGCCGATTACGCCGAAGCACTGACGATGATCGGCTCGTTCGAAGAAGCGCTCGATGAATTCGAGAAGACAGAGAACCGCAATCTGAACACCGTGTTCGGACATGCGATGACGGCCCACCGTATCGGGCGTGATGAGGTCGCCATCAAACAGTTCGAAGAGCTCCGCTTGATGGACCCTGACTTTACATCGCTTTACTTGCCGTATACGGAAGCGCTCGAGGAACTCGGTCGCGTCGATGAAGCGCTCGAAGTGATCGATCAAGGGATCGACCGTGACGACTATAACGATGAGCTGCGCACCGTCAAAGCGAAGCTGTTCTTGAAGCAAGGCCGCACAGACGAAGCGGTCAATGAACTTCGCGAAGCGCTCGCCTTGAACCCGGAATCGCTTCAAGCGACCGAACTGCTGTTGTCAATCTTGTTCGAAGCGGGAGACATGGAAGCCGTGCTCGAGACGATCGATGCGCTCGAGGAGCACTCGACGTCGACGCTCATGACGTGGTACAAGGCGAAAGCCGCCTATGAACTCGAGGACTATGAGCAGGCCGTCAATCTATACACCTCGATCGAACAAGTTTATAAAGAGGACGTGTCATTTTCGACTGAATGGGCTACACTATTGGTAGAAGAAGGACAGCGTGACAAGGCGCAGCGTGTGCTCGAGCAAACCCTTGCGCTCACCGTGGATATGATCGACCGCCAAATTCTCGAAGAGCGGATCGACTTGTTGACGGATCGCGATTAATCAATATAAAGGAGATGGGGTCATATGGTCGAGCGGAAAAAGAATTTTTTAAAGCGATTCCTCGCTCATCATACGCTTCGTAAGCGAGAGGCCAAATGGATCATTGATTATTGGCTTAGACATCCTGAAAAACTTGGGAACGTTCATTTCGTGACGAACGCCTCGGTTTCACCGCGCAGCCTCGTCATGACGGCGTACGGCTTCGAAGGGGAACCGTTCCGTTACCGACGAGGTGACCTCATCACGGTCAATCCGGAAAAGGCGTACCATGACATTCGGCTCCACGACGGGACGATTTATGTCGAACTTAACTTTCAAGGGATGATGATTGATGAGAGTTGGATCGACATCGTCGAGCTCAATCCGTTTGAGCCTGTCGCCGAGATTAAAGACGAAGTGACGAACTCGGCCCAGACGGTCATTCGAGCATCGGTCGCCCAGTTCGAGGAAGAGCGTCTGCTCGTCGAGATCGACGAGGCGCTTGATCGCCGGGACGAGAAGCTGTTTCGTAATTTGACGAGCAAACTTCATCAAGTGAGAGCATCGAAATTATTTTAGAAAAAACAAGCGCTTCCGTTATGGGAAGCGCTTGTTTTTTGGTATATTAATGACGTAGGAATACACAATAATTTCACATTTCGTTCATAACTTTCGAGAGGAAGCGAATGTAGGTACGCTACAATGGACATGATGATGTATGTCTTCTAAAGAGAGGAGGAGGAAGATGAGGTTCGATGGCATGGATGCGTTGAAATCGCTGACCGAACGCCAATACGTCGATACGCTCATCGTCCCACTCGTCGAACTGGCGTTTGATGAGGAGATGGTGCGTAAAGCCGAAAGCTACGAGGTCGTCCAAGCGGTGGCGCTTGAAACCGAACGACAGCTGTCTGGACGGACGATGCTGAATCCGACGCTTAGCTATCTCGATGTCGAGGCCGGGTATGAACTTGTACGCGCAGTCATGACAAAAGCAACGACGGCCGGGTTTACCCACGTGTTGTTCATCTCTTCAGACGTTCGCTTCAAAGCGTTCGAGTTACCGGTTATATTCGTTCCGCCGCTTGCCTTGAAAGGCATGTCGGGGGAGCAGTCGCACACGATGGTCCAAAATTTTGCGACACAAGTCATTACAGAGCTTTCGGGCCGTTGGATGGCGACATGAAGCGGTTGACGTAGAGGTTTTATTGATATACTATTTTGGTGAGTGAGAAATTTTTGTGAAGAATGCATAAAGAATTATGGGGTTATGCACACGAATGAGGGGGGAACGAAATGGCTCAAAATGGGTCAAAAGTCACACGCCGTCAGTTCTTAACGTATACGTTAACTGGTGTAGGTGGCTTTATGGCGGCAACATTGATCAGTCCGATGGTCAACTTTGCGATCGATCCGGTCTTGAAAAAATCGGGTGCGGGCGACAAAGTGAAGGTCATGAGTCTTGACGACATCACGACTGAGCCGCAACGTGTCGACTTTAAAAAACAAACGCAAGACGCTTGGTATGAATTTGAAGAAACACTTTCAGCATGGGTGTTCAAAGACGAGAACGGTGAAGTAATCGCACTCTCTCCTATCTGTACGCATCTTGGCTGTCAAGTAGGTTATGGTGGAGATCCGACAAGACCGTCAGAATTTTTCTGTCCGTGTCACTTCGGGCGTTACGAAAAAGATGGAACGAACATTCCGGGTACACCTCCGACATCACCGCTGGCACGCTATGAAAAAGAAGAAAAAGACGGCTTCCTATACTTGGGCAGTCCAGTCGCACAGTTGTGAGAGGGGGAAATAGTCGATGTTACAAAAAATTTATGATTGGGTCGATGAACGCGTCGACATCACGCCGTTATGGCGCGACATCGCTGACCATGAAGTACCGGAACACGTCAACCCTGCCCATCACTTTTCAGCATTTGTTTATTGCTTCGGCGGTCTGACATTTTTCACGGTCGTGATTCAAATTCTGTCAGGGATGTTCTTGACGATGTACTACGTTCCAGATATCATCAATGCCCACGCATCGGTGTATTATTTACAGAACGAAATCGCACACGGACAAATCGTTCGTGGGATGCACCATTGGGGCGCATCGGTCGCGATCGTCATGTTGTTCTTACACACGCTCCGCGTGTTCTTCACCGGGTCGTATAAGAAACCACGCGAACTCAACTGGGTCGTCGGAGTCCTCTTGTTCTTCGTCGTCTTGGCGCTCGGTCTTACAGGTTACTTGTTACCTTGGGATATGAAAGCGTTGTTCGCAACGAAAGTTACGCTTCAAATTGCCGAAAGTGTTCCTGTCATTGGTGGAATCGCCAAGACCCTTCTCGCCGGTGGTGAGATCGTCGGGGCACGGACGCTCACGAACTTCTTCGCCATTCACGTCTTCTTCTTACCGGCGGCCTTGTTCGGACTCCTCGGAGCCCACTTCCTGATGATTCGTAAACAAGGAATATCTGGACCGCTATAAGCCGATTCGAAGACAAAAAGGAGGAGAAACGATATGCATCGCGGTAAAGGGATGAAATTTGTAACCGACTCTCGAGTAGGAATCGGGAATCGGAAACAAAATATTGCAAAAGACTATTCTGAATATCCAGGACGCACAGAAGCGTTCTGGCCGAACTTCTTGCTTAAAGAGTGGATGGTCGGTTCGGTCTTCTTGATCGGATTCATCGCCTTGACGATCGTCGAGGCAGCACCGCTCCAAAACATCGCCGATCCAACGAACACGTCATACATTCCGTTACCGGACTGGTATTTCTTGTTCTTGTATCAATTGCTCAAGTATCAATTCGCGGCGGGGGACTGGATCCTTCTTGGAACGGTCATCTTGCCTGGGGTCGCGTTCACGGCGCTCTTGATCGCACCGTGGCTCGACCAAGGAATCGAGCGCAGGCCGGCCAAACGACCGGTCGCGATCAGCTTCATGCTGCTCGGGATTCTCTCGATCATGTACTTGACGTGGGAATCTGTTCAAACGACGCATTGGGATCAAGTTCATGAGCAAGGAATCTTAGTCGTACCGGGTGAAGGTCCGGAAATCGACACAGCCGCACCTGGCTATGAGATTTATGCAGCCCAGTCTTGTGTGAACTGCCACGGTCAAAACCTCGAAGGCGGGGCGGCGGCTCCAGGACTCATCGGAACGGCCTACACGGCTGAAGAGATCGCGGAGATCGCGGTCAACGGTGTCGGCACGATGCCGGCCGGTCAGTGGGACGGTTCGGATGAAGACCTCCAAGCCATGTCCGAGTTCCTCGCCTCATACGGTGAAGGCGGCGAAAATAACCAGTAAGCAATCGAGTGTAGTCCCCTATGGGCTACACTCTTTTACTTATCGGTCACGCAAGCTACAATAAAGAAAAAAAGGACGGAATGATTTCATGAACTATACGCTGTTGCTTCCCTTTCTAAAACATAAAGCCGTGTTAACATTCCTCTTCATCGTCAATCTGCTCGGCACGATTTACGGATACGTCTGGTATGAACCGCAGCTTCGCGACACGCCGCTCATCTATTGGCCGTTCGTACCGGACAGCCCGACGGCGTCACTATTTTTCACAATCGTCCTAGCGCTGTGGCTGCTCAAGAAAAGCTCACCGCTCATCGAGACACTCGCCTTCATCACACTCGTCAAATACGGGGTTTGGGCCGTCGTCATGAACGTCTTCTTCCTCATGAATTTAGGAGACGACGCGGATACGTTCATCGTGCTCATGGCTGTCATGCTCATGCTGTCTCATGGTGCGATGGCGGTCCAGGCATTTCTATACGCCCCGTTCATGCGTTGGACCGTGTCGTCGTTCGTCTTGACGCTCATTTGGGTCATCCATAACGACGTCGTCGACTATGTGCTCGGACAATGGCCGCGTTATCCGTCGCTCGCCGAACATATTATGTGGATCGGCTACGGGTCGTTCTGGTTGACGGGAATATGTTTTTTTGTGGGATACCGACTCATCCTGCGCGCTTCGCTTGATAATAAGTTCATAAGAATGTAAAATCGAGATATCAAATATACGCAGAGGTGATATAGAAAATGTCATTAGGTGGCTATATTTTCTATCTCGCACTGATCATGCTCATCCCGTTATGGGCCCAGATGCGAGTGAAAAGTACGTACAAAAAGTTTTTACAACAACCACTTCAAAGCGGTGTCACCGGCGCTCAAGTCGCTGACTTCATCATGAAACAAAACGGTGTGCACGATGTCCGCATCGAGATGGTCGACGGTTTGATGAGTGACCATTACGACCCGACGCATAAAGTCGTCCGCTTGTCGCGCGAAGTGTATCAAGGATCAACGATCTCGTCGGCAGCGATCGCGGCCCATGAGATCGGTCACGTCGTCCAAGACGCGACGGACTATAAGATGATGCGTGTCCGCCATCGGCTCGTGCCGGTCGTGAACATCACGTCAAACTTGTCGTTCCCGCTGCTCATAGGAGGTTTCCTCTTAGGTGCGATGGGACTTGCCCAGCTCGGTGTCGTCATGATGCTCGGGGCGGTCTTGTTCCAACTCGTCACGCTCCCGGTTGAATTTGACGCCTCGAAACGCGCCATGGCCGAACTGACGAGCCACGGGATCGTGACCGCGACGGAAGAGTCAGGTGCCCGTAAAGTGTTGAACGCGGCTGCTTGGACTTATGTCGCAGCGACACTTGTCGCGGTTGCCGAACTGATCCGTCTCGCACTGATCGTCTTTATGCCACGCGATGAATAGAATCGATCCCGTCGACTGACGGGATTTTTTTGTATGAGGAGGGGAATTGTATGGCAAAACCACAGTTGACGAAGTCAGGCCGTCTTCGTCTCATCGAACAGCTCGAGGCGCTCCGCGGAAGCGGTCGGATTGAGGCGCTCGAACGAGTGAAGACGGCGCGCAAATTTTGTGATTTTAGAGAAGACGTGACGTACTTTGAGGCGATCCGGGAACAGGAGCGCATCGAGGCGAAAATTGTTGAACTCGAGCGCGTGCTTGCCGACGCGATGATCGAGGAAGATGCGCCAACGGATCGCGTCGGTTTCGGAGTGGAGGTATGGATCCGGGAACTGCCGGACGGTGAGGACGAGACGTATCGGATCGTCGGTGAGCTCGAGGCTGATTTGGCGAACGGGACGATCTCGGTCTCGTCCCCACTCGGAAGCGGCTTGATCGGAAAACGAGTCGGGGAGACGGCTAGTATCGATTCGCCGGGCGGTGCCCTTTACTTTGAAATCAAACGGATCGAACGATAGAGAGGGCGTCCGCACAAAAAAGACGAACACATCCCCAAATTAGGAATGTGTTCGTCTTTTTTATTTGAGCGGTACGCGATTCTCGTCGAACGTGAATCCTTCGCCGCCGACTTCGTATACGTGATGGAACGTGACGAAAGCGTGCGGGTCGATCTGTTTGACGATCGTCTTGAGGCGGTTGACCTCGTTGCGTCCGACGACGACGTAAATCACTTCGAGCTCTTTATTCGAATAGCCGCCTTTCGCGAGCAGACGGGTCGTCCCGCGGTTCATCGTCGCGTGGATGCCGTCGGCGATGGCGGTCCGGTGGTCGCTGATGATCATCGCGGCCTTACCGGCATACGTGCCTTCCTGCATCGAATCGATGACGCGGGCGCCGATATAGACGGCAAGGAGCGTATACATCGCCTCGCGGATGTCGAGATACGTCAAACTGAGGACGATGACGAAAAAGTCGAACACGAGGAACGTCTTGCCGATCGACCAACCGACGTAACGTTGGACGAGGCGAGCGATAATATCGATGCCCCCGGTCGTCCCGCCGTTGTTGAAAATGATGCCGAGACCGACGCCGATGAACAGACCGGCGAATAAACTCGCGAGCACCATGTCATCGGTCAAATCGATGACGAGGTTCGAGTACTTGGCGATCAGCCCATACCAGAGCGAAAAGCTGAACGTCCCGACGAGCGTATAGATGAACGTCGTCCGCCCGAGCAGCTTGTAGCTGACGAAGAAGAGCGGCAGATTGAGTGCCAAGTTCGTGATCGATGGCGACCAACCGAACAAGCCGCGCAGAATCAACGTGATCCCGGTGAAACCGCCTTCGGCCAAGTTGTTTTGGACGTTAAAATGAAACACGCCGAATGCAAAAATGAATGAACCGATGAGAATAAAGAATATATTGCGAAACCGAATCGGTAATTGTACCGTCATGTGGTTCACCTCCCATCCATAAGCGTACTCGAAAAACCTGTGGATTGCCTACCCTGAACATATGACATTCGACAGTGAGTCCGATATACTTTTCACAGAAGAGGTGATTTTTTATGAAAATAGTAGCAATCGGGGCCCATCCGGACGATATCGAAATCGGGATCGCCGGCATGACGGCCCAGTGGACGGGTGATCACATCTCCGTCCTGTACGTCGATTTGACGCGGGCCGAACTGTCGTCGAACGGCGATGTCGTCACGCGGGCACAGGAAGCGGCGACAGCCGATAGAATTCTTGGCGTCC
This sequence comes from Exiguobacterium sp. SH3S3, assembly GCF_004337115.1. Taxonomy (NCBI): domain Bacteria; kingdom Bacillati; phylum Bacillota; class Bacilli; order Caryophanales; genus Exiguobacterium; species Exiguobacterium sp. SH3S3. Next base: position 311,121 of record NZ_SJUU01000001.1, read on the forward strand.
GTCGCATCAATCTCGGTTTCCCTGACCGTGGCCTGCTCGGGACAGCCGACCAAATTGAAACGCTCGTCCGCTTGATCCGGACCGAACGACCGACGCATCTGCTCTATCCGTACGGCGTCGACCGCCATCCCGACCACGGGGCGTGCGCCCGTCTCGTCGAAGAGGCGCTGTTCAACGCCGGGATTCGCAAATATATGTCCGACGTCCCGGCTTACCGTCCGGACAGCGTCTATCAATACATGATCAACGCCCACGTGCGACCGGACGTCTGCATCGACATCACGGCGACGATCGATAAAAAAGTGGACGCGTTGACGTCATACGCGAGTCAGTTCACACCTGTTGACGGCGTCGACACACCGTTGACCGATGCGTACGTCGACCGCGTCGTCGCGCGCGACCGTCACTTCGGTAGCTTGATCGGCACGGACTACGCCGAAGGGCTCATGACCGTCAAACCGTACGTCGTCACGCGGGCGGGTGAGCTCGCATGAAGCTACGTATCGGAGTACTCTGTTATCCGTCGGTCGGAGGTTCAGGCATCCTCGCGACCGAGCTCGGGATGAAACTCGCCGACCGGGGGCACGACGTCCATTTCATCACGTCGAGCATCCCGTTCCGGTTGAACGCGTATCATCCGAACATCACGTTCCACCAAGTCGAGATCAACCAGTACTCGGTGTTCCGCTATCCGCCGTACGATATCACGCTCGCCTCGAAGATCGCGAGCGTCATCCGTGCGTTCGGCCTCGACGTCATCCACGCGCACTATGCGGTGCCCCATGCGGTTTGTGCCGCGCTCGGGCGCGAGATGGCCGAGAGCAAGACGCCGATCGTCTCGACGCTCCACGGCACCGACATTACGGTGCTCGGGGAAGATGAAGAATTGAAACCGGCGATCCTGTACGGTTTACGCCAGTCGGACGCGATCACGGCCGTGTCCGACAGTTTGAAGCGCGAGACGCTTGAGCGGATCGATGCCAACCTTGAGATCGATGTCATCCATAACTTTATCGACGAATCGGTTTATCAGCCGCAAGCCGAGCCGTCGCTCCGTGAACGTTACGGCTTGTCAGCAGCCGACCGCGTCGTCATCCATATCTCGAACTTCCGGCAAGTGAAGCGGATCGACCTCGTGCTCGAGGCGTTCCAGCGGATGAGCGTCCCGGGCAAGAAGTTGCTCCTCGTCGGTGACGGACCGCTCATGGGGGCGATGCGTCGACTCGTGAGCGAGATGGCGCTCGAAGACAGTGTCATCTTCGCCGGTAAACAAGAACAAGTCGCGGCGTTGTTGTCGATCAGTGACGTCCATCTTCTGTTGTCGGACAAAGAGGCGTTCGGTCTCGTCGCTCTAGAGGCGTTAGCGACAGGCGTCCCATCGGTCGTCAGCGATGCCGGGGGCTTGCCGGAAGTGATCACGGACGGAGCGGACGGTTTTGTCGTCGCGCGCGGCGACGTCACAGCGGCCACGACCGCGCTCGAAGCGATCTTGCTCGACGATGCGCTCCATGCGAAACTGCGTGCCGGCGGTCTCGTGAAAGCGAGACAGTTCGCGTCTAAAGACATCGTCACGCAATATGAACGACTATACGAACAGGTGGTGCGCCGATGACAGAATGGGAATATGCAAAACAAATCATAAAAAAAATCAACGACCACGGGGGCGAGGCGTACATCGTCGGCGGTGCCGTTCGTGACTACGTGCGCGGCACGCTTCCCGACGACATCGATATCGCGACGTCGTTGTTGCCGGAAGACGTCATGAAACTGTTCCCGAAATCGGTCCCGACCGGAATCGATCACGGGACGGTCACGGTCATCCTCGACCATCATCCGTTCGAGGTGACGACGTTCCGTTCGGAAGGGACGTATTCGGACTCGCGACGCCCGGACCACGTCTCGCTCGGCGTCACGCTCGAAGAGGACATGTTGCGCCGCGACTTCACGATGAACGCGATGGCGTTCCATGACGGCAACGTCGTCGACTTGTTCGGCGGCCGGCTCGACCTCGAGGCGCAGATCATCCGGACCGTCGGGAGCCCGTACGAACGGTTCGGGGAAGACGCGCTCCGGATCATGCGCGCGTTTCGGTTCATGTCCCAGCTCGACTTCACGCTCGCTGATGATGTGCGGAGCGCGGCGCGGACGCTCGGCCACAAATTGCAAGACATCGCGATGGAACGCATCGCCATCGAGTTCGAGAAGTTGATGACGGGACCTGCTTACCGCAGGGCGCTGACCGACCTTGTCGAGCTCGGCATCCATCAGTACTTACCGGACGTGTCCAAACAGCTCGTCCGTCGTGTCATCGCCGACAGGCGGGCACCGGTCAACGCGGTCGGAGGCTGGGCGCTATTCGTCTATCACGCCGGGGACATCCGTTGGCTCTCGCCATGGAAGCGTTCGAACGCCTTGAAGCGGGAAGCGGGCGTATTGGCCAACCTGTTCGACTCCGGGCTCGATACGTTCACCGTGTATGAGACGGATCAAGCGACGCTCGAGACGTATTTGCGGATGACCGGGAGCACGGAATCGTCCGACGCCTTGAAACGTATGCTCCCGATCCAGTCACGGCGGGAGCTCCGGTTCGACGGTCGCGATGCGCTACAGGTCGGGGCGAGCGGCGCACGGATCAAGCACTTGCTCGCCGACCTCGAACGGCGCGTCGTCCTCGGCGAGTTAGCTAACGAGGAACAAACGTTACGAGAGGAGGCGGTCATGTGGCTTCAACGAGAGGAAAGGTCTTAAACTTGCTCCAAGACGGGGCGGTGTGGAGCGGACAGGAATTGGCCCGCCAATTAAATATTTCACGTACCGCCATTTGGAAACATATCGAGACGTTAAAACAAGACGGTTACGACATCGAAACGATCCCGCGTAAAGGGTATCAACTGTTCGGACGGACGGACCGGCTCGATGAACCGGCGTTCGTCTCGTTCCGGCACGGCCGGTTCGGGCAACACGTCTACGCCTACGACCAAGTCGACACGACGCAGCGCATCGCCCACGAACTCGCCCAAAAAGGGGCGCTTGAGGGGACGCTCGTCATCAGCGAAGAACAGACGGCAGGGCGCGGCCAACTCGGGCGCAGTTGGCACAACCCGAGCCACGTCAATATCGCGGCTAGTATCATCCTTCGTCCGGCGCTGCCGATTCGGGAAGCGTCGAAGCTGACGCTCATGGCGGCGAGCGCTTTCGCCCGGTCGCTAAGGCAACAAGGCGTCCCGGCATTTATCAAATGGCCGAACGACCTTCTCGTGAACGGGAAGAAGATCGGCGGGATTTTGACCGAGATGCAAACTGAAGGCGACCGCATCCAAGCCGTCATCCTCGGCTTCGGATTGAACGTCAATACGGAGTCGATCCCGACTGACCTGGTTCACCGGGCGACGTCGATCAAATTGGAGACCGGCGTCGCGTTGCGCCGCAGTGAAGTGCTCGCCGATCTATTGGCCGAGCTCGAGGCCGAATATGACGCGTTGCTCGAATCCGGGTTCGGCCCGGTCCGCGACAACTGGCTAGAGCACGCCGCTTATTTGAATGAAGAAGTGACGTTGACCGCCTCGGGGGAGTCTAAACGCGGTATCGTGCGCGGCATCTCAGAACAGGGGGCGCTCCTGCTCGAGCGTCATGGTGCCATCGAAGCCATCTATTCCGCTGAAATCGCAGTCTGGAATGATTGATGGAAACGTATTCGTGGTCTATAATGAACGTGTCGGACGCTATCGCAAGAAGTGTACCGGAATTGCAGACCGTCGTTTTAGTTAATTGTCTGCCTTGATCATTTTGACAGGGACAGAAGGACACTCAACCTTGAGTTTGTTTTCGTGCGCCTTCTTGCCAATCGTGTAAGAAGGCGTTTTTCCTTTCCTGTCTCCACATTTAGGAGGAGAACATATGCATACGATGACTTCATTATTGAAAAAGATGAAGCAAGAAGAGAAGTTGGTCATGTTGACCGCTTACGATTATCCGTCGGCGAAACTGGCCGAAGCGGCGGGAGTGGACATCATCCTCGTCGGAGACTCACTAGGAATGGTCGTGCTCGGTTACGACTCGACGATCCCGGTGACGATTCATGATATGGTCCACCATGCCAAAGCGGTGCGCCGCGGGGCGAAGGACACGTTCGTCGTCGTCGATATGCCGTTCGCGACGTATCACGGTGATTTCGACCGAACGCTTCAAGCGGCGGCGACATTGTTCCAAGACGGACATGCCGACGCCATCAAACTTGAAGGGGCGGGCGAAGTGCTCGAGACGATCGAACGATTGACGAAAGTCGGCATGCCTTGTGTCGCCCACCTCGGGCTCACACCACAATCGGTCGGTGTGCTCGAAGGCTATAAGGTCCAAGGGAAGTCACTTGAGGATGCCGAGCAACTGATCAACGACAGCCTCGAGGCCGAACGGGTCGGGGCCAAAATGCTCGTCCTCGAGTGCGTGCCGCATCAACTCGCCAAAAAAATCGCCGAAGCGCTTCACATCCCGGTCATCGGGATTGGTGCCGGTGCCGACGTCGACGGCCAAGTACTCGTCTATCACGACGTCTTGAAGTATGGGGTCGACCGTCTCCCGAAATTCGTCGAGGCTTACGCCGATGTGAACGCGGTCGCGACGAGTGCCATCGGCTCTTACGTTCAAGCGACGAAAGACGGCTCGTTCCCGCTCGAACGCCACACGTTCACGATGGATGAGACGCTGCTCGACACGTTGTACGGTGGCAAAGCATGAGGATCGTCACCGATCCGATGTCGTTACGTGAAACTCTGTCCGACGGGTTGACCGTCGGCTTTGTGCCGACGATGGGTTACCTGCATGAAGGACACTTGAGTCTCGTCGAGGCGGCCAAACGCGAGAACGATCGCGTCGTCATGAGCATCTTCGTTAATCCGACCCAATTTGGGCCGAATGAAGACCTTGATCGTTATCCGAGAGATTTTGAACGGGACGAACAGTTGGCGCGAGAAGCGGGGGTAGACGTACTATTTTATCCGGATACCGCGACGATGTATCCGCTCGATATGGCGCGCGTGACGGTGCGTACCGGAGCCGACGTCTTATGCGGCGCCAGCCGGCCCGGTCATTTTGACGGTGTGTTGACGGTCGTCTCAAAACTGTTCAACTTGGTGCGGCCGACGCGTGCTTACTTCGGCTTGAAGGACGCCCAACAAGTCGCACTGATCGAGGGATACGTTCGGGACTATTTCGTGCCGGTCGAGATTATCCGCTGTCCGATCATTCGTGAGGACTCGGGACTCGCCAAGTCGTCGCGTAACGTCTACTTGTCTGAAACGGAACGGATTGACGCGAGCGACATCAATCGAGCACTCATCGAGGCGCGTGACGCGTTGACTGAAGGGGACGCGATCACGTCGGTACAAGAACGGCTCGTCGAACGGCTGTCGGCAATCCCGAACAGTACGATCGACTATGTCGAACTAGTCGACTATCCGACGCTTTCGCACGTGACAGACTCGTCGACAGAACTGTTGATTGCAGTGGCGGTGCAGTTTGAACGCGCCCGCTTGATTGATAATACGATTTGGAAGAGAGGGTGAATCAAATGATTCGAACATTTATGCACGCCAAGCTACACAAGGCGACCGTGACCGAGGCGAATTTACACTACGTCGGCTCGATTACGATTGATGAGGATTTGATGGACGCGGTCGGGATTATGGAAAATGAGCACGTCCACATCACGAACAACCATAACGGCGCCCGCATTGAGACATACGTCATCAAGGGTGAGCGCGGTTCAGGCGTCATCTGCCTAAACGGGGCGGCGGCCCGCCATTTCCAAGTCGGCGATGTCGTCATCATCATGGCCTACGGTCAGATGACGGCTGAAGAGGCGAGATCGTATCGTCCGAAAGTTGCGGTGTTGAACGATCGCAACGAAGTCGATCAACTGTTATATGAAGAAATCGCACATACGATTCTATGAACAGAGCGGGGATGCCCTTAGAGGCAACCCCGTTTTTTCGTGCATCGTTCTATGGTAAGATGAGACAGACAGAAAGAGACAGAAAGCACGAGCGTGCCGAAGATGGGATGGATGTTATGGACACTTATGTGATAGTGGATTTAGAGACGACCGGTCATTCCGTCAAATCCGGCGATGAACTGATTGAATTCGCGGCGGTGGTCGTACAAGGTAGTGAAGTGATTGAGCGCTATAGTACGCTGATTCGACCGAGTCGTCCAATCCCTCCTTTTATCACGCAGTTGACGACGATAACAGATCAGGATGTGGCGTCCGCTCCGGCGTTTGAAGACGTCATCCCTGATATTTGGAAGATGTTAGATGGGCGAGTGTTCGTTGCCCACAACGTTTCGTTTGATTTGAATTTTTTAAATGAGAGTTTAGAACTGGCAGGATATTTACCTTTCCAAGGGCGGGCCATCGATACGGTCGAACTCGCGCGCATCTTGTATCCGACACTTGAAAGCCATGCGCTCGAGTCGCTCGCCGACACGTTCGACTTGGTGCACACGGACGCGCACCGCGCCCTCAGCGATGCCGAGGCGACCGCGGAGTTGTTTATTCAACAACTCAATCGTCTGCGGACGCTACCGGTCGTGACGCTAAAACAGTTGCGCCGTCTGTCCGAGTCGTGGACGAGCAACATCGAGCCGTTGCTCGATGATCTCATCGTCGAGATTGGTATTCGGCCAGATGACGAGACGACGTACGATATCCACCGGAAAATCGCACTCCGTCGCCTGACTGATTCGTTTGAGCCGGCGGTCGAGCGCGAACCGTTCGAACCGTTCCTTCATCGGACGATCGAAGAGACGCTTCCGTCACTGTTCGACCAATTCGAACCGAGACAAAGTCAATTCGAGATGATGCGGCACGTCTATAAGGCGCTCGACGATGAGGCGACGCTTCTCATCGAGGCCGGGACCGGCACAGGCAAGACGTTAGCCTACTTGATCCCGAGCGCGCATCACGCCCTTGAGACGAAACGACCGGTCGTCGTCAGCACGCATACGATCCAATTACAAGAACAGCTGCTCAACCGGGACTTGCCGATCTTAAAAGCTATTTTCCCGGAAATCGAGTTCACGCTTCTGAAAGGAAGACGCAACTATATTGATCTCCGGAAGTTTGAGATGGTGCTCGAGGAGACGAATGACGGGATGCTCTCGGCGATGTGCAAGGCGATGGTGCTCGTCTGGTTGACCGAGACGGAGACAGGGGACTTGGAAGAGTTGTCACTCCCTGGAGCGGCGACACAAGGGCCGGCTTCGTTTAAACGGCTCATTCAAGCCGACGCGGCAACGGACTTCGGCCGCTTTGACCCATGGTATAGCCGTGACTTCTTCACGCGGGCCGTCCTGCGTTCGAAAGAGGCGGATATCATCGTCACGAATCATGCGTTGCTCTTCTCGGATCTGCAGCATCAGGCCGGGATTCTCCCGACCGACACGCCGCTCATCTTGGACGAGGCGCATCAAGTCGAAGAGGTCGCCTCGCATCATTTTGGCGTCACGTTCGACGCGATCCAGTTCGATCGCTTATTCAAATGGTTCGGCTACGGGGCCGACGGAAAGTTCCATTCCCGGCTGCTGCAACTTGCCGACTTGACGTCCGTGTCCGAAGAGACGGAAGCGTTCAGTAAAGAGACCGACCAGGCGTTAGCCCAAGTCGATGTCGAACTAGACGACCTGTTGACGGCGCTCCAGTCGCTCGGCAAGAAAAAAGATCAACGGCAAACCGTTCGCTTCGAACGGGAAGGTGACGTGTTCCGACCGATCCGTGAAGTGGCGAAGCGGCTTGAGAACCGTTTACGGACGCTTCGGATGTCGCTCCGGCAGATGCTTCGTCTTCTCGATGAGCATAAAGAGCATATGACGTTCAAGCAACGCGCCGTGATCGGTGACTTGAAGGCGTTCATCGGTGACGTGCGAGAGATTGAGAGCGTGCTGTATGAAACGATGCTCACCCGCGACGACGACGCTGTCAGTTGGGTCGAGTTGAACTTGGCCAACCGCAAATTGACCTCGGTCTATACGCAACCGGTCGAAATCGGACCGTTGCTCCATGAGCGCTTGTTTGCGAAACGACCGACGATTTTGACGTCGGCGACGATGACCGTGTCCGGTCGCTTCGGCTTTATCGAGCGCAGGCTCGGTCTCGACGGGCAGGACGTGAGACGAGTCGTCCTCGCTTCGCCGTTTGACTTCAAGAAACAGGCGAAATTGTTCGTCCCGTCAGATATCCCGTTGATCAACGAAGTGCCGTTGCCGCATTTCGTCGATCAAATCGCCGCTTCGATTGCCCGGATTGCCAACGTGACGAAAGGACGCATGCTCGTCTTGTTCACGTCGAACGAGCTGTTACGTTTGACGCACGAGGCGGTGAGACATCAGCTAGACGACGCGTATACGTTGCTTGCCCAAGGCGTCAGCGGCGGCTCGCGCAGCCGTTTGACGAAGCAGTTCAAACGAATCGATCAGTCGATTTTGTTCGGGACGGCCAGCTTCTGGGAAGGGGTCGATATCCCGGGAGAGGCGCTCACCTGCCTCGTCATCGTGCGTCTCCCGTTCGCCCCGCCCGACCAACCGGTCATTCAGGCGCGGTCCGAAAAAATTGAAGCGACCGGGAAGTCGTCGTTTTTTGAACTGTCACTTCCGCAAGCGGTCATCCGCTTCAAACAAGGCGTCGGTCGCCTCATTCGCTCGAAAGAGGATTACGGCGCCATCTTCGTCTTCGACCGCCGTGTCGAGACGACGCGTTACGGGAAACAGTTTCTCAATAGTCTCCCGGCCGTCGACCGGATCGAAGGATCGCTCGAGACGTCACTGGCCGAGCTCGAACTGTTTTTAGATGAGAAAGAAGAGACGACTCTAGGAAATCAGAGATAACGCTAGGCAGCGTGAAATTATCGCTTTATAATGATGGGTATAGTGTTTTGAAGGAGGAGTAAACATGAATTCGAATATTGAGACGCTCGCGACCGTTCGGATCGAGCCGACGGCAGACGTGTACAAAATCGTCGACCTATTGAATCGTACACTGAAGAGCCAAGATTTGATGTTCGGTCTTGCATTAGAGAAAAAAGTGAATGATCCGAAGAAAGAAGAGATGGTGTTCACCATCTATCGGACAGAATGACGCGGAAGAAAAAAGTAGTGGTTGCTCTTATGACGGCACTCATCGGTGTCGTCATCGTGTTTAGTGGGATTTATTGGTTCACGGTCGGTCATACGGAACGGACAAAACAAAACATGATCGCGGAAGCGCGCAATCGTCTTGAGGCCGAACAGCCGACGGTCCGGATCGAACGGGCTGAGCTCTTTAACGGGACGGAACCGTACGTCGTCTTCGAGGAGACGGACCGTGTCCTGTTCGTGCCGGTCGACAGCAAGCAACCGATCGAGACACGTGAGATCGCGTCGGTCGACTTAGATCAAGTCTGTGCCGATTCGCTCGAGGAGACCGGTGGTACGCTCGTCAGTTGTAAGTACGGGTTCGATGAGCGTGCGCTCATCGAAGTCGTGACGAAATCAGGGGCGACGTATACGTATTCCTATTACACGCTTCAAACCGGAGACTTTGTAAGACGGGTCCAACTGGCGGATTCGAACTGAACGAGATTAGAGGAGGATATCGATGGAACATCTATTGGCAAGACGTGTAAAACAGTTAACACCTTCGACGACGCTCGCGATCACGGCGAAAGCGAAAGCGCTGAAAGCCTCGGGACAAGACGTGATCGGGCTCGGGGCCGGTGAGCCGGACTTCAATACGCCTGAACGAATTATTGAGGCCGCATGCAAGGCTGCACGTGACGGCGATACGAAGTATACGCCTTCAGGCGGAACGGTCGCTTTAAAAGATGCCATCATCGAGAAGACGAAACGCGACAGCGACCTCACGTTCGAGCGTAACGAGGTCATGGTCGCCTCAGGGGCGAAACATGCGTTATACGCCTTGTTCCAAGCGATTCTCGACGAAGGTGATGAAGTCATCATCCCGGTCCCGTATTGGGTGAGTTATCCGGAACAAGTGAAACTTGCCGACGGTGTCCCGGTCTATGTGGAGACGACCGAGGCGACGACGTTCAAGCTGACGCCAGAGTCACTTGAAACCGCCATCACAGACCGGACGAAAGCGGTCATCTTGAACAGCCCGTCCAACCCGACCGGTATGATCTATACGGAGTCAGAGTTGGTCGCACTCGCCGAAGTCGTCAAGCGCCACGACCTGCTCGTCGTCAGTGATGAGATCTATGAGAAGCTCATCTATGGCGATAGCAAGTTCGTCTCGATCGCCACGCTTCCTGACATGCGTGAGCGGACGATCATCATCAACGGGGTCTCGAAGTCACATGCGATGACCGGGTGGCGCATCGGGTACGCGATCGGAGACAAGACGATCATCGAAGCGATGACGAACCTCGCATCGCACTCGACGTCGAATCCGACGTCGATCGCCCAAGCGGCGGCCGTCGAGGCGTACAACGGCTCGCAAGATGACGTCGAGATGATGCGGGTCTCATTTGAAGAGCGCCTTGAAATCGTCTATGAGCGATTGATCAACATACCAGGCATCACGTGCCTAAAACCGCAAGGGGCATTCTACTTATACGCCAACGCCAAACAAGCCGCGTCGATGAGCGGCTACGACTCGGTCGACGCATGGTGCGAAGCAGTGCTCGGTGAAGCATTCGTCGCGCTCGTGCCGGGATCGGGCTTTGGGCAGGACGATTACGTCCGCTTGTCTTATGCAACAGAATTGAAGCGAGTACTAGAAGCGCTCGATCGAGTGGAAAACTTTATCAAGAGTAGCGCTCGATAAGCGAAAGGATGGATATGAACATGACAACTATTTCAATTAGCCAATTTAAAGATTATGAAGGACAATCGGTCCGGGTCGGTGCCTGGATCGCCAACAAACGTTCGAGTGGTAAAATCGCCTTCCTTCAACTCCGGGACGGGAGCGGGTTCGCCCAAGCCGTCGTCGTCAAAGCAGAAGTCGCGGAAGAACTGTTCGCCCTCGCAAAAGGCGTGACGCAAGAGACGTCAGTCTGGGTGACGGGGAACGTCAAATCGGACGGCGGCCGGACGCCGCTCGGCTTCGAACTCGAAGTGACAGCGATGGAAATCATCTCGGAATCGATCGACTATCCGATCACACCGAAAGAACACGGGACGGAGTTCTTGATGGACAACCGTCACCTCTGGCTCCGGTCGCGTCGCCAGCACGCGATCATGAAAGTCCGGAACGAATTGATCCGGGCCACATACGAGTTCTATAACCAAGAAGGATTCGTCAAGATCGATCCGCCGATCATCACGTCGAGCGCGCCGGAAGGGACGACCGAGTTGTTCGAGACGGACTACTTCGGTCAGCCGGCCTACTTGTCGCAAACAGGTCAGTTATATATGGAAGCCGCAGCGATGGCGCTCGGCAAAGTGTTCTCGTTCGGTCCGACGTTCCGCGCTGAAAAATCGAAGACACGTCGTCACTTGATCGAGTTTTGGATGATCGAGCCGGAGATGGCATTCTTCGACCATGATATGAGTCTTGATCTGCAAGAGCGTTATGTATCATACATCGCGAAGTCAGCGCTTGACCATTGCCGGAACGAGCTTGAGTTGCTCGGACGCGACTTGGAGAAGCTTGAAAAAGTTCAAGCGCCGTTCCCACGTATTCGTTATACGGACGCGATCACGTTCTTGAAAGAAGAAGGCTTCGATGACATCGAGTACGGGGATGACTTTGGGGCGCCGCATGAGACGGCGATCGCCAACGCGCATGATTTGCCGGTGTTCATCACCCATTGGCCGAAAGAAATCAAGCCGTTCTACATGAAAGTCGACCCAGAGAACCCTGAACTCGTCCTTTGTGCCGATTTGATCGCACCTGAAGGTTACGGCGAGATCATCGGCGGCTCGCAGCGTGAAGACGACTATGCCCGCTTGAAAGAAGAGATCGCCAAAGAAGGACTTGATGAGACTGATGCATATGACTGGTATCTTGAGTTGCGTAAGTACGGCTCGGTCCCACACTCGGGCTTCGGGCTCGGTCTTGAACGGACCGTCGCTTGGATCAGCGGAATCGAACACATCCGTGAAGCGATTCCGTTCCCACGTCTATTGAACCGAATTCACCCATAATCGCCAATCGGGGATGACTAATTGTCTTCCCCGATTGATTTGTCTAGAAAGGATGTGCGACATGGATGCACATAATCTGATCAAGCTGTTTGAACAAAGTCCGGTCGTCGTTCCGAGGAAGCTGTTCACCGATGCACGTCGTCTCAATCTCAACCCGGTCGAGTTTTGTCTCGTCGTCCACTTGTTGGAGTTGACGGGAGAAGGCATCGAGATGCCGCTTCCGAGCGAGCTCGGCGACCGGATGAACGTTCCCGAGAGCGAGGCACGCTCTGTTCTGCTCGGGCTGCTGCAAAAAGAGCTCGTCGCCATCGATGCGTCGGCGGAAGTGGAGCGATACAGTCTGCTCCCTCTTTTCCAAGCACTCGAAGAAGACGGCGCCCCTGAAAAAAATACGCAGTCGCTAAACGAGAACCTCATCCATACGTTCGAGCGGGAGTTCGGGACGATCACGCCGTTTGAGATCGAGCAAATCGTCGGCTGGTTGACCGAAGACGGTTTCAGTGAAGAACTCATTTTGGCCGCGCTCCGCGAGGCGAAACTGCGTAACGTCCGCAACTTCAAGTACATGGATAAAATCTTGAGCGTTTGGCAAGACCATAAAGTCGAGTCACTCGAAGACTTGGTCGAGTATCAACGGAGGAAAAAGTGATGTTGACGAGAGCTCAATTGAACGAAATCTCGGAGACGATGCGGCAAATGTTCCCGGACGCCCATTGTGAGCTGACCCACCGCAACCCGTTCGAACTCGTCGTCGCCGTGGCGCTGTCCGCGCAGGCGACGGACGCGCTCGTCAACCAAGTGACGCCTGGACTGTTCGAGGCGTTCCCGACGGTCGAGGCGATGGCTGCGGCTGACGTAGCGGAAATCGAGTCGCTCATTAAACGAATCGGTCTGTTTCGAAACAAGGCCAAAAACGTCAAAGCGCTGTCGATGCGAATTCTTGATCTGCACGGAGGCATCGTCCCGGACGACCGGGAATCACTCGAGGCGCTGCCTGGAGTCGGTCGCAAGACGGCGAACGTCGTCTTGTCGGTCGCCTTTCATGAACCGGCGTTCGCGGTCGATACCCACGTCGAGCGTGTGTCCAAACGGCTCGGCATCTGCCGTTGGAAAGACAACGTCCGTCAAGTCGAAGACACGCTCATGAAGAAGTTTCCCCGTGAAGACTGGTCACAGCTCCACCACCAGTTTATCTTTTTCGGACGGTATCACTGCAAGGCACAACGGCCCGGCTGCGAGACGTGTCCGCTCTTGCATATGTGCCGCGAAGGCAAGAAGCGGATGAAGTCGCAGCAAGCGACTGGATAATGATGACGCAAGCGTCTTCCTGATTTTTGAATCGGGAAGACGCTTTTTATACGTATGGGGGTATTTTTTGCTATACTCGATCTAGTCAACATCGAAACGATACAATCGTTCAATTCTACAGATCGACTGAAAGGCAAGGGGGGCACGTTTAATGACTCAAACACGAATCGGCATACATGAAAATCGGATGAACTTTATCATGCTCGTCGTGACGAACTTCTTCGTCGGATCGATGGTCGGTCTTGAACGGACCATCCTGCCTGTAATCGGGGAAGAAGATTTTGGATTAGTGTCGACAAGCGCGGCGCTGTCATTCATTATCAGTTTTGGTTTCTCAAAAGCAATCGTCAACTATTTTGCCGGGGCGATCGCAGACCGGTTCGGTCGCAAGAAAGTCTTATTAGTTGGTTGGGGACTTGGTTTGTTCGTCCCGTTACTCGTCATCTTTGCGACGTCTTGGTGGATGATCATCGTCGCCAACGTGTTACTAGGGATCAATCAAGGTTTGACGTGGTCGATGACAGTCAACATGAAGATTGATTTGGCTAAACCGATGGAACGAGGGCTTGCCGTCGGCTTGAACGAATTTGCCGGTTATGTCGGGGTCGCTACCATGGCCGCGGTCTCAGGATTCATCGCCAGTACGTACGGCAACCGGCCGGAACCATTTTACGTGGGGATTTTGATCGTCGTCATCGGGTTCACGTTATCAATCTTTGTCAAAGATACGCGACAACAGTTGCACTTGCAGTCAACAGGTGTGGGAACGGGACAGAAACTCTCGGCCAAAGACGTGTTCTTGACGACGACTTGGCAAGACCGTTCGCTCTCGAGCCTGACGCTGGCAGGACTTTCAACGAATCTAAAGGACGGCATGGCGTGGGGGTTGTTCCCGATCTACTTCGCCTATAAAGGGCTGAATCTATCGGAGATTGGTCTACTAGTCGCCATCTATCCGGCCGCATGGGGGTTGGTCCAACTGTTCACAGGTGGGTTGAGTGACCGCATCGGACGAAAAGGGTTGATTGTCGGAGGGATGTGGGTCCAGGCGGGATCGCTTTGGCTGATCCTGCTCGTCAACGACTATTCGCTCTGGATGTTTGCCGCCGTTTTGCTTGGCATCGGGACGGCGATGGTTTATCCGACGCTCCAAGCTTCAATCAGTGACGTGGCCGAGCCGAGCTGGCGAGCGTCAGCGATGGGCGTCTATCGGTTTTGGCGAGACAGTGGCTATGCGTTTGGGGCGTTGTTGGCTGGTTTATTGACCGACGTGCTGTCAATTGATTGGGCAATCGGGATTGTGGCACTGCTCCCGTTCATGGCTGGACTGATTGCGCTCAAAAGACTGCGTGAGACATTACCGGGGCTTCGTCCGCAAGATTGAGCAACATAAAAATCGCCTCGTAGATGGCTACGAGGCGATTTTTAATGGTTCCAGGGATGGTCGCTCCATTCGCGACGTTTTTTCGTGATTGGGACTTTTTTGAAGCCCCAGTTGCGGAAATCTTGGTCTGGACTGTCTTTACGAATGTAAATCTTGTCCTTGATGGCTTTGAAGATTCGGTTTTCATCCCCATAATGGACGAACCGTGGTTTCACTTCGATCACGCCGCGGCGCACGCGCGAGAGCGGCAGGCAGACGAGGTCAGCGATTTCAAGACCAGATTGATAGATCGTGCTTTGTTTCTCTGAGAAGATGAACCCTTTGATTTTTTGTCGGCTCTTCTCGACGTCGAGATGGACCGTCCCGGAGTTGAAGATATCGAAAAATGCTTTTTGAATGAGCAGGTTCTGATAATCGTCGCGCGACTCGAGGACGACACGGGCGCTGACAGCTTCCGTCTCTTCCAAAAATGCATAAAACGATTTCATTAAATGGGCGAAAGCGACGACATAAGGGTCTTTCGGCGTCGAGTAGAAATCGTGAAGCTTCTGTTTATCGACCTCGACACTGACGATCGTGCAATTGATATCGCGCAAGAAGTCTGGGAGTTTGTTCCAAAAATCACGGAGCATATCGATTGTGATCCCATCGTCTTTTCCATATGGATGCTCGGCCTTTAAAATTTCTTTTAAATGCAGTGGGATATTTTCCGTTTTGAAGACATCTCGTTTGAACGCTTGTAAGCGTCGCTTCAATTCGCACGGCATTCCAGCCTCATCAGCGTCAATCGCATACTTGTATTCCATCAATACCCCGGTCAAGTTGAACTGGGTGTTGCCTTTTGGTGTACCTGTCTCATCGACGAACATGACATACTTCTTTTGTGTCTCCATCTTACTCCTCCAACAGGGCTTAGGGATGTGGATTCCAAGCCGCCTAGTTTATTTCCAGTCCTCGCGAAACGCTCTCGATCGCTTACTTTTTTAAAGTCTCGTCAATCAGCGTTTAGCCTGTTCACATTTCGGTTAATAAGTAGAGGACTTATTGTAGAAAAGTATTCAGTGACACCGTAACAAGGTCGTGTCAATTTGAATACACAATGTACTACACACTAGTTTAACATACGGGAGTTTGGTACGATATGGATTGCGGAAAATCCACGGAGGAGTCGAGCGACATAACTCGACAATCAGACTTCAGACGGAAGGAACGAGTGGATCAACCTGTTAAACTAGTAATTAGGGGTGACGACATTGTTCCATTATCCAAACGGGAAGAAACCGAGAGCGGCCGAGATGCCGGCAAAGTCCAGTCCGCCAACGTATGCGAATCGAGGCATGAATTTAGAGACGCTTCTGAACGATACGAACGAGTTTTATCGACTCCACGGAAAAGCGGTCATCCATAAAAAACCGACCCCGCTTCAAATCGTCAAAGTCGATTACCCGAAACGGAGCGCGGCCAAAGTGACCGAGGCGTATTTTAAGCAAGCCTCGACGACCGACTACAACGGGGTCTATCGCGGGAAATACATTGATTTTGAAGCGAAAGAGACGAACAATAAAACGTCGTTCCCGCTCGGAAACTTTCATGATCATCAAATCAATCACATGCGCGAGTGTGAGCGTCACGGAGGGATTTGTTTTGTCATCATCCGGTTTAGCCGCTATAATACGCAATATGTGTTATCAACGGAGCAATTATTACACTGGTGGGAACAGCGGGAGACGGGACGGAAGTCGATCCCACTCGCATACATTGAACAAGAGGCAATCGAAGTTCCAACACGAGCCCTTCCAGCCATCGATTATTTGACGGCGATTGAAGCGTGGCTCGATTGAATAGAAGGAGTGAAGCGTGAATGGAACGAAGTCGGATGGCACGTCGACAAGATACGACGAAAAAGCCAAAGCAACAAACGAAAAAACCAAAACAACAAACAAAGAAACCGATGTGGAGACGCATCCTACTTATTATAGGATTGTTGTTGATCGTCGGAGTGGTCGTCGGAGGAGCTTACACAGCCTACGCGATTGCGACCGCACCGCCGCTCGATGAGGAGAAATTAGTCGATACGTACCCGATTCAGCTGTTGTCGGCTGAAGGCGAACCGCTTGAAGAAAGCGGTCAGATCCGTGAGTACGTGTCCATCGACGATATTTCAGAAGTGATGCAGCAAGCGGTCATCTCGATCGAGGACCGTCGCTTCTATGAGCATAACGGAATCGACGTGCGCCGCATCGGCGGTGCCGTGCTCGCGAACGTGACCGACGGTTTCGGGTCTGAAGGTGGTTCGACGATCACGCAACAGCTCGTCAAACAGTCGTTCTTGTCGACCGACAAGAAATTAAAACGTAAATTGCAAGAGCAGTGGCTCGCCGTGAAACTTGAGCGCGAGTACACGAAAGAACAGATTCTTGAGATGTACTTGAACAAGAACTACTACGGTTCAGGGGCGTGGGGTGTGCAAGCGGCCTCGAAGACGTACTTCAATAAGCCGGTGTCAGAAGTGAACTATCAAGAAGCGGCTATCTTAGCGGGGCTCCCGCAACGACCGAGCGCTTATGATCCGATCGCTGGCGACCAAGAACTCACGCGTTACCGTCAAGAGCAAGTGCTCTCAGCGATGAAGCGGGACGGTCACATCACAGAACAACAGTATAACGAGGCGCTCGACGTCGAGATTGCCGACGTCATCTCGCCGGGTGCGCAGACAGAAGAAGAATCGTATACCCGTTCGATTTACGCTCGTGTGCAAGCGGAGCTCGAAGAAGACTACGGCTTAGAGCAGTCTGATATTTACGGGACGGGTTTGAAAGTATATACGTCGATCAATAAAGAGCTGCACGCGAAATTCAATAAAGATATTAAGACAGATAACGTGAACATTCCAAACGGTGAGTTCCCGAAAGATCTCCGCATGGGAGCGACCGTGTTGAACACGAAGACGGGTGAAATCGTCGCTGTCATCGACAGCCAACAGGCGGAACAAGGCGACAAGAACTACCGCGACTATTCGCGGGAGAAACGCCAAATCGGGTCGACGGCGAAGCCGTTCTTCGATTACGGTCCAGGGATCGAGAAAGCCCAATGGTCGACTGGAAAAATCTTGATGGATGCGCCGTTTGATGAAGGCGAATTCAATCCGAAGAACTATTACACGGGGTATCGCGGCGCCAACACGATGCGTTACTACTTGACGATTTCCGGGAACACGCCGGCCGTCCGCGCTTTCCAGGAAGTACAGGACGAGTTCGGTCCAGAGGCGATCGAGTCGTTCGTCGAGAACGTCGGCATCGAGCCGGCCCGCTCGGGTGACGAGTTGTTGCTTTCGAACACTCTCGGTACAGCCGAGGCGAGCACGACGCAAATGGCGGCCGCTTATGCGGCGCTCGGTGCGAACGGGATGTACACGAAGCCGCACTTGATTCAAAAGATTGAGTTCAACGACGGATCGACGATCAACTCGCCGATCAAAGCGAAGCAGGCGATGGAAGACTATACCGCGTATATGTTGACCGATATGCTCCGTGACGTGGTCAACACACCAACTGGTACGTATGCGCCTGATCCCTTCCAATACGACGTCGCCGGGAAGACCGGGACGACGAACGATAAAGATAAAAATCCAAACGATAAGTGGTTCACGGGTTATACGACCGACTACTCGATCTCGGTTTGGACCGGGAAAGCACCCGGAGCTGATAAGGATGCGCTTGCTGAGGACCACGCCCAGTACTACTTCGACTATATGATGCAAGAAGTGACGAAGGCGACGGGAAGTCCGGATCGCTTCCAGCAACCAGATTCGGTGCTATCGCTCGGCAATGAACTATACGTCAAAGGGACGAAACCAAAAGACTTAGAACCAAAAAATCTTCCGGCACCGACCGGCGCGTCGATCAATTATGACATTCCGTCCGACAGCGGGACGTTGACGTGGTCATATAATCGTCAAGCGGTCGAAGCGGACGGTTATCAAGGTCTCTCGTTCACCGTGACGGAGAAACGTCCGGACGGCAGTGAACGTGTCGTCGGAACGACGGAAGACACGAGCATCGCTATTTCGGGTCTCCGGAACGGGACGACGACGTTCACCATCGTCGCGACCGCTTCGAACCAACTCGTAGGGGAGCAACAGTCGAGTCCGGCCCAAACGCAATACACGGTCGAACGCAGTCAAGAACCGGCTGAAGAAGAGGAAGAACCGGCAACGGAAGAGACGCCTCCAGAAGAAGAGCCGGCTGAAGAAACGCCACCGAATGAGACTGACAACAATAACGGCAACAGCGAAAACGGAAATGGCAATGGGAACAATGAAGGCGGTGAAGGAGAGACGACTGAAGAGCCGGCGACGGAAGAGACCCCTCCGGAAGAAGAATCTTCGACCGAGCTCGAATCACAGTCCAACTCAGACACGTCTGAATCAAACCAAGACCGTGAAAATGACAATCGCGAATAAATTGACTTACTTCAAACAGGGCGACATCAACGCCCTGTTTTTCTGTGTGGTTTGTTATAATGAAAAGAAAGCGAATAGGATGGTGACATATGGTTCAACTCTCTCTTAAGCGAAAGATGAAAGTGTTGTTTGTAATCGATCGACTGCAAGACGATGATCTTGGCCTACCCCTTCACGGCGTCAATGGATTGAAGATGGGACGCATTCTGTTAGAAGAATCGATCCCGTTCGGACGATTGATCGATGATTCGGCCGTGGCAGAGGCGATCGGCCATCCTTATTTGAAACGGATCGGCGTCGAGACGATGTTTCTCGGCGATGAATCTTTTTATCCAGAACTTCTTCGCGGTAAGCGCCAAGCGCTGACGACGCACGAGGATTATCATAAAGCGGTGCAACGTTACACGAAACATTTGCAAGCAGTCCATTCGAAATGCACGAAGTTACATACCATCGTCTTGTTCGGCCGTTCGACGCACCTGTTATACAAGGATGCGATGGAGCGGCTTGAAGAAGAAAATGAGCATGTCGCCGAGGCGTTCAAAGCGATGGAGGTGCTACACTTGCCTGCGGTTCATCGTCTCTTGCGTGACGAACGAATCAGTCAAGTGAAGACGATCGTGGAGCGACTTGCACCTTCAAAATCATGAAATAAGTTGGTGAGCACTATGCGGAAAAAACGTTCCGTCGAAGAGATGATTAAGACATTAAAGACCGACCCGAGTTTTTCCGCCAATGTCACACACTGGCATACGGTCGAGGCACAACCTGCAAGATACGCGGCGATCCCGTCGAGCGTCCCAGACGATCTTGTCCGGGTGTTAAACAGTCGCGGCATCGAGCAATTGTACACGCATCAGGCCGAAGCGGTCGAACAGACGTCACGTGGGAACTCGACTGTCATCGTGACGCCGACAGCTTCTGGTAAAACGCTCTGCTATAACTTGCCCGTGCTGTCTAGAATGATTGAGAAACCGACGGCACGAGCCCTCTATCTGTATCCGACGAAAGCGCTCGCGCAAGACCAGAACAGCGATTTGATGGAGATGGTCGAGGCGCTCGAAGGCGACCTCCGATGCTTCACGTATGATGGGGACACGTCGCCGGCAGCGCGGACGAAAGTGCGGGACGCCGGCAACATCGTCATCACGAACCCGGATATGCTTCACTCAGGGATCTTGCCGCATCACACGAAATGGATCCGGTTGTTTGAAAACCTCGAATATATCGTTGTCGATGAACTGCATACGTATCGCGGCGTATTCGGGAGCCATGTCGCCAACGTCTTTCGGCGGCTCAAACGAATCTGTGCCTACTATGGAAGTTATCCGAAATGGATCATGACGTCCGCGACGATCGCGAACCCGGTCGAGCTGGCCGAGCTGTTGACCGAGGAAGAAGTGACGCTCGTCAACAATAATGGAGCCCCGCAAGGGAGGAAACACCTCATTTTCTATAACCCTCCGGTCGTCAATGAAGCGCTCGGGATTCGTCGGAGCGCCACGCTCGAAACGAAGCGGATCGCGTCAAAACTTGTCGAGGCCGATATTCAAACGATCGTCTTCGCTCGGTCACGGGTCCGTGTCGAGGTGCTATTGACGTATTTGCAAGAATTGACGAGACGTGAACTCGGACCGAAGTCGATCGTCGGTTATCGGGGCGGTTATCTTCCGTCAGAACGGCGTGAGATTGAGCGCAGGCTCCGGAACGGTGAAATCAAAGCCGTCGTTTCGACGAACGCGCTCGAACTCGGTGTTGACATCGGTCAACTCGAAGCGTGCGTATTGAACGGATATCCCGGCACCGTCGCCTCGCTCTGGCAGCAAGCAGGAAGAGCCGGCCGTCGCCAGTCGGAATCACTCGTCATCTTCGTCGCCTCGTCGTCATCACTCGACCAACTCGTCGTCGAGCAACCAGACCTGATTTTAGAGCGATCTCCTGAGGCGGCCCGTCTTGACCCGAACAACTTGATCATTTTAGTCGATCATATGAAGTGCGCCGCCTTCGAACTCCCGTTCCAAAAAGGGGAACGCTTCGGTACGGTCGAGACCGAGGATATCCTTGATTTCTTGACGGACGCGCAAATCTTGCATGAGCGCGCTAATAAATACTATTGGATGACGGACGCCTTCCCGGCCCACGACATCTCGCTGCGGACGAGCGATCAAGAGAACGTCGTCATCGTCGACCAGACGGCGAAACATCAAGTCATCGGCGAGATGGACACGTTCAGTGCGATGACGCTGCTTCACGACGAGGCGATCTATTTGCATGGGGCCGAGCAATATCAAGTCGAGAAACTCGATTTTGAAGAGAAGAAAGCGTACGTGCGGCGCGTCGATGTCGATTACTACACAGACGCGAACTTGGCCGTGGAGTTAAAGGTGCTAGAAGAAAATAAGACGAGCGGTGCCAAGACGTTCGGTGAAGTGTCGGTCATCGCGATGGCGACGCTGTTCAAGAAGATCAAGTTCGGGACGCATGAGAATATCGGATCTGGTCCGATCCACTTGCCGGAACGGGAGCTGCATACGACGTCGACTTGGTTCACGCTCGATGACCGGTTCGCTTACTCGGAAGCCGATATGGAAGATCAGCTCGAGGCCGTCAGCGACTTGTTGCGCCGGCTCGCCCCGCTCTACTTGATGTGCGACACGCTCGACTTGTTCACGACGATTCAAATGAAAGCGACCCATACGAATAAACCGACCGTCTACTTGTACGACCGCTATCCGGGCGGTATCGGCTTGAGTGAAGCGCTCTTCCGAGACGCCGCTGAAATTTTAGACGCAGCAATCCGCACGGTCGAGGATTGTCCGTGTGTGAGCGGATGCCCACGTTGCGTCGGGATGATCGGCTACGGTGACTTTAAAGACCAAGTTGTCAATCAGTTGACCGCATTGAAAGGAACGATATGAAAGCGAAGCTATCACGACTCATCAAAACAAATGAACCGAAACAAGCGACGGTCACACCAGATGACGCGGAGCAAGCCAAGTGGATTGCGCGAGGTGGCGAGATCCTGACGTTTGAAAGCGAGTGGTGCGTGCGCTTGAAAGAGATTTACCCGCTTGAAGCAACGTATCACGACTTTACGTTCGACGCGGCGAAACGTGCCCTCGGGACGGCAGACCATCCGTTCTTCACGGTCGACGTGCCGTATGACCAAGTGTTGTTCATGGATACGGAGACGACCGGGCTCCGTGGTGCCGGGACATCCATCTTTTTGATCGGGTTCGCCCGCTTCAAGCCAGACCATCTCGAGATGATTCAGTACGTATTGCCGCACCCGGCGTTTGAGACCGCGTTCTACTATCACTTTCTCAATGACATCGGCGACGAGGTCCGGTTCGTGACGTACAATGGAAAATCGTTCGATTGGCCGCAAATCAAGACGCGTCATACGTTCGTCCGGACGAAAGTGAAGGCGTTGCCCGCCGTCGGTCATGTCGATCTGTTGCATGCGTCAAGGCGTCTGTTGAAGCCGACACTCGAGTCGGTCTCGTTAAAAGCGGTCGAGGCCCATTTTGGACATGCCCGAACGGACGATCTGCCAGGTTTTCTCGCCCCGATGCATTACTTTCAATACGTCAAAGAGCGGGACCCTGATATTTTACAACCGGTCATCGAGCACCATCACGCCGATTGCTTGAGCCTCGTGTCGCTTTATAAGCGGCTCTGTCACCTCGTCGAAGCAGACGAGCCGACGTTTGGAGAAGAGCGGGCCCATTGGTTGAACGATCTAGGGAGTACGGACGAGGCACTCAAACAGTATGAACGGATCGAGCAACCGACAAAACGGGCGAAAATGCGTCAAGCGCTGCTGTTAAAGCGGACCGGCCGCATCGTCGAAGCGCTTCCTCTTTTCAAAGAAGTCGGGACGACCGAGGCGTTGGTCGAGCTAGCCAAGTATGCAGAACATCAGCAAAAAGATGTCGTGTCAGCCATTCGATATACCGAGCAGGCGATTGCGATCGTGGAACAGCAAAAGACGGTCTTGAAACAGACCGTCCAAAAACAGCAACACGCGCTCAACCATCGTCTAGCTCGGTTAGAAAGGAAGAGGTTATGAAAGTTGTTGCGATTACCGGGTATCGGCCCCATGAGCTTGGGATCTTCAAAGCCGACCATCCCGGCATCGAGATCATCCAAGAAGCGTACCGCCGAAAGATCACAGAAGCAATCGAACTCGGGGCCGAATGGTTCATCTTCAGTGGAACGAACGGTTGTGAATTGTGGGCAGGACAAGTATTGTTAGAGTTAAGAGAAACACACCCGATTAAAATCGCGGTGTTTCCGCCATTTTTAGAGATGGAAGAACGGTATAAGCCGTATGAACAAGAGTTATTCAGCCAGTTGCGGCTCGAAGCCGATTTTTTTGAACCGCTCACGCAACGTCCTTATGAAGACCCGAGTCAGCTGCGCGCAAAAACAGCGGTCTTTTTAGACAAGGCAGCAGGATTAATTACGTTGTATGACGAAGAGACGGGAGGAAGCCCCCGTTTCCTCGTTGAAGGGGCTAAACGAAAACACCAGATGGAACTATTCATGATCACACAAGACGACCTGCGTGTGATCGAGGAAGAAAAACAGTGGGAACAACAGTGGGAGTGAAGACTATGCAAACCGAATTAACAGCCGAAGCAATCTATAAACAAGAATTCAAGACGGCCCTCCGCGGCTACTCGCAAGAAGAAGTCGACCAATTTTTAGACGTCGTCATCCGGGACTATGAGAAGATGGCGAAAGAGATCGAACGTTTGCGACAAGAAAACGAATCGTTGCGCCGCGGTTCAAGCGAACCGACCGAGCCGGTGAAACCGGCCCAACCTGTCGCCTCGAACTACGATATGTTGCGTCGGATTTCAAACTTAGAAAAGGCCGTCTTCGGAAAACAAGTCGGACCTAGCGAATAACGAGAGGAGGTGGAATAGATGTTACAAGTGTTGACGGCCGTCAAGAAAGAGCCGGTGAAACGACAGACGAAAGGATTGTTCCGAACGAAAGAAGAGGTCATCTTGCCGCCGAAATCGTATACGGATGAGATCGTAGAAATCATTCGGCACACGTGTCGCTTCGATTGGATGATGATTGAACGGGTCGAAATCGGTGACAACGTGCTCGACTACGTGCTCGTCGGACCGAAAGGCGTCTTTTTAGTCCAAATCAATCGGACGACGACGGCCGTCCATGTGACGAACCGAGAGTGTCGGTTAGAAACCTCACTCGGGTGGAAAAACATCTATCCGCATCCAGTCGAAGGACTCGAGCAGATGACGAAACAAGTTCGGAGCCTATTAAAAAAAGAATGCGGCAAGGCCGTACCGGTCACGTCATTTTTAATTTTTCCAGAAGCGTCACGTCTTAAAGTCGAACGTGTTAAAGCGAACTGTGAAGACTCGTTCGAAGCGATCGACAAAGTCATCGCCAAGACGAAACTCGAGCTCCTATCAGAGGCGACAATCAAGCAAATCGCTTATTATTGTTCAGAGCGCCAGTTACATAAGTAAAATAAGTAAAAAGGTGCCGCGGCACCTTTTTTACTTTAGTAGCTCTTTTGCTTTTTTTTCATCATTTCGGTGCACGAACAAAGCGACCCGGTCATCAAGGTTTTTGGCGAGCGGTTTAAACAAGCGCCCGGTCGGCAAGCCCTGTTCGATTCGGCACGTGACGCCTTTTTCCGTCAAGTAGGTGTAATCCTCGAGTAACTCCTCACCTTGTTTCCCAAACGCCTCACCAAAGCGGACCCATTGCAAGTTACGAATCGTCCGGATTGTCACGAGGATGACGAACAGCGCGCCAAGCGCGATAATCAATATAGTTTCCAACACATTCAACCCCTTCTTTACACAATTTTAAAGGGGGAAACGGTTGAAAGCAACAGCGGCGGACCGTATACTCGAAAAGAAGAGAGGGATGACTGTGAAAACGACGATACAATCACGGCGTGAAGCCGTAAAATTACTGCAAAGTGAGCACGTGCTCTACATTCGAATCCATAACGGACAGACGGGCATGATCAAATCGACGGTCGATGGCATCATCGTTGCGATTCCGAACGAACAGACGGACAAAGTCGATTTTCGGAAATTAGAGGACGTGGAAGCGTTCGAGGCGTTTTATGACTTGACCCTATCGAAACCGGGGACACTTTATTACAATGCACCATCCTGACAAAAGCTCCACTCTCACGAGTGGAGCTTTTGACTTAAGACGGTAACCAGACCGACAGTTTGTCACGTAGCGGTTCAGGTCGCATATGACGCTGTTTATGCAGCAGGTATCCGTCCGGTCGAATGACGAGGACGCCCCGACGCATGAACAAGGATTTCGCTAGTTCGTTGCCTTGGTCAAAGAAAGGACGGCTTGTTTTAGACAACGTGATGATTTGGAAGAATGATTGATGAGCGTTCAAGTACTCATATAACTCACTTGGGTCACGTTTGCCGTCATCGAGGACGAGCACTTGGAAGCGGCCATCGGCGACTTCAGAGATCTTTTGACGAAGGCCATCATCGGATCGGATCATCTCGATCTCGGGAAAGATCTTTCCTTCGGCGACCCGGATGAACGGTACACGTGAGTGTCCAGGGTAAGACAAGTGGAGCTGGGCGATCCGTTCGGTGATCTTTTCATTAATCAAATTGACGCGGGTGAACACGTCCGCTCCGACTGCTTGAAACGGCAATAAGATCGGGAGCGTCGTTTGGAGCACTTCGGTCGCGACGTTCGTCGTCTGCAAGACGTTTCTGGCGACGTGTTCACGCTCGTCCCGGTACGTGTCGACGACACTGAACGGCGCCCCTGCTTTCAGATGAAGCCAAAGCTTCCAGCCGAGGTTGAACGAGTCGGCGATGCCCGTATTCATCCCTTGGCCGCCGACGGGCGAATTGATATGCGCCGCGTCGCCCATTAAGATGACACGGTTATGGATGAACGAGTCGACCATGCGATTGTGCACCCTAAACAGCGAAAACCATTCGACCTCGTCGATCTCTACCGGCATGTGGCTCCGTTGTTCGACCAATTCGTGCAACTCGGCCTCGCTGAATGATTCGTCGCTCGCGAGGTTACCGGTAATCCGGATCGTGTCATCCGTCAGCGGGAACACTTCTAACACGCCACGGTCCGAGAAAAAGATGTGTACTTCTTCACGGGAGATGTTCCATTTCGCCTTCATATCGGCCAATACCCAAGACTCTTTGAACGACTTCCCGCTGAACGGGAGCGCGAGCATACGGCGAATCGAACTGTTGGCGCCATCGGCCGCAACGATATACTTGGCTTCGATCGTACGGTTCGAGTCGGATTCGAGATGGGCGAGCACACGTGTCGGATAGTGGGTCAACGAGACGAGTGACTCGCCGCGTTGAACGTAGTGCCCGTGGTCGTTCAACGCCTGTTCTAAGATGGCCTCGGTCTCGTTTTGTCGCAATAGCGTGACGAACGGGTAAGGCGTGACGAGACGTGAGAACTCGAGTTTGGCCGTCCACTGCCCAGAAAAGTATAAGTTTCCTTTTTCGATAGTTCTGGCGCGACTGAGTACTTCTTTGGCGACATCAAGGCGTGAAAACACTTCGATCGTTCGCGGCTGAATCCCGATGGCCCGTGAGTTGTTCGAAGGCGTCGTTTTTCGATCGATGATTTCAAAAGAGATTCCATATCTGGCTAATGTCAAAGCGAGTGTGAGTCCTGTCGGCCCCGCCCCGACGATCAATATATCAACTTGTTGAACCAATTCCACCATCTCCTATCATTAATAATGATATTTCCGACATTTGCCACGTTTAAACGAGGAGACGCTGGTGGAACTGTAAAACAGAGAGAGCGAGGTTGAAAATCATGAAACAATCATGGGTTACTGAAGCGAAATTACGAGAAAGTTTCTCGATGGAAGAGAATTATGAACAGACCGCCTCCGTCTTGATCCCGTTGACGCGAATCGATGACGTCTGGCACGTCGTCTTTGAAGTCCGGGCCCATACGATGCGCCGCCAACCTGGAGAGATCTCGTTCCCGGGAGGTCGGCTCGAGCGAGGGGAGACACCTGTCGAGGCCGCGGTCCGAGAGACGAGTGAAGAACTCGAGGTACCGCTCGAGACGATCGAGGTCATCGGTCGCTTACAGCCGCTCGCCACGCCGCACCGTCAACTCATCTATCCGTTCGTCGGGATGATTCCGACAGTTCCGGACGTACGTCAAACGGATGAAGTCGATCATCTGTTCACCGTTCCTGTCGAAACGTTACTGTTAATTGATCCGTTTCACGGCGAGATGGAATGGACGATGAATCCGGATCAAAATATTCCGTTTGACCGAATGGCGAACGCTAAAGCGTATGAAAAACGGGTAATTAAAATGAGAGAACCTTTTTACGAACATGAAGACTACATTATTTGGGGATTGACTGGAAAAATTTTGTCACAATTCATCAAATGTACAAAAGAAAACGTATTCAAACCTATATAATTTAGTTATAATGATAAAAACAAATTTAAGATTGGAAGTGAATGGGTGTGTCTTTAGAATTCGCTGTGGGTGATATCGTCAAGTCAACTCGTGAAGGATGGGTCGCAGAAGTGACTGCCGTATTAACGAATACGGTCATCGGGGACGTTTCCATCATGGAGGAATATCAACAGCTCGGCCTCGAGTTTGAGAAACAAGTTTTGTTGAAAAAAGAATTGGAATTGATCGAACGCGCCAGCTGACCTTTTAACCGAAAGGGATGATTCAGGTGTCCATTGACAAAAAAGTTCGTGAATGGAAAGAGGCGGGTTTGCTAGATGAAACGACCGGTCAACGGTTGATTGATTTTGAATATAAGAAATTGGCGGTTAGTGACAAACGTGAGCACAAACCGCCAATTCTTGTCATTATCGGATCAATCCTGCTCGCCCTTAGTCTATTCAGTTTTGTCGCCGCCAACTGGCAAGCGATCCCAGACCTCGTCAAAGTATCCATATTCCTTGTCTTCATGCTCGGGATGTACGTAGCAGCGGAGCGGCTTCAAGTGAAAGCCCCTCGGTATGTGACGTTGTTCCGCGTCCTCGGCGTCGTTTTCTTCGTCGCCACGATGATTGTCATCTTCACAACGTATAATCTTTCCTCGCAACTACCGCTTCTGTTTTGGCTATTCTTTGCTGTCGCCGTCCTGCACAAACTGATCTATAAGCACCCGATCTTCACGTTCATCGCAGCGCTAGCCGCTTTTTTAGCGGTCACGAACAGCTTTCAAGGAATCGGGATCACACTCATCCTGTTCGGCCTGCTCGTGACGTGGGTTTGGTTCCATTACGGTGATAACGAGCTTGACCGGATTTTCGCCTGGTTCAGCTTTTACGGACTGTTGCTCACGATCGGTCAGTATATCGATTACGAGGGACGGTTTTGGCCGCTTTGGGCACTCGCAGCACTGCATATCCTGTTCCTCGTCTACCGGGAGCGGGCTCAGTGGCAGTATCTCTTCTTGTTCGTCGCTGCCATCTTGTCCATCGGTTACTTGGTCAATGCGACCGAGGGTTGGTTGTCTCAACGTCAGCCGTCCGTCATCGAGGCCACGCTGCTTTCCGTCGTCCTCGTGGCTGTGTACTTGACACATCGTCGCCCCGATTTGCTGTGGGTGAGCCTACTCGCGGTCATCCCGTTCTCGCTATTCGAAGATTCAGGTATCTTACTCGCGATCTTGCTTGAAGTGGTGGCGCTCGCTTACTTGATCATGCAAGACCATGAGCGGAAACCGATCGTTTTGGCGTTCATCTATTTCTTACTTGTCCAAATGACGATTTATTTCATTTATGTTTGGGATCGGCTCGACATCTCGCTCTTCTTCTTGATCGGGGCGTTGATCGTATTCGCGTTGTCGCTCGCGTTGTGGTGGCGTAGCCGTACGAGAGGGGATGCTCGGACATGAAACGAATCACTCCTTGGCTTGTACCGATCGTACAAGTATTGATTGCCATCGGTTTTATCTTGCTCGTTTATGCGGTGTCTTGGTTCGGCCAGTCGTATACGTTCAAAGCGACGTCGTACGAGCCGTATGACCCATTTTTTGGGGATTACGTCTATCTCGAGTTTGATTCGTTGCAAGGGCGACAAGATGTCGATTCCGGGACGGTCTACGTCTCATTCAAAACGGATGACGCTGGTTTTGCCACAATCGACCGGGTCAGCTCCCGACCGTTCTTTGGTGGGACGCGGGCTGAATATTACGATCGCCAAGTCTTCATCACCGACATGAGTTCATACCGTGTCGCCGAGGACGAGAAAGCTGTGATCGAAGGTGCGAAAACGTTCGAAGTTGAAGTCGATGTGGCGCCTTGGGGGATGGTCCGGGCCCATGATTTACGCCCGATTACAGCTGAAACAGAATGACAAACAGATTACAGATTTGTTACGAGGACGTTTGTAACCGATCTGTAATTTTTTTGTTAGGTCGCTTGTATAGCAACGTTTTCGGCAATTGTTACAATCTGTAACTAAACGTTCGTTCATATGTCAGCAATATTTCACTTCGTCAAAACCACTTCTCGGGTTCGAGACGGCATGGTAAATTTACTCCTGTTCGTTAGAAGACGAGAAAGGGCTGACCTAATCACTATGAAATATTTGAAATATATGATGACGCTTCTGTTTGTCGTCGCCGGTACGTTCGTAGTTGCTACGACTGCCGACGCCGCTCAAATTGGAATCGGAACAGAACAGAAAATCGTACAAAACCCGCTGGAGTTGGAACGGATTGCGATCGAGCTTGAGCGCCAACAAAAAATCGAGCGCGAAAAGCGACTCGCGGAAGAGAAGCGACTCGCGGAAGAGAAACGAGTGGCAGAAGAAAAAGCCAAGCAGCAGGCAGAGCGGGAAGCGAAACGGTTGGCGGAAGCAAAGCGGGTCGCGGCTGAGAAAGCGCGACTTGCAGAAGCAGCGAAGCGCCAGGCAGAAGCGAAAGCAGAGCAAGCCACGACAAACGCTGTGGCGAAACCTGTCTCGACAAACAGCGGGCGCGTCATTCAAGCTGAGTCGACAGCTTATACGAATGATGCGGCAGACAACGGCTCATACGGGGGCCGGGTGTTGACGGCGACGGGACACGACGTGACGGATTCGATTTTTTATAACGGCATGCGCATCATCGCCGTCGATCCGGTCGTCATCCCGCTCGGTACGGTCGTACAGATCGAAGGGATCGGTCAAGCGATCGCTCTCGATACGGGGGGACGCATTAAAGGCAACATCGTCGATCTACTCGTCGATACGAAGAGCGAGGCAATCAATTGGGGTCGTCGCCACGTTACCATCACACTTCCATAACGAAAAGGTTCTCCCGCGGGAGAACCTTTTATTGTTTAACAATCGCTGGAAACGGGCAAACTAATATTTGACTTTCATATAATGTGAAAAGCCGAGGAGGGATTGTGTTGATTGAATTTCAAAACGTTTCCAAGCGTTACGATGATGGGACATTGGCTGTTGCAAACTTGAGTTTGACGGTACGAAAAGGAGAGATTTTCGTATTGATCGGGCCATCGGGTTGTGGCAAGACGACGACGATGAAGATGGTGAATCGTCTGATTGACCACACTGACGGGAAAATCCTGATTGATGAGCGCGAAATCTATCAGTTCGACATTTATGAACTGCGACGCAACATCGGCTACGTGCTCCAACAAATCGCATTGTTCCCGCATTTGACGGTCGAAGAGAACATCGCCGTCGTTCCGGACCTATTGAAATGGCCGAAGACGAAGACGAAAGACCGTGTGACCGAACTGATGAAAATCGCCGGTCTCGACCCTGTCCTCCGTTCTAAAAAACCGCCTGAACTGTCGGGTGGTCAACAACAACGAGTCGGCGTCTTGCGAGCGCTCGCGGCCGACCCGGAAGTCATTTTAATGGATGAACCGTTCTCGGCGCTCGATCCGATCAGTCGGGCCCAGCTCCAAGATGACATCAAACGGTTGAACGATGAGTTAGGGAAGACGATTCTGTTCGTCACTCATGATATTGAGGAAGCGATGAAACTCGGGGACCGGATCGCTCTCATGCGTGACGGAAAACTGGTCGTCGTCGGCACGCCTGACGAGATTCGAGCGAGTGATGATCCGTTCGTGCTCGACTTTACACAACACGGAAGAGGTGAGGCAGATGCTTGAAACGTTCCAAAATCGACGCGGGGAATTGGTCGAAGCGCTAATCGAGCATTTACAACTTTCTGTCGTCTCCCTTTTGATTGCGGTGTTAATTGCGGTCCCGTTAGGTATCTGGCTGACGCGGCGTAAAAAAGTGGCCGAAACAGCAATCGGCTTCACCGCCATCATCCAAACGATTCCTTCTTTGGCTCTACTCGGTCTTATGATTCCGCTCGTTGGGATCGGTGCACTTCCTGCCACGATTGCGCTCGTTCTGTACGCGTTGCTGCCAATCCTTCGCAATACGTTCACGGGGTTGAACGAAGTCGATAAGTCACTGATCGAAGCCGCGCAAGGTTGCGGCATGAGACCGAACCAAAGTTTGATGAGAGTCGAACTACCGCTCGCGCTACCGGTCATCATGGCCGGGATTCGAACAGCGATGGTGTTAATTGTCGGTACAGCCACGCTGGCGGCACTCGTCGGAGCAGGCGGACTCGGGACGTTGATCTTGCTTGGAATTAACCGAAACGACAACTATTTGATTTTGCTCGGTGCGATCCCAGCAGCCATTCTCGCATTATTGTTCGACTTCTTGCTCCGTCAAATGGAAGGTGCGACGGCGACCCGCAACAAGACGAAGCTGATCGCCGTATCGACCGTCTTGGCGATAATTGTCGCGGCACCACTCGCATTGGGCCGTACCCAACAGACCGACCTCGTCGTCGCCGGGAAGCTCGGTCCTGAACCGGAGATCTTGATGAACATGTACAAACTGTTGATCGAAGAAGAGACGGATCTGACCGTATCGGTCCGTCCGAACTTCGGAGAGACGACGTTCGTCTGGGGAGCGTTGAAATCCGGTGATGTCGATATTTATCCTGAATTCACCGGGACGGTACTCGCGAGTCTGGTGAAAGAAACACCGAATTCAAACGATGCCCGTGAAGTGTACGAACAAGCACGGGATGCGCTAGCAGATGACGGCTTCGTTTTACTTGAACCGATGCAATTCAATAACACGTACGCCATCGCGATCCCGCGTGACTATGCGGAAACTGAAGGCGTCACGACGATTTCAGATTTACGTAGCGTGCAAAATGACATCCAGGCCGGATTCACGCTCGAGTTCACGGACCGTGAAGACGGATATCCAGGACTCCAGCAAGCGTACGGACTTGATTTCCCTTCTGTCGTTTCGATGGAGCAGAAACTTCGTTACAGCGCCATCGCACGGGGCGACGTCAATCTTATCGATGCGTATTCGACCGACGCGGATATCGCCGAAAACGACCTGCTCGTGTTAGAAGACGATCAACAGTTCTTCCCGCCTTATCAAGGTGCTCCACTCTTGAAAGCAGAAACGCTTGAAGAACATCCGGAGATCGAGGACGCGCTCAACCAGTTGGGCGGACTCATCACTGACGAAGAGATGTCTGAATTGAACCGTCGGGTCGCTTACGGGAAAGAACGGGCCTACGACGTAGCCCAAGACTTCTTGGAACAAGCTGGTCTACTATGAAAGCGATGATCATTTCGAACCCGAAGTCGGGTGCGAGCGAGACGATGCTCGGCGAAGTGGTCGGGACAGTCGAGTCGATGTATCAAGAGATCCTCATCCAAAAGACGCTAGCTGAAGGGGATGCAGCGCACCTTGCTCGAACGAGCAGTGGATTCGATCATTTGATCCTCATCGGTGGGGACGGGACGCTTCATGAAGTCGTCAACGGATTGATGGCGTTGCCTCGTGACGAACGTCCGAGCGTCGGTCTCGTGCCAGCGGGGACGTGCAACGACTTCGCGAGGGCGATTGAACTGCCTGTTGAACCGATTGAGGCGGCTCGCCTGTTTAAAATGAGCGAGCAGCAATCGGTCGATGTGATGCGTGTCAACGACCGGTTCGCCCTCAACTTTGTCGGGGTCGGATTGATCGCGGACGCTTCCCGACAAATCGACCCGCTCCAAAAAGAAACGCTCGGCTCGATCGGTTACTTTTTAGCGACGATTCGTCAGTTCCGTGAACTCGATCCGTTCAAGGTCCGTATCGAGCGGGCGGGCGAGGTCATCCATGATGGGGCCGTCAGCTTTCTATACGTCGGCAACGGTGCCTATCTCGGCACGGTCCCGACGAAGATCGCGACGCAATCGTTCACGGACGGTCTCGTCGAAGTCGTCCATAGCTCGGCCATCGGCTTCCCGATGATTCGTCAGCTATTGACGCAACAGCTCGGACTCGAACAGTCGTCGTCAGAATGGGTCCATCTCCAAATGGAGCAACTTGATGTGTTTTTGCGTGAGCCACAAGTCATCGATGTGGATGGTGAACACTTTGAAACGGATCATTTACAGATTAAAGTGTTACCGAATGAACTGACATTTCTCGTCCCATAATCGTTTACGAAGGCAGAGGAAAGAATTCAGACTTTTCTCTGTTTTTTGTTGTTCTCGTTTCTGAACCGTGTTAGTATTTCACTATTATTATGAAAATGAAATGAAATTAGGAAGTAGGGATAGTAATGGCGCAAAATTCGTTCGCCTCAAAAATTGGATTCATTTTAGCGGCCGCAGGGTCCGCAATCGGTCTCGGTGCCATCTGGAAATTTCCATATGTCACGGGAACAAGTGGGGGCGGCGCCTTTTTGCTCATGTTTTTAGCATTCACATTCTTACTCGGTCTGCCGCTTCTCATCGGAGAGTTCATCGTCGGGCGCTCGACGCAAAAGACGGCGCTCCTTGCCTTTAAAAAACTCGGCCATCGCCATTGGACATTGGTCGGTTACCTCGGCGTAATCGCTTGCTTCTTACTGCTATCATTCTACAGTGTCATCGGTGGATGGGTGTTGATCTATGTCGGGCTCGGCTTGAGCGGGACGCTCAGTGGCCGGTCACCTGACGAGTTCGGGACCGTGTTCGCGGACGTCGTCGCATCTCCTGGGATTGCCATCTTCGGACAATTTTTGTTCTTATTGATCACGCTACTCATCGTCTTGAAAGGGGTAGAAGGCGGAATCGAGCGGATGAGCAAGATTTTAATGCCGCTCCTGTTCGTCAGTTTCATCGTGCTCGTCATCCGCTCGTTGACACTTGACGGTGCCATGGAAGGGGTCCGCTTCTTCTTGCAGCCTGACTTCTCGGCACTGACCGGCGAGTCGGTCTTGTTCGCGCTCGGGCAAGCGTTCTTCTCGCTGTCGCTCGGGGTGGCGGCGATGCTCACATACGCCTCGTACATTCAAACGAAAGGGACGCTCAACCGCTCGGCAAATATGATCGTCTTGTTGAACGTCACTGTTTCAATTTTGGCGGGACTCGCCATCTTCCCGGCCGTCTTCGCCTCGGGGCTCGATCCGGCAGAAGGCCCGGCGCTCCTGTTCGTCGTGTTGCCGGCCGTATTTAACCAAGTCCCACTCGGCGGCTTCTTCATGGTATTGTTCTTCTTATTGTTCACGTTTGCCTCGATCACGTCTTCGATCGCGATGCTAGAAGTCGTCGTCGCCGGTGTGACCGATAAATTGAACGAGAAGAAACAAACGATGTCGAAGCGTAACGTCACACTCCTCTCAGCGGCCATCGTGTTCGCCGTCGGGATCCCCTCGGCCTTATCGTTCGGACTGATGAGTGAGTTGCAGTTCTTGAACGGCCGTACGTTCTTTGACTCGATGGACTATGTCGTCAGTTACATCCTCATGCCGACAGGGGCGTTACTCACGTCAATCTTTGTCGGCCATGTCGTCGATGAGCGTATTTTGCAAGACGAGATTAAAACGTCCGGGACGGGCGCTAAATTGTATCCGGTATGGCGTTTCCTCATTCGTTACGTCATCCCGGTGACGGTCGCAATCGTTATGGTCTCGACATGGTTAATCAGCTAAGCAAGGGGAACTTCCCCTTGCTTTTTTTCGTACTTGCGACCGAGAGAGCGAACGGCTTCATTATGCTAAGCTTATAAAGATGACGAAACTTTTGTTGACGGTTCACGTAAGGTACAATAGAAGTATCATGAGACGAGGTGACAAGGATGAAGACATGGATGAAATGGGCCCTGACCGGGGCAATCCTATATTTTGCCATAAGTGTGTTTGATTTCTCCTGGCTGTTTATCATCGTCGGGGCGCTCGTATTGAATGAGGTGTGGTCGAGTAACAAACGACGTAAGCGGGCACCCGCACCGGTAGCGAAACGGGCGAAGAAAAAACTGTTGCTCGATGAAGAAGAACCGTTCGTCGGTTCCCGCATCCTTAAACCGATGGAAGATGTGGCACCGGTCCGTCAGTTCGAAGCGACAGACGACTTGGAACTGCAATTTTTACAACGGACGATCGAGCAAGGGTACGAAAAACTCCAGCAGATCGATCGTATCTTGCCTGAAATAAAAGATGTCGAAGTTCGTCGTGAAATGAAGGCGGTCTCGAGAGAGGCACACGAACTGTTTGCCGAATTGTTCGAGAACCCCCAAGATGCGAAGCACGTCAGAGATCTGTTCACGTTTTATTTGGACTCGCTCGTGTCCGTCGTCTTGAAATTTAAAGAACTAGAAGGAAAACGTGTCGTCATTCAAGAAGAGACACGAGAGCAACTGATCACCAATATGCGGCTCATCGTCGATAAGTTCAAAGAACAACGGAGCCGTCTGCTCGAAGACGACGCTGTCGACTTCGAACGCGAATTGATCATGATGGAACGGGTATTGGCAGATCAACCGGAAGGGAGAAAAAAACATGACTTCATCGAATGAAACGAACTGGCAGTCATGGCCAGAAGAAGAGCTCACTTCACAGACGAAAACAAAGACCGAGACAGAGGAAATCTCTGACCCGTCTGTGGATTGGTCCTCGATGACAGAAAAACATGAGGTGCCGGCCATCCAACCGAAAGCCGACGTGCCGCAACAACACCGGGAACGAATCACCCGGATCGCCGAGTCGATCGATATTAAAAAAACAGACTCCGTCATGTTATTCGGATCGAACGTCCAACGGGAACTGTCTCAATTCTCTGACCAAATCTTGACCGAGGTCCGCATGAAAGACGGTGGCGACGCAGGTAAGTTGTTGTCCGATTTGATGCAAAACGTTCGGAAGATGGACCCGGATATGCTTCAACCGGAGAAGAAGAGTTTTATAGACAACTTACCGCTCATCGGACGAGCGAAAAAGAAAGCTGAAAACTATAAGCTTCAATTTGAAAAAATGAACGTCTATTTGGAAGAAGTCATTCACAATCTCGACCGAGCCAAGTTCGGTCTGATGAAGGACATTACGATGCTCGATCAAATGTATGATAAGAACAAGCGCTACTTCGAAGAATTGAACGTCTATATCGCAGCCGGTGAGACGAAGCTCGACCACGTCCGCGATCACGAGATCGCGCCGCTCCGTCAAGAAGTCGAAACGACGAGAGATCAAGTGAAGCTGCAACAGCTAAACGATATGATCCAATTGACAGACCGGTTCGAGAAGAAGTTGCATGATTTGAAGTTGAGCCGGACGATCAGTCTGCAGATGGCGCCGCAAATCCGTGTCATCCAACAAAATAACCAAATCTTAGCCGAGAAAATCGAGTCGGCTGTCGTCAACACGATTCCGCTTTGGAAAAACCAAGTCGTCCTCGCCCTCAGCTTGACGCGCCAGAAAACGGCACTCCGGATGCAACAAGACGTCACGAAGACGACGAACCAACTGCTCGAACAAAACTCGAAAATGTTGAAAGATTCGTCGATCGAGATCGCAACCGAGAACGAAAAAGGGATCGTTTCGGTCGAATCGCTCAAAGTCGCGCACGAGAATCTATTGTCAACGCTCGACGAAACGCTGCGTATCCAACAGGAAGGCAAGCAGAAGCGTCGTGAGGCCGAACGTGAGCTCGATCGGATGGAGCACGAACTGAAAGAAAAAGTCATCGAAATTGCCTCAAAGAATAAAGAGTTGCCAAAAGAGACTGGATACTAAAAAGAAAGTCTGAGCATTCAGACTTTCTTTTTCCATGAGGAGGATCAGGATGGAGAAACAACGATTGTGGGACGAGACGTGGTTACAGTTCGCCGACATGATGGCGGAACGGCACTCGAAATGTGCCTCGAAGAGTGTCGCCTGTGTCATCGTCAAAGATGAGAAACCGATCTCGATCGGATTGAACGGGACACCGCCGGGACATACGAACTGTAATGAAATCTTTCTAAAACGTGATGACGGATTTTACCAACGAGCCGAATATGTGACGGATGATACGGTCGACTTGACCGAGCCGTCTGTGCGCATCATCGAGCAAGGTGTGACATTTGTTAAATGTAGCGACCCGTTCGAACATCACAATTGGTCAAAACAACACGAGATCCATGCCGAAATCAATGCGATCGGGAAATTGGCCGCTGATTCGACGAACGCATTCGGCGCTACCGCCTATGTGACCCATTCACCATGCCATTCTTGCTCGCTCGCGCTCATCGCTGCGCGCGTGGCCCGAGTCGTGTACGCTGTCGGCTATGAGCACGGGGATGGACTTGATTTGATGCGGGAAAGTGGGATTGACGTCTTACATATGCCGCTTGAAAAAAGTTTCAGAAACACATTGTAAACGTTTACATTCGATGTTATATTATTAATGTACTGCCAATGGTGTTTTACTCTTCCATTATTTGCCCCTCCTCGGAGGGGCCTTTTTTTATGTCTAATCGTGAGGTGAGACAAAGTTTACACATAATGTTCAATATTTCACAAACTATTCCGCTGAATCTTTTTTATAATAAGAGTAGATAAACGAGAGGGGATATGTCACATGGAAAAACTAGTTCGTTTCACAGATGGTGCCTATGATGTGGAAGCGTTGATCACACTTGAAGAGGTATGGGAAGATAAATTTGCCATCGGCACGCACAAAGAGCTTGCCGTTAAATCACTCAAAATTAATGGGAATGACGTCTCCGAGATGAAGCATGTTCGGGCGTTGCTCCGTTACTATCCGACGCTAGGTGTTTCAGGAATTCTACTCGCCCTTGACGGCGCGGCTGCTGAAATCGTCGCCTTGTCAGGTGATACCGATCCAGCCCTGCGCTTCGTCGAGCTCGTCGCCCTTCAGATGGATGAAGCCGCGACGAAACAGTTGAAAGACATGTATGCCGAAATGGCAGTTTAAAAGTTAGGATGACTTTCGGGTCATCCTTTTTAACATAATTAAGCGAGAATTCTCCCACCTCTAAGCGTCTGGGGCGAAGCCCAGCGTAGGTGGGAGATGAATCGCCCGTACATAAACTTCTTGGCCACCCCTGTGACAGATATGACGAACATAAG